>NZ_JBIRHU010000030.1:0-82176 GCF_044328675.1 Streptomyces sp. NPDC017890
GGCGGCGGGCCCCCCCGGGGCCCCCCCCCCCCCCCCCCCCCCCGCCCCGGCCCCCCCCCCCCCCCGCCCCCCCCCCCCCCCGGGCCGCCCCCCGCCCCCCCCCCCCCCCCCCCCCCCCCCCGCGGGGGGGGGGGGGCCGGCCCCCCCCCCCCCCCCCCCCCACCACCGCCGTCCCGTACGCGCACACCTCGGTGCCCACGTCCGCCGCCGTCGTCACGTCGAAGCGGAACGCCAGCACCGCGTTGGCCCCGCGCGCGCGTGCCTGCTCGACGAGCCGCTCCATCGCCTCGTTGCGGGTCTCCACCAGCGTCTTCGTGAGCCCGCGCAGCTCACCGCCGACCATCGACTTCAGCCCGGCGCCGATCTGGCTCCCCAGGTGCCGGGAGCGCACGGTCAGTCCGAAGACCTCCCCGAGCACCTCCTGCACGCGGTGGCCCGGCAGATCGTTCGTGGTCACTACGAGCACCTCGGGCCGAGGACCCTGGCCGCCGCCGTATTCTTCAATACCCATGGTTCTCAGGTTTCCCCGGGGAGCGTCACAGTGCACCTCTGGGACCCCCGTGGAACCTGGACTGCCACGGCTGCGTTGTACGTTTGGGCAGCCAGGTCCAGCCCGCCTCCCCCAGCAGCAGGAGCCACAATCCCGTGACCACGCTTGCGCTCGGCCCCGAGTGGCTCAGCCCGGACTACCTGATCGAGACCTTCGCTCTACCGGGCATCCTGCTCATCGTCTTCGCCGAGTCCGGACTCTTCGCCTTCCTGCCCGGTGACTCGCTGCTGTTCACGGCGGGTCTCTTCGTGGCCGAGGGCAGTTACATCACCCAGCCGCTGTGGCTGGTGTGCACCCTGATCGTGCTGGCCGCCGTCATCGGTGACCAAGTGGGCTACATGATCGGCAAGTTCCTGGGCCCCAAGCTCTTCAGCCGTCCCAACTCCAAGCTCTTCAAGCGGGAGAACCTGGACAAGGCCCACGAGTTCATGGAGAAGTACGGCCCCAAGGCAATCGTCCTGGCCCGCTTCGTGCCGATCGTGCGCACCTTCGCCCCCATCGTGGCGGGCGCCGGCCGCATGCAGTACCGGACCTTCCTCACCTACAACGTCATCGGCGGCGTGGCCTGGGGCTCGGGCGTCACCCTCGCCGGCTACTGGCTCGGCCAGATCGAGTTCATCCGGAAGAACGTCGAGCCGATCCTGGTGCTGATCGTCGTGGTCTCGGTCGTCCCGATCGCCATCGAGTACCTCCGCGAGCGGGGCAAGAAGAAGCGCGCCGCCGCGACCGAGCCGCCGGCGGTCCAGCAGCACCAGCCGCAGCCCGCGTACCCGGTCATGGACGACGCCACGACCCAGCTCCGCCGCGTGGACGCGTACCCGCAGCAGCCGCAGCCGCAGCAGCCCCAGCAGCAGTCGTACGACCAGCCCTACGGACAGCAGCAGCCGTACGCCCAGCAGTACCCGCAGGGCTACGGGCAGCAGCCCCACGGCGACCAGCAGGGCGGGCAGTACCCCTACAACCAGGGACGCTGACACCACCCGCCCAGGGGCGCGGGGCCGTGACGGCGCGCGGTGCTAGAACCCCCGCGTCCGCTTGGCCGCCCGGCGCCCCGCCGCACTCGCGGCCCCCGGCACCTTCAGGAACAGCCGCGAGATCTCCCCACCGAGGTTCACCCCGATGGCGATGGCCATGGCGAGTGCCACGGCCGTCGACAGGGACACCAGCCCCCTGTCGACCTCGCTCTGCGCGATCGCCAGCAGCCCGAAGTACGTCGCCGAACCGGGCAGCAGCGGCCCGATCGCCGCGGTCGTGTACGGCAGCGCCGACGCGAACCGGTACCGGGACATGAGCTGCCCGAACAGGCCCACGAGCCCCGCCGCGGCGGCCGTGGAGGCCACCGGCGAGATGCCGCCGGCGACGTGCATGGCGCCGTAGACGATCCAGGCGACGCCCCCGTTCAGGGTCACCGCCAGCACGGTGGATCGTTCCTGCTGGAGCAGGATCGCGAAGGCCAGGGACAGCAGCATCGACGCGCCGATCTGGACGAGGGGCTCGTCGCCCGTCCCCAGCTCGGCGTCCGGATTCAGCTCGGCGCCCAGCTGGACGCCGAAGTACAGCACGATCAGCACCCCGGCGACGATGCTGACGAAGAAGTACATGACCTCGAGCAGGCGCGCGGACGCGGTGATGTAGAAACCGGTCAGCCCGTCCTGCACCCCCGCGACCAGCGCCCGCCCCGGCAGCAGCGCGAACAGGCCACCGGTGATCACCGCGGACGCCTTCACGTCGACGTGGACGAGCGTCAGCATGATCCCCATCGCGGCCGGCGGCATCGCGGCCACCGCGAACTGGTAGAACTCCGGCAGCCCGCGCCCGGCGCACAGCCAGGCCAGCCGGTCGCCGAGCATCGAGCCGAGCATGGCCGCGACGAACACGGTCAGCCCACCGCCGACGAGCACCGACGCCGCGCCGGCGAGCAGCCCGCTCGCCGTGGTCAGCACCCAGGTGGGGTACGGGTGCCGGTTGCGGCGCATCTCCGCGAGGCGCCGGTAGGCCTCCTCCAGGGAGATGTTCGTGTCCGGGTCGCTGAGGTCGTCCACCAGGTGGAAGACGGCCGCGAGCCGCGTGTAGTCGGTGCCCCGGCGGCGTACCGTCCGCGACGCCGTGACCGGGTCCTCGACCAGGGACGGCTGGTGGGAGATCGACAGCAGGGTGAAGGTGACGTTCGGCTCGCAGCGGTCCAGGCCGTACGAGCGGCACACGGCGAACATCGCCGCCTCCACGTCCTCGGCGCCCTCACCGCCCGCCAGCAGCAGCTCCCCGATACGCAGGGTCAGGTCGAGCACGCGCGGTACGGCGGGGCCGGTGTCGTCGTCGTGCCGCTGCGCCGACTCGGGCGCGGGCCGTTCGGCCACCGGCATGCGCAGCATGGCGCGCATCCGGTCCTGCCAGGGCACGTCCGTCAGGTTCACCGCCGGGAAGCCGCTCGCCGGAGTGAACGCGGCCGGCGCGGTCCACGCGCTGTACGTGCTCGGCGTGGTGAACGCCGATCCCTCGCCCTCCGCGGGCGCCGCCGGGGGCGCGTCCAGCCCCTCGGGCAGCGCGAACTCCGAGGTCGTCTCCGACTCCGTGCCGGTGGGCCGCGGGACGGCCAGCCCCTGCGGGATCTCGAACTCGGACGTCGTCGACGACTCGCCGTCGGCCGGCGCCGCGACCCCACCGGGCGGCCGGAAGGCACTGTGGGCCTCGTCCGACTGTGGTTTGCGGTCCTCCGCCTCCGTCACCTGCGCAACGCTCCCTGGTTCGAACACACCCTCCTGTAGCCCTCAGTATGCGTACCCAAACGTGAACGGGCCGCACGCTTCACGCGTGCGGCCCGTTACGGGAGGGGTGCCTGATCAGTGGCCGCCCTGGTCCTTGAAGCGCTTGTAGGACCGCTCGATCTCGGCCTCGGCGTCCGTGCGGCCCACCCAGTCGGCGCCCTCGACCGACTTGCCGGGCTCCAGGTCCTTGTAGACCTCGAAGAAGTGCTGGATCTCCAGGCGGTCGAACTCGGACACGTGGTGGATGTCACGCAGGTGCTCCACACGCGGGTCGGTCGACGGCACGCACAGCAGCTTGTCGTCGCCGCCGGCCTCGTCCGTCATCCGGAACATGCCGATCGCGCGGCAGCGGATGAGGCAGCCCGGGAAGGTCGGCTCGTCCAGGATGACCAGCGCGTCCAGCGGGTCACCGTCCTCGCCGAGGGTGTTCTCGACGAAGCCGTAGTCGGTCGGGTAGGCGGTCGAGGTGAACAGGCGGCGGTCCAGGCGGATACGACCGGTCTCGTGGTCCACCTCGTACTTGTTCCGCGAACCCTTCGGGATCTCGATCGTGACGTCGAACTCCACCGGACGCTCCTCCATGATCAGCACATAGTTCTGGTGATTAAGTGTCCCTCACGCAGGTGGGTGATCGCGAAAGGGGCTGGTGATAGTGCCAGAGCTGAGGCCTTGGCGGGCCGCGAGACCGCACGTGGCGCGGGCCGCGGGCGCCGTACGTCCGCGTCTCGCACGCGCCGCGCGGGCCGCGACGCCGCAACTCGCGCGGGTTACGAGGCCGAAGACCTGGCAGTACACCGCCGGTGCCGCCACCGCCGGGCTGGCACTCGCCGCCGGTGTGGTGACCGCCGCCGGCCCCTGGGACTCCATGGGTCAGCGTACGGCCGAGCGCGACCGTGCCGTCGCCATGGAACGCACGGGTGGCGCAGATCACGGTCGCGGGCCCGAGGGCTCCGGTACGACGTCCGGGGCGCCCCGCCCCGCGCCCAGCGCCGGCTCCGTCCTGACCGGACTCGGCGGCACCGCCGGCGGTGTGCCGGACGGCGCCGAGGCCGGGCCGGGCGGCACGGCCCTCGCCGACGTGCTCGGACCCCTGCTGGACGACCCGGCGCTCGGTGACCGCCGCGCGGCGTCCGTCGTCGACCTCACCACCGGCGAGCGCCTCTACGGCCTCGACGCCGACGTCCCCCTCACGCCCGCCTCCACCACGAAGATCGCCACCGCGGTCGCCGCCCTCACCGCCCTCGGCCCCGACCACCGCCTCACCACCCGCACCGCCCTGGAGGCCGACACCGGCGAAGTCGTCCTGGTCGGCGGCGGCGACCCCACCCTGACCGCGCGCGAGGACGACGGGGGCGCCTTGCGCCCGGGCGGGACCGGGAGCGGGGCAGACCTCGCGAGCCTGCGCACCCTCGCCGGGAAGACCGCCGCGGCCCTGAAGAAGCGGGACGTGCGCAAGGTGACGCTGTCGTACGACACGACGCTCTATGCCGGTGAGGAGACCCACCCGATCGGGGTGAACGAGAACCTCGCCCTCGTCACCGCCCTGATGGCCGACGAGGCCCGCACGGACGACTCCACCAGCGGCCCCGTCACGCGCGAGGACGACCCGGCCGCCGACGCCGCCCGTGCCTTCGCCGGCTTCCTGGAGCAGCACGGCGTCACCGCGTCGCCGCCCGGCCCCTCCAAGGCCACGGAACGCGCGGAGACCCTCGCCACCGTCTCCTCGCCCCCGGTGTCGGCCCTGGTCGAGCGGATGCTGACCGACAGCGACAACGACCTCGCCGAGGCCCTGGCCCGGCACACCGCCCTGGCGACCGGTGAGCCCGCCGGCTTCGACGGGGTCTCGGCCGCCCTCCCGGCCCGTCTGGAGCGGCTCGGCCTGCCCGTGCGCGGCACGCGGTTCCACGACGGCAGCGGCCTGGACCGCACCGACCGGATCACCGCCGACCTGCTCACCGCGCTGCTCGCCGAGGCGGCCGACCCGGCCCGCCCCGAACTCCGCCCGGTCCTCACCGGCCTCCCCGTCGCCGGCTTCACCGGCACGCTGTCCAGCCGCTACACGGACGGCGCGGCCGGCCTCGTACGCGCGAAGACCGGCACCCTGAGGGGCGTCAACACCCTCGCCGGCACCGTGGTCACCGCCGAAGGCCGCCTCCTGGGCTTCGCCTTCCTGGCCTCCGGCACGACGGACGCGTGGTCGGCCCAGACGGCCCTGGACCGGGCGGCGACGACCCTGGTGTCCTGCGGCTGCGCATGACCCCCCGACCGTCCGGGGAGCGGCGGCACCGCGGCGCCGGGCCGCGCACCCGTCCGCACGCCGCTCCGGCACCGGCCGGCCACCACCCCACCGCCCGCCACAGCCTGCCCCCAGCGGCAGCGCTCACGTACGGTTGAGGGATGACGAGCATCGGCGCATCTTCCGGCATGGTCGACTGGAATCTCGCGGTGGCGACCGCGACCCGGCTCGTACGGCCGGGCCCCGAGGTGAGCCGCGACGAGGCCAGGGCCATCGTCGCGGAACTCCGCCGCCACGCCAAAGCCTCGGAGGAACACGTCCGGGGCTTCACTCGTCTGGCCACCGAAGAGGCCCACGACACCCCCGTCCTCGTCGTCGACCGCCCCGGCTGGGTCCGGGCGAACGTCGCCGGGTTCCGGGAGATCCTGGGGCCCCTGCTGGGGAAGATGCAGGAGCGGCGCGGCAGCAGCGCGGGCAACGCGGTCCTCGGCGCCGTCGGCGGCAAGGTCACCGGCGTGGAGCTGGGCATGCTGCTGTCGTTCCTGTCCTCCCGCGTCCTCGGTCAGTACGAGACCTTCGCCCCGGCCACCCGCGAGCTGCCCGCCGGTGCGAACGGCGGCGGCCGGCTCCTGCTCGTCGCCCCGAACATCGTGCACGTGGAGCGCGAACTCGACGTCGAGCCCCACGACTTCCGCCTGTGGGTGTGTCTGCACGAGGAGACGCACCGCACGCAGTTCACCGCGGTGCCCTGGTTGCGCGACCACCTGGAGGGCGAAATCCAGTCGTTCCTCGCGGAGACCGACGTCGACCCCATGACCGTCCTGGAGCGCGTCCGCGAGGCCGCCCAGACACTCGCCGGGGGCCGGCCCGAGGGGGAGGAGGACGACGGCGGCCGCTCCCTGGTCGAGCTGGTGCAGACACCGGCCCAGCGGGAGGTCCTCGGCCGGCTCACCGCCGTGATGTCCCTCCTGGAGGGCCACGCCGACTTCGTGATGGACGGGGTGGGCCCGGCGGTCGTGCCGAGCGTCGGGGAGATCCGCGAGAAGTTCCAGCAGCGCCGCGCCAAGGGCGCCTCCCGCCTGGACCTGGCGCTGCGCAAACTGCTCGGCATGGACGCCAAGCTCCGCCAGTACCGGGACGGCGAGCGCTTCGTGCGGGCCGTCGTCGACGAGTGCGGCATGGACGGCTTCAACCGCGTCTGGACCTCGCCCAACACCCTCCCCACCAAGTCGGAGATCGCCAAACCGGCGGACTGGATCGCGCGGGTGCACCGCAAACCGGAGTCGTGAGCCGCGCGGTCGGGGCGTGAAACGAATCCGGCCGACGGCAGGCAAACGCCCCTTCAATCACCCGTCCGAGGGACCGTGAGCCTTCGACAGGCGTGCGATGCTCGGGGAACGGCCCGTTTCTGTCACCATCTACATACTCTGCGTGACCGAATCTCGGGCTCATCCCCGAAAACTTCATGAAGGGCACCGGACATGGGTCCCCATCCTGCGGTCGCGGCGATACGCCTGGCGGTCCGCCGCGTCCTCCACGACATCCTCACCGAACTGCACACCACGGCCGGTGTCGCCGCCGCGACGGCCGCCGACCGCACAGCCGAGCGCCCGCCGTCGCCGCTCGTGCTCGTGGCGTGCTCCGGCGGCGCCGACTCCATGGCGCTCGCCTCCGCCCTCGCCTTCGAGGCCCCCCGGCTCGGCATCCGCGCCGGCGGCGTCACCGTCGACCACGGCCTGCAGAACGGCTCCGACCTGCGCGCCGAAGAGGTCGTCCTGCGCCTGCGCGAACTCGGCCTGGACCCCGTCGAGGCCAGCGCCGTCACCGTCGGCCGCGCGGGAGGGCCCGAAGCCGCCGCCCGCGACGCCCGCTACGCGGCCCTGGACGCCGCCGCCGCCCGCCACGGCGCCGCCGCCGTCCTGCTCGGCCACACCCGCGACGACCAGGCCGAGACCGTCCTGCTGGGCCTCGCCCGCGGCTCCGGCATCCGCTCCCTGTCGGGCATGGCCGCGGTCTCGGGGGCCGACGGCCGTTACCGCCGCCCCTTCCTCCAGGTCGACCGGCAGACCGCCCGCAAGGCCTGCATGGTCCAGTCCCTGCCCGTCTGGGACGACCCGCACAACGCCGACCCCGCGTACACGCGTTCCAGGCTGCGGCACGAGGGCTTGCCCGCATTGGAGAAGGCGCTCGGAAAGGGTGTCGTCGAGGCCCTCGCCCGTACGGCCCAACTCTCCCGGGACGACGCCGACGCCCTCGACACCTGGGCCCGCCAGGCCGAGCCCGGCGTCCGGGACGCCACCGGTGTACTGGAGTGCGCCAAGCTCTACGCCCTCCCGCCCGCCGTACGCCGCCGCATCCTGCGCCGTGCCGCCATCGAGGCCGGTGCTCCCGCGGGCGCGCTGTTCGCCCGCCACCTCGAGGAAGTCGACCGGCTGATCACCGGCTGGCGCGGTCAGGGGGCCATCAACCTGCCCGGCAAAGTCGTCGCCCAGCGCCAGGGTGGCAGACTGGTGATTCGGCAAGGCTGAATCCGGACCCTCCCACCGATCCGCGTACGGATCACCGGGACGTTCCGGAGTGGCCGGTGGGACGACCGAAAGTGATGCGGGTGGACGCGAACGACATGGGTGCCGACCTCGAGAAGGTACTCATCACCAAGGAAGAGATCGACGCGAAGCTGGCCGAGCTGGCCGCGAAGATCGACGCGGAGTACGCGGGCAAGGACCTGCTCATCGTCGGCGTGCTCAAGGGCGCCGTGATGGTCATGGCCGACCTGGCGCGCACGCTGTCCACCCCCGTCACCATGGACTGGATGGCGGTGTCCTCGTACGGGGCGGGCACCCAGTCCTCCGGCGTGGTGCGGATCCTCAAGGACCTCGACACCGACATCAAGGGCAGGCACGTCCTGATCGTCGAGGACATCATCGACTCCGGCCTGACCCTGTCCTGGCTGATCTCCAACCTCGGCTCGCGCGAGCCCGCCTCCCTCAAGGTGTGCACGCTGCTGCGCAAGCCCGACGCCGCGAAGGTCGCCATCGACGTGGAGTGGGTCGGCTTCGACATCCCCAACGAGTTCGTCGTCGGCTACGGCCTCGACTACGCGGAGAAGTACCGCAACCTCCCGTTCGTCGGTACGCTCGCGCCCCACGTCTACGGCGGCTGACGCGGCCCCGTAGCGGGCGCCACGGCGTTTCGGGGGGCTACCGGGAACCCCGGAGGCCCCCGCGCCGTTGGAGCATGCAGACGGGACGCCAGCGGTCCCGTGCGGCTGAGGGCCGCCGCGCTGGGGTACCGTCAGAAGAACTGTCTTATCAAACTCACTATGGCAGGAGGGACGGGGCGCCACCGCTCCGTGTGGATGGACGTGAAGCGATACTTCCGTGGGCCAATCATGTGGATCGTGCTGGCCGTCCTTGCCGTGGTCGTGTTGATGCAGGTCGTCGGCTCGTCCGGCGGCTACAAGACGGTTGACACTGGCCAGGTCGTCCAGGCGATCAACGACAACAGGGTCGAGTCGGCCAAGCTGACCACCGGCGACGAGCAGAACATCAAGGTTCAGCTCAAGGACGGCGAAAAGGTCAAGGGCAGCTCGAAGATCCAGGCGAGCTACATCGGCGACCAGGGCGTCGACATCGCCAACACGCTGCAGAACAAGTACCAGGACAAGCAGATCCCCGACGGCTACACGGTGTCGCCGTCGAAGCAGAACCCGTTCGTCGGGCTCCTGATCACCCTGCTCCCCTTCGTCCTCATCGTGGTCATCTTCCTCTTCCTGATGAACCAGATGCAGGGCGGCGGCTCCCGCGTCATGAACTTCGGCAAGTCCAAGGCCAAGCTCATCACCAAGGACACGCCCAAGACGACGTTCTCCGACGTCGCCGGTTCGGACGAGGCCGTCGAGGAGCTCCACGAGATCAAGGAGTTCCTCCAGGAGCCGGCCAAGTTCCAGGCCGTCGGCGCCAAGATCCCCAAGGGTGTGCTGCTGTACGGCCCGCCCGGCACCGGCAAGACCCTGCTCGCGCGTGCCGTCGCGGGCGAGGCGGGCGTGCCGTTCTACTCGATCTCCGGTTCCGACTTCGTCGAGATGTTCGTCGGCGTCGGTGCCTCCCGGGTCCGTGACCTGTTCGAGCAGGCCAAGGCGAACGCCCCGGCGATCGTCTTCGTCGACGAGATCGACGCGGTCGGCCGCCACCGCGGCGCCGGCCTCGGCGGCGGTCACGACGAGCGCGAGCAGACCCTGAACCAGCTGCTCGTCGAGATGGACGGCTTCGACGTCAAGGGCGGCGTGATCCTCATCGCCGCGACGAACCGCCCGGACATCCTCGACCCGGCGCTGCTGCGCCCCGGCCGCTTCGACCGGCAGATCGCCGTCGACCGCCCGGACATGCAGGGCCGTCTGGAGATCCTCAAGGTCCACCAGAAGGGCAAGCCGGTCGCCCCCGACGTCGACCTGTCCGCCGTCGCCCGACGCACCCCCGGCATGACCGGTGCCGATCTGGCCAACGTGCTGAACGAGGCCGCCCTGCTGACGGCCCGCAGCGACCAGAAGCTGATCGACAACCACATGCTGGACGAGGCGATCGACCGTGTGGTCGCGGGCCCGCAGAAGCGGACCCGGATCATGTCGGACAAGGAGAAGAAGATCACCGCGTACCACGAGGGCGGACACGCCCTGGTCGCGGCGGCCTCACCCAACTCCGACCCGGTCCACAAGATCACGATCCTGTCCAGGGGCCGGGCCCTCGGCTACACGATGGTGCTCCCGGACGAGGACAAGTACTCGACCACGCGCAACGAGATGCTCGACCAGCTCGCCTACATGCTGGGCGGCCGCGCGGCCGAGGAACTGGTCTTCCACGACCCGACGACCGGTGCTGCCAACGACATCGAGAAGGCCACCGGTGTGGCCCGCGCGATGGTCACGCAGTACGGCATGACCGAGCGTCTCGGCGCGATCAAGTTCGGCGGCGACAACAGCGAGCCGTTCCTCGGGCGCGAGATGGCCCACCAGCGCGACTACTCGGAAGAGGTCGCCGCGCTGGTCGACGAAGAGGTCAAGAAGCTCATCGAGACGGCGCACAACGAGGCCTGGGAGATCCTGGTCGAGAACCGCGACGTCCTCGACAACCTCGTGCTCGCGCTGCTGGAGAAGGAGACGCTCGGCAAGGAGGAGATCGCCGAGATCTTCGCCCAGATCGTCAAGCGTCCGGCCCGGCCCGCCTGGACCGGCTCCTCCCGCCGCACGCCCTCGACCCGTCCGCCGGTGCTCTCCCCGAAGGAGCTCGCCCTGACGAACGGAGCGAACGGCGCCACGGCGGCGATCTCCACCGCCAAGAGCACCACGGCGGAGCCGGCTCCGGCACCGGAACGAGCCCCGGAGGACCGCCCGGAGAGCTGACCCGGCCACTCCCGGCGGCCCCACCAGGCCCGGAATGTATGCCACGCCCCCCAGGTTCTAGCCTTGGGGGGCGTGGCATTTCCGTATGCCGACCGCAGGACAGGACAGGAACGAGGCACCAGATGACCGACCCCGTGACGCTGGACGGCGAGGGCCAGATCGGCGAGTTCGACGAGAAGCGGGCCGAGAACGCCGTACGCGAGCTGCTCATCGCGGTCGGTGAGGACCCGGACCGCGAGGGTCTGAGGGAGACGCCCGCACGGGTGGCGCGGGCGTACAAGGAGATATTCGCGGGCCTGTGGCAGGAGCCCGAGGACGTACTGACGACGACGTTCGACCTCGGGCACGACGAGATGGTCCTCGTGAAGGACATCGAGGTGTTCTCGACCTGTGAGCATCACCTGGTGCCGTTCCGCGGCGTGGCGCACGTCGGCTACATCCCGTCCACCAACGGCAAGATCACGGGCCTGTCCAAGCTGGCCCGTCTCGTGGACGTCTACGCCCGCCGCCCGCAGGTGCAGGAACGACTCACCACGCAGGTCGCGGACTCCCTGATGGAGATCCTCGAGCCGCGCGGGGTGATCGTCGTCGTGGAGTGCGAGCACATGTGCATGTCGATGCGCGGCATCCGCAAGCCCGGTGCCAAGACCCTGACCTCGGCGGTGCGCGGCCAGCTGCGCGACGTGGCCACGCGCAACGAGGCGATGAGCCTGATCATGGCCCGCTGACGCCGGGCGGAGTGCCGACAGGTGCCGGGGTACCGAAAGGCGTCGGGATACCGACAGGTTCCGCGTGGTGGGCGCCCGTCCGAGGGCGGGGCGGGCCGCCGAGGCCGGCGCGGCGGCGGATCAGGCTGCCGTGGCCGTGCCCGGGGTGTCCTCGTCGTCGTTGTCGGGGAGCTTGCAGACGCGCTCCAGGAAGATCGCGGCCGCTATGACGGCGATCCCCGCCACGACCGAGAAGCCGGCGTAGAACGCCTGGTCGCGGCGGGCCGGGACGTCGAGGTACTCCAGCAGGAAGGCGCCCGTGCCGCCGTACATGCCGGCGACCAGGGCGGCGACCAGGGCGCTGGCCTGGCCGAAGACGACCGCGCGGGCCGCCATCATCGGGTCGACGCCCTTGGCGTCCGGGACACGCTCCCGCTGGGCCTTGAGACGGGCGCGGATCGAGAGCGCCGTGGCCAGCAGGATCACGGCGATCAGGGCGAGCACGACGGGGGCGGCCAAGGGGACGCTCGGGAGGGTCCCGATCGAGTTCCACAGGCGGGCGCCCGCCCAGGACAGGATCCCGGCGACCACGAACACGCCGGCCAGCACCCTGATGCGCAACTCTTTCACGGTGTCCCGGTGTCCCTTCGGTTCCCCTGCTCGGTCGTCCTGACCTTGTCGACCTTAACGACTACTCGGGCAGCCGGAGTTCCAGGTCGGCGCGGGGCGCGATGCCGTCCCGGGGGACGGACTCCAGGAGGTCTGCGACCGGGCCGTGTCCCGGCAGCTGGGCCTCGGGGTCCACGTCGTGCCAGGGGGCGAGCACGAAGGCGCGTTCGTGGGCGCGCGGGTGGGGCAGGGTGAGCTGCGGGTCGTCGGAGACGACGTCGGCGTAGGCGACGATGTCGACGTCGAGGGTGCGCGGGCCCCAGCGCTCGTCGCGGACGCGGTGGAAGGCCTCCTCGACGGCGTGCGCCCGCTCCAGCAGGGAGGACGGGGGCAGGGTGGTCTTCACGACCACGACCGCGTTGAAGTACGAGGGCTGGCTGTCGGGGGCGACGCCCCAGGGCTCCGTCTCGTACACCGGCGAGACCCCTTTGACCCGCACGCCCGGGGTGTCCTCCAGGGCGTCGATGGCGCCCTGGAGGGTCTCCAGGCGGTTGCCGAGGTTGGCGCCGAGGGCGATCACCGCGCGCTTGGGATTGGACAGCGTGGTGTCGGCGGCATCGACCTGCTCGATGACGGAGGCGGGTACCGGCTGTACGGTCGGGTCGCTGGGACCCTGGGCGAAGGGGGCGCTCATACACGGCTCCGGATGATGGTGACGGTCACGTCGTCGAACGGGACGGTGATCGGCGCGTCCGGCTTGTGGACGCATACCTCGACCTCCTCGACCCCTTCGTGTTTCAGGCAGACCTGGGCGATGCGCTCGGCGAGCGTCTCGACCAGGTTGACGGGCTCGCCCTCGACCACGGCCACGACCTCCTCGGCCACGATGCCGTAGTGCACGGTCTTCGCCAGGTCGTCGTCGGCCGCGGCCGGCCGGGTGTCCAGGCCAAGGACGATGTCCACGAGGAAGGTCTGCCCGTCCTCGCGTTCCTTGGGGAACACACCGTGGTGCCCGCGGGCCTTGAGGCCGCGCAGCGCGACACGATCCACGCGAATCACTCCTGCAGTCGTCGGTCCCGGCCGGTCCGTACCACGTGCGGGCGGTACGCCGGCCTCAGTCGAATCTACCCGCGGGCACTGACAGTGCCGGGCCACGGGGGGTGTGAGCCCTGGCGGAGGCCAGGAGGTTTCACCGTGTGTTTCCCCTGGCGGCCCCGGTGGATCACGGGTTGGTAGCCGCCCATACCCGCCGGTCCGTGATTCCAACCACTTCTTGGTTCTCCAGGGTCAGGGAGGTGTGTCCTCGCCGTCCTCGTCGTCGGTCTCGGTCAGCACGGGGGAAGCGTGGTGCGACCAGAGTTTCCAGCCGGACGGCGTGCGCCGGAACGTGTTGGTGGCGACCACGAGCTGGCCGACGAGCGGGCCGAGCTCGTCGCCGCCCTCGGGGGCGGGGCCGCCGCTGAGGATGTTCTCGGTGCAGGTCACCAGGGCGGTGTCGCCTGTCACGGAGACGTGTACGTCGGTGAGGAAGAACTGGATGTAGTCGGTGTTCGCCATGATCAGCGCGTACGAGCGCAGGACCTCGCCGCGGCCGGTGAGCACCGGCCAGCCGGGGTGCACGCAGGAGATCACGCCGGCGTCCGCCGGGTCGTGGAACGACTCGTCGATGCCCAGGTCGGACGGCGTGAGCCAGAACTCGGACACCTGCTCGAAGTCGCCCCGCTCCAGTGCCTCGTAGAAGGCGGTGTTGGCGGCCTCGACCTGTTCGACGTCGGTGTGGGGGGTGTTCACCGGGTTCCTTCCGAGCCTGAGCCCGAGCCCGAGCCCGCCTCCACGCCTGAGCCCGAGCCCGAGCCCGCCTCCACGCCTGAATCCGGGACCTGGCCCGCTGTGCGCGCTCCCTCGACGGCGCGTGCGACCCGTACGGCGTCGGCCGTGGCGCGTACCTCGTGCACGCGTACGGCCCACGCGCCGGCGTGCGCCGCGAGTGCGGAGACGGCGGCGGTGGCCGCGTCGCGCTCGCGCGCGGGGGGCGGGGCGGCTCCCGGTCCGGCGAGCACCCGGCCGAGGAACCGCTTGCGTGAGGCGGCGACGAGCAGCGGGTGGCCGAGACCGAGGAGGCGGTCGAGGTGGGCGAGGAGGACGAGGTCGTGCTCGGCGTCCTTGGAGAAGCCGAGGCCGGGGTCGACGACGACGCGGTCGGGCGCGACGCCGCCCTCGACGACCGCCTCCACGCGCGCCTGCAGCTCGTCCATGACCTCGGTGACGACGTCGTCGTAGGTGCCCCTGACGTTGCCGCCCTCCAGCAGGCCGCGCCAGTGCATGACGACGAAGGGGGCGTCGGCGTCGGCGACGACCGGGATCATCCGGGGGTCGGCGAGGCCGCCGCTGACGTCGTTGACCAGGGCGGCGCCGGCCGCGAGGGCCTGTTCGGCGACCGAGGCGCGCATGGTGTCGACGGAGATCGTGACGCCCTCGGAGGCCAGTCCGCGCACGACCGGGACCACACGCCTGAGCTCCTCGTCCTCGTCGACGCGGGTCGCGCCGGGACGGGTGGACTCGCCGCCGACGTCCACCAGGTCGGCCCCCTCGGCGACCAGGTCGAGGCCGTGCTTGATGGCGGCGGTGGTGTCGAAGAAGCGGCCGCCGTCGGAGAAGGAGTCGGGAGTCACGTTGACGACCCCCATGACCGCGCAGCGGTCCCATACGGTCAGTCCCGCGAGGTGGCGGCGGCCGGTCTGCTTGCTCATGTGTTCAGCCTAGGCCCAGTGGGCGGGGTGCCCGCGGCGGCCTGTGCGGGCTCGGTGGAGCGCTGCCGGGGCGGGGGCGGCACGGCGCACCGCAGGGCGGCGAGAGCCGTGCTCGGGTGGTGCGGGGGCCGTGCTCGGGCGGCGAGAGCCGTGCTCGGGTGGTGCGCAGTGCCTCCTCGGCGTCGTGGCCGCGCAGCATCCGGCGGTCACGCCGCCCGGGCGTCCCGCTCGGTCACCCGGTGCGCGCAGGGCCGGCGTACGGGCGTCCGGCGCCGCAGGAAGCGCGGCAGCGGCACCGTGAGCGTGACGAAGCCCTCGGCCTGCATGGCGGCGAAGCCGATGCGGGGCAGGTCGGCGGAGGCGCGGTAGACGACGAAGCGGGGCTCCCACCGGGGCCGGAACTTCGCGTTGAACTTGTACAGGGACTCGATCTGGAACCAGCGGGAGAGGAACACCAGCAGTCCGCGCCACGCCCGCAACACCGGCCCCGCGCCGATCTTCTCGCCGCGCGCGAGCGCCGCGCGGAACATGGCGAAGTTCAGCGAGACGCGCGCGATGCCCAGTTTCGGCGCGGCCTGGAGCGCGGCCACGATCAGCAGCTCGTTCATGCCCGGGTCGGCAGCGCGGTCGCGGCGCATCAGGTCCAGGGAGACGCCGTCGGCGCCCCACGGTACGAAGTGCAGGACCGCCTTCAGGTCGCCGTACTCGCCGGGCTCGGCGTCCTGCTTGTGCGCGGTGGCGATCAGGCAGTCGCCGTCGGCGGGGTCGCCGATGCGGCCCAGTGCCATGGAGAAGCCGCGCTCGGTGTCCGTGCCGCGCCAGTCGTCGGCGGCGCGGCGGACGCGGTCCAGTTCGGCGTCACCGAGGTCGGCCACGCGCCGTACCCGGGTCTCGTAACCGGCGCGCTCGATGCGTTTGACCATCTGACGCACGTTGCGCATCGCGCGGCCGGCGAGGGAGAAATCCGCGACGTCCACCACCGCCTCGTCGCCCAGTTCGAGGGCGTCGAGCCCGGTCTCGCGGGTCCAGACCTCGCCACCGGTCTCGGAGCAGCCCATGACGGCGGGCGTCCAGGAGTGCGCGCGGGCCTCGTCCATGAAGCGTTCGATGGCGCCCGGCCAGGCCTCGACGTCGCCGATCGGGTCGCCGCTGGCGAGCATCACTCCGGAGACGACGCGGTAGGTGACCGCGGCCTTGCCGCTGGGGGAGAAGACGACGGCCTTGTCGCGGCGCAGCGCGAAGTGGCCGAGGGAGTCCCGGCCGCCGTGCCTGGCCAGCAGGGCGCGCAGCCGGACCTCGTCGTCCTCGGTGAGGCGGGCGGCGGGGTGTTCGGGGCGGAGGGCCAGGTAGATGGTGGTGATCGCGGTGAGCAGGCCGAGGGCGCCGAGGGAGAAGGCGACCGTCCAGGAGGTGTCGCCCCGGTAGTCGACCGGTCCCTCGACGCCGAACAGGCCGTACAGCACGTGCGTGATGCGGTCGGCCAGGCTCGGCTCGCCGACCATGTGGTGCGGGTGGGCGTTGACGACGACCAGCCCGAGGGAGAGGGAACCGGCGCCCATGAGTACGACGTTGGCGAGCGCCCGCCACCGGCTGCGCGGGTCGGGCAGTGCCGCGAACTGGTCCCGGTGCCGCAGCAGGGGCAGGAGCAGCGCGAGCGAGATCAGCACCCCGGCGAGCGAGTGCCGGTACGCGAACTGTGCGACGGCGCCGAGCGGCAGCAGGGCCACGGCCGCCCGCCACGCCCTCCGCTTGCGGCGCTTGAGCCCGTGGGCGAGCAGCAGCAACAGCACCCCGGCGCTGAGCGAGAGCGCCGCCGCGAACGGGCCGAACGCGCCGGGCAGTACCTCGGCGAGGGCGTGCATACGGCTGTGCCGGAAGCGCGGGAAGACGCCGGCGGCGATGTCCAGCAGGCCCACGAGTGCGCAGGCGCGGCCGACGAGGAGGGGCACGGCCTCCGGGCGAGGGCCGCGCGGCACCCGACGTACGCTGGCGGGCTTCGCTGGAACCCCACCCGACATTTCCTCATCTGTCCTGACAGACATCGCACCCGTAGTTCTGCGAGAGACCGTGGATCCGGGCCCGTTTCGGGCATCCGGCGACATTGCGCCCTCTAGGACGGTGACTTGGTGGGAGAGGTTCACTCCCGCGATCGGAAAGGCCGCGGAGCGCGAGGGGTGCGAAGGGCGGTGGTCCGGGCGGATGGCCCGAACGGACGTGACGTACGGAAAGCGCAGGCAGGTAGCGACGCATGGGTCTCACGAGCGACAAGGTGCTGGCGTTGGCGGTCCTGGCCGGCGTGCTGCTGTTCGCCGGCACGGTGTGGCTGTGGCCACGGCTGGCCCGGCGTACCTGGCGGGCCGTGCTGGGGCGGGTGGGCCTGCTGTTCGCCACCCAGTTGGCGGTCTTCGCCGCGGTCGGCCTGGTCGCCAACCAGTCCTTCGGGTTCTACGGCAGCTGGGCCGACCTGTTCGGCCGGGAGAACGGACAGGGCGTGGTCGTCGACCACTCGGCCGACGACGCCGGCGGTCCGCTCCGGGTCGTCGGCGACCGGCGGGTCACGCGGGCGGGCGGGGCGCGGCCCGAGGCCACCGGGCGGATCCACGAGATACGGATCGTCGGCCGTACGACGCGCATCGCGACGCCCGCGTACGTCTACCTGCCGCCGGAGTACTTCCGGGCGAGCCACCGCACCCGTACGTTTCCCGCGGCCGTCGTCCTGACCGGCTACCCGGGGACGGCCGAGGCCCTGGTGGACAAGCTGCGTTATCCCCGCACGGCACTCGACCTGGCCGAGGCCGGCCGGATGCGGCCGATGATCCTGGTGATGCTGCGGCCCACGGTTGCGCCGCCGCGCGACACGGAGTGCGTGGACGTGCCGGGTGGCCCGCAGACGGAGTCGTTCTTCGCGAAGGATCTTCCCGAGGCGGTGACGGCTCATTACCGGGTGGACCGGGGGCCGGGAAGCTGGGGAGTCGTCGGCAACTCGACCGGTGGCTACTGCGCCCTGAAGCTCGCCCTGCACCATCCCGACGTGTACGCCGCCGGGGCCGGCCTCTCCGCGTACTACGACGCGCCCAGTGATCCCACCACGGGCGATCTCTTCCAGGGCGACGAGGAACGGAAGAACCGGGCCGACCTGTGGTGGTATCTCAAGAACATGCCCGCGCCCGACACTTCGCTGCTCGTCACCAGCAGCGAGTCCGGCGAGACGAACTACAAGGACACCCTGAAGTTCATTGAGCAGGTGAAGGACAAGAAGCCGACGCGCATCTCGTCGATCATCCTGGAAAGCGGCGGGCACAACTTCAATACCTGGCGGCGCGAGATTCCCGCGACGCTGCAGTGGCTCAGTGGGCGGCTCGGCGAGCGGTCCGGCGAGCGGTCCGGCGTGCACACACATAAATGATCTTGGAGTAATTCGCCCGCCGGCGGGCATGTGGATTCCCGTTGCGTGCGAACACATCGGAGATGGCTGTGTTTTTACGGGCCGGGGCGCCAAGATTCGCCTACGCGCGGTAAGTTTCTGGCCATGCCACGTGGACGTCACCGCCATTCCCCGCCCCTGCACAGGCTGCTTCCTCCGTCGGCGATCGCAGGCGTCTCCGTCGTCTGCGCCCTCGGCCCCTGGGTGTTCAGCGAAGCGATGATCCTGCGCTCGCTGGCCGCGGCCGCCGCGGTGACGGCCGTCGTCGGCGCGGTCGTCATGCGCCACTGGGACACGCAGGCGGGAAGGCGCGTCGCCGACCTCACGCGCGCGCGGGCGAGCGACGAGTGGCGTTACGAGGAACGGGTCGCCGAACTGGAGTCCGACCTGGAGGAGTCGCGCGAGCTGCGCGCGAAGCTGGAGCACCGGCTGCGGGCGAAGCGCACGGAGCTGGCGGGGCTGCGCAACGAGCACGCCTCCCTGCTGCGGCGCTACGCCACGGCGGAGACCGAGCGCGCCAGTGCGCTGGAGGGCCGCCGCCTGCTGGAGATCGAGGCCGTGCCGCAGGCGCCCGCGCTGCCGGCGGCGCGACCGGCACCGGCGCGGGAAACGGCCACCGCGGACGCGTCGGCCACCGAGGAGGTCTCCGACGTCACCGTAGAGGTCCCCGAAGAGGTCTCCGAAGAGGTCTCCGAAGTCGTCGGAGGGGGCGCCGAGGAGGCCGCCGGGGAGGCTCCCGCCGTCTTCTCTCCCGCGGGCTCACGACTGTTCCTGCGGGCGCACGCGGCACTGGCCCGGTTCGGCGAGGACACGCCCGCCGGTCCGGACGGTGGCGACCACGACGGCGGCGGTGACCCCGACGACGACGGTGGTGACTCCGGCGACGGTGGCGACGACGGGGACGGCGGTGGAGACGGCGGCGGCGAGAGCGCGGCGGCGGCCGGGACAGCGCGGGAGGACCAGACACAGGGGCGGTCCGAGACGGCCGACGGACACGAGCGCACCGCCGTCTCCGAGGCGACTCGGCCCGACGAGCGGCCCGATGGGCCCGATGGGCCCGAACAGTCCGAACGGTCCGGCCGGCCCGACCAGTCCGACGAGCGTCCCGAGCGTGCCGAGCGGCCCGGTCGTCCCGACCAGCCCACCCGGCAGGCCGCCGGGCACTTCACGGTGCCGACCGCGGTGGCCGTCGTACCGACTGTTCCGGCGCGGCGTCCGGTGGTCGAGGGCGGCTTCGACTTCTTCGGCACGAAGAACCCCGAGGACGCGTCGTCGTCGCCCGACGCCCTCGAGGCCGTCCAGAACGAGGATCTCGCCGACGTGGTCGGCCAGGAGGCCCTCGCCCTGCACAAGGCCGAGGCGGAGGCCGCCTTCAAGCCGTCCGGGGAGGAGTCCCGGGAGGTGGGCCAGGTGATCGACCTGACGGCCCACGACGAGACGGAGCAGATCGACGTACAGGGGCTGCGCAGCGCGGTGTCCTGACACCGGCCGCTGTCCGACGAGACCGGCCGAGGCCGGCCGGCAGGGCCTCAGGCCATCCACCGGTCCGGCAGTGCGTCCCGCCGTCCGGTCCGGGAGCGTTCCGCCTGGTCCCGCAGCAGCCGCGCCGCCTCTTCGGCGTCGCGCAGCCGAGCGGTCACGGTCTTGTTCGCTCCCGTGTCCACCCGTACGTCGGCCAGCCCCAGCACCCGTTGCCAGGGCCCCTGTGTGACGCGGACGCTCTGCACCTTGGCGTGCGGCACCAGCGCCAGCCTGCGGCGCAGCAGCCCGTACCGGGCGGCGAAGACCGCGTCGGTGACGGCGAGCCCGTAACCGCGCCACCACAGCGGCCTGCACCGCGCTGCCCGGCGCGGCGGGCGCGACAGTTCCGGGCCTGCCGGCACGCTCACCCCGGGCAGGACGCGCGCGACGACCGACTCCGCGATCTCGCGCGGGGCGACGGGCAGCAGCACGGAGTTCGACGACCCCGCCACGTCCAGTTCCACCCGTACCCAGCCCCGGCGCCGCCACAGCAGCGGCTCCACGATCCGCACGGTCTGCACCCGGCCCGGCGGCACCGTCTCGTGCGTGCGGTCCAGCAGCCCTCGGTCGATGCGGAGCCCGTCGGGGGACTCGGCCACCGTCCAGTCGTACTCCCCGACGAACCGGCCCGCGCTGCTCGCGCCCGCGGCGCCCAGCAGGGGAAGGGCGGTCGCCAGCACCGTCCACAGGTTGTGGGTGGCCAGCCACAGGAGCGTCGGTACGGCGACGGCGGCGATCAGCGTGCCCCAGGTCGCGCCGGTCAGCAGCAGGGAGACGGCGAGGACACCGGGCGGCACGCGCAGCAGCTGCCGGGAGGGCGCCTCGCCGACCTCGCGCGCGGTCTCCGGCGCGAGGCCGGCCGCGCGGGCGAGCAGCTCGGCGCGCAGCGCGCGGGCCTCGTCGGCGCCCAGGAAGGCCAGTTCGTCCTTCTTGCCGGTGCCTATGACGTCGAGTTTGAGTTTGGCGACCCCTGCGACGCGGGCCAGCAGGGGCTGGGTGACGTCGACGGCCTGTACGCGTTCGAGCCGGATGTGCGCGGTGCGCCGGAACAGCAGTCCGGTACGGATGCGCAGCTCCGTGTCGGTCACCGCGAAGTGGGTGAACCACCAGGTCAGGAAGCCGTACAGGGCGGCGGCCGGGATCAGTACGGCGAGCCCGATCAGCAGGTGGGTCGTGGTCAGCCGGGTCAGCTGGCGCTGCGCCTGGTCGGGGTCGTGCACGGCCCACCCGACGATCACGGCGACCGGCGCCCACGCGCGCCGCAGCGGCGTGACGGGGTGCAGCCGCCGCTCGACGACGTCGTTTCCGGGCGTCGCGGCGCGGTTTCCGCCCCGGGCGCCGTCCTCCGCCGGTGCGGTGCCGTGGCCGTCCCCTGCCCCGGGCGTCGTCACAGCCCCGCCGATCGGGCCTCGCCCAGCTCGGTGAGCCGGTCGCGCAGGCGTTCCGCCTCGGACGGGTCGAGGCCCGGGATGGTCGCGTCGGTCGCGGCGGCGGCCGTGTGCAGCTGCACGCTGGCCAGGCCGAAGTGGCGCTCGACCGGGCCGGAGGTCACCTCGACCAGCTGCATCCGCCCGTACGGGACGACGGTCTCCTCCCGCCACAGCACGCCCCGGCTGATCAGCAGGTCGTCGGCGCGCTCGGCGTACCGCCAGGAGCGCCAGTTGCGCTCCAGCATGACCCAGCCCCCCACCGTCAGGGCCAGCGGCAGCAGTGCCAGGGCCGCCCAGAAGGGGCCCAGGAACAGCCCGGGCAGCACGCCCGCGGCGAGCGTGAGCAGCCCCAGCCACACCACCAGCAACAGCCGCCGCATGCGCAGCAGTCCCGGCGGCAGGCCGGTCCACTCCGGCTCGCCCCGTACCGCCTCCGTCGCCCCCGCAGCGCCCGTGTCGTCAGGGCTCCCCGTCTCCATGGAGTCAGCGTACGTAGGGGAGACTGTGCGCATGACTCCTACGACGGAGACCATGGTCGGTATCGGCGGTGCCGCGGAGAGCACCGACATGGTGCTCAACATCGGGCCCCAGCACCCGTCCACGCACGGCGTGCTGCGGCTGCGGATCGTCCTGGACGGCGAGCGCATCACGAGCGCGGAGCCGGTGATCGGCTACATGCACCGCGGCGCGGAGAAGCTCTTCGAGGCCCGTGACTACCGTCAGATCATCGTGCTCGCCAACCGTCACGACTGGCTGTCGGCGTTCTCCAACGAGCTGGGCGTGGTCCTCGCCGTGGAGCGGATGCTCGGCATGGAGGTCCCCACGCGCGCGGTGTGGACGCGGACGCTGCTCGCGGAGCTGAACCGCGTGCTCAACCACCTGATGTTCCTCGGGTCGTACCCACTGGAGCTGGGCGGGATCACCCCGGTCTTCTACGCCTTCCGGGAACGGGAGGTCCTCCAGAACGTCATGGAGGAGGTCTCCGGCGGACGCATGCACTACATGTTCAACCGCGTCGGCGGCCTCAAGGAGGACCTGCCGGCCGGATGGGCCACCCGCGCGCGCGGCGCCGTCGCGGCGGTGCGCTCGCGCATGGACGTCTTCGACGACCTGGTGCTCGGCAACGAGATCTTCCGCGGGCGCACACGCGGGGTGGGCGTCCTGAGCCCCGAGGCCGTGCACGCCTACGGGGTCAGCGGCCCCATCGCCCGCGCCTGTGGCGTCGACTTCGACCTGCGCCGCGACGAGCCGTACCTCGCCTACGGCGAACTCCAGGACACCCTGAAGGTCGTCACCCGCACCGAGGGCGACTGCCTCGCCCGCTTCGAGTGCCTCCTGGAGCAGACGCACAACGCCCTCGACCTGGCCGACGCCTGTCTCGACCGCCTGGCCGAGCTGCCGCCCGGGCCGGTCAACCAGCGGCTCCCGAAGGTGCTGAAGGCGCCCGAGGGCCACACGTACGCGTGGACCGAGAACCCGCTCGGCATCAACGGCTACTACCTGGTCAGCAAGGGCGAGAAGACCCCGTACCGGCTGAAGCTGCGCTCGGCGTCGTACAACAACATCCAGGCGCTGGGGGAGCTGCTGCCGGGGACGCTGGTCGCGGACATGGTGGCGATCCTGGGGTCACTGTTCTTCGTGGTCGGGGACATCGACAAGTAGCGCGGCGGCGTCGACGGGCCCGACCGGCTGGACCAGCCACACGAAGTCGCCCAGCCCGCCCGGCGCGATCAGCTCCGCGGCCTGCGAGGCGCCCGCGAGGGCGCGTACGTACGCCGCGGGGTCGGTGGAGGCCAGCGCGAGCGGGGGACGCGCGCCCGCGACGCCGAGGGCGCGCAGAGCCTCGCGCTGCGGGCGCAGGAGCGCGCCCGGGGGCGTGCGCTTGGGAGCGCACCTCGTGGTGTCGGCCGCCGCGCACGCGTCCAGGGCGACGTGCGCGGTGATGTCGCACGACCCGTCCGGCACCGGCGCCGTCTCCCGCCCCTCCCGGAAGCCGGTGAGCGTCCCGAACGGCGGGCGGGCGTCCACGGTGTGCGCGTAGTCGGCGGCCACGGCGAGGCCCCCGTCCAGGGCCGCCACGGCGGACGCCCAGGCGGTGTCCCGGGGGAGCCCGATCTCGGCCCGCAGCCCCTCCTCGCCGGGCAGCGGCCACCACCGCGCCAGCCACTCGGCCTCCGCCCCGCCCACCGGCTCCCCGAGCCGCTCGGCCCCGTCCTTGCGGACGAGCACCCGCCGCGCCACACCCGCGGGGTCCACCTGCGCCACCTCCACCGGTACGTTGTCCAGCCACTCGTTGGCGAACAGCAGCCCGGTCACCCCGGACGGCGGTTCGCCGAGCCACTCGATCCGGTGGTCCAGCCCGTCGGGGCGGCCGGCGACCTCGACGGCGTACGCGCGCGTGCGGGCGGCCACATCGGCGGGCAGCGCGGCCAGCACTCCGGTGACCAGTTCGCCCCGCCCGGCCGCCATGTCCACGAAGTCCAGCGCCTCGGGCCGCCCCAGCGCCTCGTCGACCCGGCACAACAGCCGCGCCACGGCCCCGGCGAACAGCGGCGACGCGTGCACGGACGTGCGGAAGTGCCCGGCCGGCCCCTCGGGCCCGCGGTAGAACCCGGCCGGTCCGTAGAGGGCGTCCTGCGTGGCTTCCCTCCAGCCCCGCCAGTTCTTGTCCGCCCCTGAGGCCTCCTGGGTCCCTGCTGTCCCTCGCGTCACAGGCACAGGCTAGGCGCACGGGAGAGCGAAGCCTCCACCTTGCGGAGTATGCGCGGCGGGTGCGGATCGGCCCTCCGGTTGACCCCTGCACCTATTCCGCTTCCCTACGCTGGGTTACGTGCAGCGCCTCTACGATTTCCTCCGCAGACACCCGACCGGGGTCGACTGTTTCTGGGCCCTCGTCGTGCTCGGGATTTCCGTGGTGTCCGTGGCCTCCCCGCAGCCGCGGGGCTCCGGGACGGACTCCACGGCGTTGATCCTCACCTTCACGGTGCTGCTCTGCGTCGTGATCGCGCTGCGTCAGCGGATGGCGGAGAAGATGCTGCTGCTGGCCGTCGGGCTCGGCGTGGGGCAGCTGGCGCTGGACGTCTCGACGTTGCCGGCCGACTTCGCCTTCCTCGTGGTCGTCTACACCGTGGCCGCGACCGGCGCCCGCTGGGCGTCCCGTACCGCGCTGGCCGTGGGCCTGTGCGCGGCGCCCCTCGCCCAGCTGCGCTGGTCCGACGATGAACTGGGCATAGGCGCCAACATCGCCATAACGGTCTTCCAAGGGGTGCCCTTCGCCCTCGCCTGGGTGCTGGGCGACTCCATCCGCACCCGCCGCGCCTACTTCGCGCAGCTGGAGGAGCGGGCCGCCCGGCTGGAGAGGGAGCGCGAGGCGCAGGCCAAGGTCGCGGTCGCGGCCGAGCGCGCCCGGATCGCACGCGAGCTGCACGACGTCGTCGCGCACAACGTCTCCGTGATGGTGGTGCAGGCCGACGGCGCCGCCTACGTCCTGGACGCGGCCCCCGACCAGGCCAAGAAGGCCCTGGAGACCATCTCCTCCACCGGCCGCCAGGCGCTCGCGGAGATGCGCCGCCTGCTCGGCGTGCTGCGCACCGGCGAGCACCAGGAGGCCGGCGAGTACGTCCCCCAGCCCGACGTCCGGCAGATCGAGGACCTCGTCGAGGAATGCCGCGGCTCCGGCCTGCCTGTCGACTTCAAGGTCGAGGGCACTCCGCGGCAGCTGCCCAGCGGCGTCGAGCTCACCGCGTACCGCATCGTGCAGGAGGCGCTGACCAACACGCGCAAGCACGGCGGCCCCAACGCGGGCGCGAGCGTGCGCCTGGTCTACTTCGACGACGGGCTCGGGCTGCTCGTCGAGGACGACGGCAAGGGCGCCCCGCACGAGCTGTACGAGGAGGGCGGCTACGACGGCCAGGGCCACGGCCTGATCGGCATGCGCGAGCGGGTCGGCATGGTCGGCGGCACCCTGGACGCGGGTCCGCGGCAGGGCGGAGGATTCCGCATCAGTGTGCTGCTGCCGCTGAAACCCGCACACTGAGAATTCCGCCCGTACGCATGTACCGCGTTGACACCTGTAAGGAAGAGGCCCCGATGGCGATCCGCGTAATGCTCGTCGACGACCAGGTGCTGCTGCGCACCGGATTCCGGATGGTGCTGGCGGCCCAGCCGGACATGGAGGTCGTCGCGGAGGCGGGCGACGGCGTCGAGGCCCTCCAGGTGCTGCGCTCCACCGCCGTGGACGTCGTCCTGATGGACGTCCGCATGCCCAAGCTCGACGGCGTCGAGACCACCAGCCGGATCTGCGTCGACCCGAACGCGCCGAAGGTGCTGATCCTGACCACCTTCGACCTCGATGAGTACGCCTTCTCGGGGCTGAAGGCGGGCGCCTCCGGCTTCATGCTCAAGGACGTGCCGCCCGGCGAGCTGCTCGCCGCCATCCGCTCCGTGCACAGCGGCGACGCGGTGGTCGCCCCCTCGACCACCCGCCGGCTCCTGGACCGGTTCGCGCCGATGCTGCCGGCCACCGGTCAGGAGCCCCGGCACAAGGAGCTCCAGCGGCTCACCGAGCGCGAGCGCGAGGTGATGGTGCTGGTCGCGCAGGGCCTGTCCAACGGGGAGATCGCGGCCCGGCTCGTGCTGTCCGAGGCGACCGTGAAGACACACGTGGGCCGCATCCTGACCAAGCTCGGCCTGCGCGACCGGGTGCAGGTGGTGGTCCTGGCCTACGAGACCGGGCTGGTGCGGGCCGGCGGCGGACCGGGCTGACAGGTCGGGCAGGGGCCCGCGAGTGCCGCGACGAGTCCGGCAGCGGGTGCCGCAGCGGGTCCCGCGTCGGTAGGGTCACCCGCATGCTCCTGTGGATCAACGGCCCCTTCGGGGGCGGCAAGACACAGACCGCACACGAGATACGGCGCCGGCTCCCGGGCAGCGTCGTCTGCGACCCCGAGCACGTCGGCTTCGGCCTGCGCCGCATGCTGCCGTCCGGGCTGCGGGCGGACTTCCGGGACCTGGCGGCCTGGCGGCAGGGCGTCGTGGAGGTCCTCGACCTCGCTCTGGCCGAGCACGACGGTGTGGTGATCGCGCCCATGACGGTCACCGATCCCGGTCACTTCGCCGAGACCGTCGGACGACTGCGCGACCTGGGCCACGACGTCCGCCACTTCACCCTCCTCGCCGAACGCGAGACCGTCCTGCGGCGGCTGCACGTGCGCGGCTTCGGGCCCGTCCTGCGGTACGTCGCCGGGAAGGACGCCGGACTGCGCCGCGAGAGCTGGGCGGTGGAGCAGCTCGACCACTGTCTGGAGCGGCTCGGCGAACCGGAGTTCGCCGAGCACCTGTGGACGGACCACGCGACGGTCCCGAAGACCGCGGACCGGATCGCCGTGCTCGCTGGACTCACCCTCGGGCCCAACAACGAGGGCACGCTGCGGACACGGCTGCGGCAGGCGGGCGTGGGACTGCGTCACATCAGGTTCGACTGAGGTCGCTCCCACGGTGGTTGAGCGACCGGGCGGCGTTGGTCCGACGATCGGCCGGCGGGCGGCCCACGGTTGTCCAGCGGCCGGTGACCGGGTGGTTGGTCCGCGGCCGGTTCACGGCCGGTTCAGCGCAGTATCCCCTCCAGGAAGTCGCTGCCCAGCCGGGCCACCACCGTCACGTCCAGCTGGTGCAGTACGTACCGCCCGCGCCGGCGGGTGGTGATCAGGCCCGCCTTCTTCAGCACCCCGAGGTGCCGGGATATCTCCGGGGCCGTCATGCCGTGCGTCTGCGCCAGCTCGCTCGTGGTGTACGCGCTGCGGGCCAGATGGCGGCAGATCCGCATCCGGACCGGGTGGGACAGAGCGGTCATCCGCAGCGTGAGCTGCTCGACCGACGGCGGCGAGGCCAGCTCGGGGGAGGCGACGGGATAGTGCAGCACCGGCTGCCAGTCGTGCCGGTGCAGGACCATCAGGTGCGGCCAGCCCAGGCTCGTCGGGACGAGCAGGAGCCCGCCGTTCGCCGTCGCCGAACGGCCGTCTCCCAGCTTGTCGACCGTGATCCGCGCGGCGCGCTCGTCCAGCGCCACCGCCGGGGACACGGCGGCCAGCGCCTCGGCGAGTCCCTTGCGGTGCAGCAGGTCCGTCTTGTGGCGGGCGTCCGCCGCGAGCTGGTGGCGCAGCCGCGACCAGGTCTCCGCGAAGAACGCCTCGTCGCAGTCCTGCGCGAACTGCCGCAGCCAGCTCCGGACCCACGGCGGATCGGCCAGCAGCCGTTCGCTGAAGCGCAGCTGCTGCGGTCCCCGCGCGGCGGCCACGTCCAGCGCGCGCCGGCGCACCTCGGCGTCCACGAGCGCGGAGGACCCACCGGAGCTGTAGGGCGGGGCGCAGGTGAACTCCAGCGCCGCGTCCACGAACTGCTCGTCGGACAGCTTGTCGAGCAGGTCCAGGTCCTCGGCGAGGGTGGCTCCGGGCAGCGTGCTGCGTCCCGGCACACCGGCGAACGGCATGAACAGGTCCGAGAACGTCGACCGCCACAGGAAGTCGGCCTCGCACATCCGGTCGGCCAGGTGAGAGTCGAGCCGGGCGGTCACACCCGTCGCCCAGCCCTGCAGACCCGGGTGGTGCCCCGGCTCGGACAGGGCGTGCAGCGCCATGCCCAGCTCGGCCAGGGGCGAGGGCACGACGGCGACCCTCTCCGGCCGCAGCCCCGCGATGTCGATACGCACGCTCATGCCCTCATGGTGCACCCCGCCACCGACACCGCCGCCGCCGATTGACGCCCGCCGTCAATCGGCGCGACGGGAGGGCCGTACCGCAGCAACCTGGAGGCACAGGGGCAGCCGCGGAGCCCGATGCCCACTCCCACTTTTCCTCGAGAAGGCGACCCGTCATGAGCATCACCGAGCAGTACCTCCTCGACGCCTACCGCGCCCGGCGGCTCGGCGAGCCCGCGCCACCCGCGCCAGGCACCCACGACTGGCAGGTCGTGCGCGAGTGGCGCGACCGCCGCCAGTTCCGTGCCGTCCTCGCCGGCCGCCCGGCGCACGGCCGGGTACGGCGGGCCCTGCGCCGGTGGCGGTCCGCGCGGCCGCGTGTCCTCGGCTGACCCGGGCGGCCGGCGAGCGGCGGGTCAGCGTTCCAGCCTGGCCGCGAAGTCGGCGACCGCCGCCCGCACGTCGTCCGCCGTCCACTCAAGGCCCTCCTCCTCGACCCTGACCTCGGTCATCGCGAGCCCGGGGCCCGGTGTGTCCCATCCCCAGGAGAAGAGCATGGTCCCCGTCTCCTCGCCCTGCCGGACCGCGGCCTCGCCGACGACATCGGCGTCGTAGGGCAGCCAGACCTGGAACTCGTGGGTGTGCGGCGTCTCGGGGTGCACCCGCGCCCACGGCAGTCCCGCTGCCGCGAAGCCCTCCCGCAGCGCGGCGGCCACCACGCGCGCGTGGGTCACGTACTCCGGCAGCCTGGGCAGTTCGCGCTCCAGGCCGGCCAGTGCCGACAGCACCGTCGGGAACTGCTGGAACACCGCGCCGCCGTACCGGTGCCGCCAGGCCTTCGCCTCCTCGACCAGTGTCCGGGGGCCTGCCAGGGCGGCGCCTCCGTAGCCCTTGAGGGACTTGTAGAACGAGACGTACACGCTGTCCGCGAGGCCCGCGATCTCGGCCAGGGGGCGGCCGAAGCGGACGGTGGTCTCCCACAGGCGGGCGCCGTCGAAGTGGACCACCGCGTCCCGCTCCCGCGCGGCCTCGACGACCTCGGTGAGCTCCTCCCAGGTGGGCAGTACGAAACCGGCCTCCCTGAGCGGCAGCTCCAGCATCAGTGCCCCGAACGGCTCCTCGAAGTCGCGCACCTCGTCGGCGGTCGGCAGCCGGGGCGCGCTGGTCACCTGCACCGGGCGCAAGCCGCTGACCAGGCTGAAGGCGTTGCGCTCGTGCTTCTCGGGATGGCTGAGGCCGTGCAGGGCGACGACCGGGCTGCCGGTGCGGCCCGCCCAGCAGCGCAACGCCACCTGCTGGGCCATGGTGCCGGTGGGGAAGAAGGCCGCGGCCTCGGTGCCGAGGAGGGCGGCGGTCTTCTCCTCCAGGGCCTCCACGACGCCGTTGCCGTACAGGTCGGTCGGCTCGTCGAGGTCGTACAGCTCGGCGGCCGAGTCCAGCAGGGCGAGCCGCTCGCGCAGGGACGTGCTGAACCCCGGACCGGCGAGCACGCGCCGGGCGTCGCGGTGGGCGGCCACGCGCCGGTCCCGGAGCCGCCGTCCCCGCTCCTTTGCCGAAGCCTCCGCCGACGGCTCGTCCGCCGGCTCCGTCCCGGCCGCCTCCCCGGCCCGCCGCTCGTCCTGCTCCGCCCGCTCGTCCTGCTCCGCCCGCCCGTCCTGTTCGGCCACGCTGTCCTGTTCCGCCTGCTCCGACTGTCCCGCCGTATCGCTCATGCCGGGATCATGTCGCGCGGACGCCGCAGCGGTCACCCGGTTTCCCGCACGTCGCGCCGGGCGTCCCCACACGCGCGTGGGGTGTGCCCCGCCGCCGCGCGGAAACCCACAGCCTGTGGACGACCGGACGTGCCCCGAACCAATCGCGTTAACATGACGAGAAATCGTCCGGTACCCCGAGCGGACTGGAACGGGAAGGCCGCCGTCGCGTGAACACAACCCCACAGCCAGACCCCAAGGACCGCCCCGCGCGGCTCACCGTAGGCGTCGTCGGCGCCGGACGCGTGGGCCCCGCCCTGGCCGCGTCCCTCCAGCTCGCCGGGCACCGCCCGGTGGCCGTCTCCGGGGTCTCCGACGCCTCCAGACGGCGTGCCGCCGCGCTGCTCCCGGACGTGCCGCTCATGTCGCCCGCCGAGGTCCTCCAGCGCGCCGAACTGGTCCTGCTGACGGTCCCCGACGACGCCCTGCCCGGTCTGGTGGCCGGGCTCGCCGAGACCGGGTCGGTGCGGCCGGGCCAGCTGCTCGTGCACACCTCCGGGCGGTACGGCGCGCGGGTCCTGGACCCGGCGCTGCGGGCCGGCGCCCTGCCGCTGGCCCTGCACCCGGCGATGACCTTCACCGGCACCGCCGTGGACGTCCAGCGCCTGGCCGGCTGCTCCTTCGGCATCACCGCGCCCGAGGAGCTGAGGCTGGCCGCCGAGGCCCTGGTCATCGAGATGGGCGGCGAGCCCGAGTGGATCGCCGAGGACAAGCGTCCGCTGTACCACGCCGCGCTCGCCCTCGGCGCCAACCACCTGGTCACCCTGGTCGCGCAGTCCATGGAGCTGCTGCGCACGGCGGGCGTCGAGGCCCCCGACCGCATGCTCGGCCCGCTGCTGGGCGCCTCCCTCGACAACGCCCTGCGCTCCGGCGACGCGGCCCTCACCGGGCCCGTCGCGCGCGGGGACGCGGGCACGGTCGCCGCGCACATCGTGGAGCTGCGCGCACACGCACCGCAGGCCGTCGCCGGCTATCTGGCGATGGCACGGGCGACCGCCGACCGGGCGCTGGACCACGGCCTGCTGAAGGCCGAACTCGCCGAGGACCTGCTCGGGGTACTCGCCGACGAGGCCGGCGGGACGGGCGTCACGGGCACGGGCACCACGGGCGCGGGCCCCGGCACAACGGACCCGGGCACCACCGGCACTGACAGCACCGACGCACCCGACGACACCGACGGCACCGACGCACCCGACGACACCGACGGCACCGACGGCACCGACGGCCCCGAGGGAGACGCCCGATGACCCCCACCCCGCCCGTCCTGCTGCGCACCGCCGACGAGCTGCACGCGCGCGCGCGGAACGGCCGCCGGGCCGTCGTGATGACCATGGGCGCCCTGCACGAGGGCCACGCCACCCTGATCCGCACGGCCCGCGACCTCGTGGGCACCGACGGCGAGGTCGTCGTCACCGTCTTCGTCAACCCGCTGCAGTTCGGTGCCGGCGAGGACCTCGACCGCTACCCGCGCACCCTGGACGCCGACCTGGAGATCGCCGGGCAGGCGGGCGCGGACGCGGTCTTCGCCCCCGCCGTCGACGAGGTCTACCCGGGCGGCGAACCCCAGGTGCGCGTCACGGCGGGCCCCATGGGCGAACGCCTGGAGGGCGCCTCTCGCCCCGGCCACTTCGACGGCATGCTCACCGTCGTCGCCAAGCTGCTCCACCTCACCCGCCCGGACCTGGCCCTCTACGGCCAGAAGGACGCCCAGCAGCTCGCCCTGATCCGCCGCATGGTCCGCGACCTGAACTTCGGCATGGAGATCGTCGGCGTCCCCACCGTGCGCGAGGAGGACGGCCTGGCCCTGTCCAGCCGCAACCGCTACCTCTCGGTCCGGGAACGCCGCACCGCCCTCGCGCTCTCCCAGGCGCTCTTCGCCGGCCTGGACCGGCACGCCGCCCAGGAGGCGCTGCGCGCGCGGGCCCGCGAAGAGCCCGCCACACAGGCACGCGCCGAGGCGCTCAGCGCCCTGGGCGAGTCCCGCGCTGCGGCCGACGCCCACGCCGTCGCCACGTCCGCCCCGGGCAGCGCCACGGCCGTCCGGGCCGCCGCCCGCCTCGTACTGGACGACGCGGCCCGCGCCGCCCCGCCGCTGGAGCTGGACTACCTCGCCCTGGTCGACCCGTCCGACTTCACCGAGATCGGCGACGACCACACCGGCGAGGCCGTCCTCGCCGTCGCCGCCCGGGTCGGCGCGACCCGGCTGATCGACAACGTCCCGCTCACCTTCGGAACCTTCGGAGCCGCCTCGTGACCAGCACAGGCATACGACTGCACGCCCCCGAGCCCGGCTGGTCCATCGCCGCGGACGTGGTCGTCGTCGGCTCCGGCGTCGCCGGCCTCACCGCCGCCCTGCGCTGCGAGGCGGCCGGCCTGCGGACGGTCGTCGTCACCAAGGCCCGCCTCGACGACGGCTCCACCCGCTGGGCGCAGGGCGGCATCGCCGCGGCCCTGGGCGAGGGCGACACCCCCGAGGAGCACCTGGACGACACCCTGGTCGCCGGCGCGGGTCTGTGCGACGAGGAAGCGGTCCGCCTCCTGGTCACCGAGGGCCCCGACGCCGTACGCCGCCTCATCGCCACCGGCGCGCACTTCGACGAGTCCGCCGAGGGCGGCCTGGCCCTCACCCGCGAGGGCGGCCACCACCGCCGACGCATCGCGCACGCCGGCGGCGACGCCACGGGCGCGGAGATCTCCCGGGCCCTGGTGGAGGCGGTCAACGAGGCAATGCCGTCAGGCACCCACGCGCGTGGGATCCGCACGATCGAGAACGCCCTCGTCCTGGACCTCCTCACGGACGCGGACGGCCGCACCGCCGGCGTCACCCTGCACGTCATGGGCGAAGGACAGCACGACGGCGTAGGAGCGGTCCACGCCCCCGCCGTCGTCCTCGCCACCGGCGGCATGGGCCAGGTCTTCTCGGCCACGACGAACCCCTCCGTCTCCACGGGCGACGGCGTCGCGCTCGCCCTCCGCGCGGGCGCCGAGGTGAGCGACCTCGAGTTCGTCCAGTTCCACCCGACGGTCCTCTTCCTCGGCCCGGACGCCGAGGGCCAGCAGCCCCTGGTCTCCGAGGCGGTACGCGGCGAGGGCGCACACCTGGTGGACGCGGACGGCGTGCGCTTCATGGTGGGACAGCACGAGCTGGCCGAGCTGGCCCCCCGCGACATCGTCGCCAAGGGCATCATGCGCCGCATGCGGGAGCGGGACGCCGAGCACATGTACCTCGACGCCCGGCACTTCGGCGCCGACATGTGGGAGCACCGCTTCCCGACGATCCTCGCCGCCTGCCGGGCGCACGGCATGGACCCCGTCACCCAGCCGATCCCGGTCGCCCCGGCCGCCCACTACGCCTCGGGCGGCGTCCGCACCGACGCCCGCGGCCGTACGACGGTCCCCGGCCTGTACGCGTGCGGCGAGGTCGCGTGCACGGGCGTGCACGGTGCCAACCGACTGGCCTCCAACTCCCTCCTGGAGGGCCTGGTCTACGCCGAGCGCATCGCCGCCGACATCGCGGCGAGGCATGCGGACGGCACCCTCCACGCGCGCGTGCCGGCACCCGTGCCGCACCCCGAGCACCCGGCGCACCCCCTCCTCCCGCCCGAGGCCCGCCTCACCATCCAGCGGATCATGACCCAGGGCGCCGGCGTCCTGCGCTCGGCCGATTCCCTCACCCGGGCCGCCGGCCGCCTGCACCACCTCCACACCGAGGCCCGCGAAGCCCTGCACGAGAACGGCAAGACGTCCGAGCCGGGCGTCGACACCTGGGAGGCCACCAACCTCCTCTGCGTGGCCCGCGTCCTGGTGGCCGCGGCGGCGCAGCGCGAGGAGACCCGCGGCTGCCACTGGCGCGAGGACCACGCGGACCGCGACGACCGGGCGTGGCGCCGCCACATCGTCGTACGCCTGAATCCGGACCGGTCCCTCGCCGTGCACACCACGGACACGCCAGAATTCCCCCCGACCACCCACAGCCCCCAGCCGGCGCAGCGTCCCCAGGAGCAGTGACAGCAGTGAACACCCCCGACCTTCCCCTCGCCTCCACCGGAGGCTGCGGCGACGGCTGCGCCTGCGGCGCGGACACCGACGAAGACGCCTTCATGGAGTGCGGCCTCGACCCCGCACTCGCGGCACTGATGCTGGACTCCGGACTCGACCCCGTGGAGGTCGAGGACCTCGCGAACCTCGCCATCCAGGAGGACCTGGCGGGCGGCGTGGACGTGACGACGGTCGCGACCATTCCCGAGGAGGCCGTGGCCACCGCCGACTTCACCGCGCGTGAGGCGGGCGTGGTGGCGGGCCTCAGGGTCGCCGAGGCGGTGATGTCGGTCGTCTGCACGGACGAGTTCGAGGTGGAACGCCATGTCGAGGACGGCGACCGTGTCGAAGCCGGCCAGAAGCTCCTCTCCGTCACCACCCGCACCCGCGACATCCTCACCGCCGAACGCAGCGCGCTGAACCTCCTGTGCCGCCTGTCGGGCATCGCGACGGCCACGCGCGCGTGGGCGGACGTCCTGGACGGCACGAAGGCCAGGGTCCGCGACACCCGCAAGACCACCCCGGGCCTGCGCTCCCTCGAGAAGTTCGCGGTCCGCTGCGGCGGCGGCGTCAACCACCGCATGTCCCTCTCGGACGCGGCCCTGGTCAAGGACAACCACGTGGTGGCCGCGGGCGGCGTGGCAGCGGCCTTCCAGGCGGTGCGCGAGCACTTCCCCGACGTCCCCATCGAGGTCGAGGTCGACACCCTGCACCAGCTCCGCGAGGTCGTGGACGCGGGCGCGGACCTGATCCTCCTGGACAACTTCACGCCGGACGAGTGCGAGGAGGCGGTCGCCCTGGTCGCCGGCCGCGCCACCCTGGAGGCGTCCGGCCGCCTCACCCTGGACAACGCCAAGGCGTACGCCGCGACGGGCGTCGACTACCTGGCCGTGGGAGCCCTCACCCACAGCTCCCCCATCCTGGACATCGGCCTGGACCTTCGAGCGGCGGAGTAGAGCCCATGCTGCTGACGATCGACGTAGGCAACACACACACCGTCCTCGGCCTCTTCGACGGCGAGGACATCGTCGAGCACTGGCGCATCTCCACGGACTCGCGCCGCACGGCCGACGAGCTGGCGGTCCTCCTCCAGGGCCTGATGGGCATGCACCCCCTCCTCGGCGACGAGCTGGGCGACGGCATCGACGGCATCGCCATCTGCGCGACGGTCCCCTCGGTCCTGCACGAACTGCGCGAGGTCACCCGCCGCTACTACGGCGACGTACCCGCCGTCCTCGTCGAACCGGGCGTGAAGACGGGCGTCCCGATCCTCACCGACCACCCCAAGGAGGTCGGCGCCGACCGCATCATCAACGCGGTCGCCGCGGTGGAGCTCTACGGCGGCCCGGCGATCGTCGTGGACTTCGGCACGGCGACGACGTTCGACGCGGTCAGCGCGCGCGGGGAGTACATCGGCGGGGTCATCGCCCCCGGCATCGAGATCTCCGTCGACGCGCTCGGCGTCAAGGGCGCCCAGCTCCGCAAGATCGAGGTGGCCCGGCCGCGCAGCGTGATCGGCAAGAACACGGTCGAGGCGATGCAGTCCGGGATCATCTACGGTTTCGCCGGCCAGGTCGACGGGGTCGTCAACCGCATGGCCCGCGAGCTGGCCGACGACCCGGACGACGTCACGGTCATCGCGACGGGCGGGCTCGCGCCGATGGTGCTGGGGGAGTCCTCGGTCATCGACGAGCACGAGCCGTGGCTGACGCTGATGGGGCTCCGGCTGGTGTACGAGCGGAACGTGTCCCGCATGTAGCCGCCGGCGCGCGCGGGGCACCGGCGTGGGGTGCGGGCGCGGAGTGCGGCCGCCCGCAGCGGTCGGCGCGTCGGCACCCCGCCGGCCCGCTGCCCCCGCCGGCCCGCTGTCCCCCGCCGGCCCGCTGCCCCCCGCCGGCCCGCTGCGTCGCCGCTCACCACCCCCGCGGGCACCCGCATCCGAGTGGACCCCCACGCCACACCCGCACCTTATGCCGGGTTTGTCTGATTAGCGCGTATCGTCGCCGCATGCCCACGCCCTACGGATCCCGCGGCGGTATGGCGTTCGGTGCCCAGGAGCTGCGTGTGCTCCGGCGCGCCCTCGCCCTCGCCCTGAACCCCAGCCCCCTCTCGACGGAGGAGGCCCGGGACTGCCTCCGCCTCGCAGAGTCGCTCGACGAGGCGATGCGGGAGAGCGCCCGGCTGCGCGCCTTCCTGGTGGCCGACCTCGCCCGGTACCGCGCCGCGCTCCCCGGCACCGCCGCCGGCTACCTCGCGCTCCTGGACGAGGCGCTGGGCGCCGGACACCGCCCGGACACGGACGACATCGCCGCCCTCGGAGCCCTGCGCGGCAACCCCGCGGCGGCCGCCCTCCTCGCCCGCTGCAGGCCCACGGATGCCGCGGCAGTCGCAGCAGCCCCGGCAGCCCCGGCAGCCACAGCAGGCACGACGGCCGCGGCGGTCACCATCACCCTCCCCGCCGCGCGCACCCGCCTCCACGCCCTCCCCGGTGGCCGGCCGGCCGACGGGAAACCCGCCGGCCGGCAGGCCGACGGGAAACCCGCGCAGAAGCCCGTCCGGAAACCGGCCCCCCAGCCCACCCCAACCGCCCCCAAGCGCCCCGTCCCCACCCCGGGCGAGGTCTTCCCCCGCCGCAGGCCGGCCCCGCCCGCCCCCGGCTCCCGGCACCACCTCGTCGCCGGCTGACGCGGGCTGGCTACCCTGGATCCATGGACTACGTCTCCGCGCTCCTGCCCCCGGCCGTCATGGCCGTGTTCTTCATCGGCGTGATCAGGGTGATCGTGAAGACCCAGGGCGGCGCCAACAAGGCCAAGGAGGACGCGGCCGTCGACGCCGCCCTCGCCCGAGCGGAGGGTGCCCGCCAGGCGCCCGCGCACCCCGAGGCCTGACCGGGCCGCCCCCGGGCCGGCACCTCGCCGCGTACGACTCCCCGCACCCACCACGAGGAGTCGTACGCCCCTTTTTGCGCCCGTTTGGCCATGAAAGCGCACGTCCGGCACGCGATCGCCGGAATCTCCCACTATCGTTCGGAGCGTGCCTCGCCCATTGGGAGAACTCGAAGACGCGGTCATGACGAGGGTGTGGAAGTGGAACCGCCCCGTGACCGTTCGAGAAGTCCTGGAAGATCTCCAACAGGAACGGTCCATCGCGTACACCACCGTGATGACCGTTCTGGACAATCTCCATCAGAAGGGCTGGGTGCGCCGCGAGGCGGAAGGCCGGGCCTATCGATATGAGGCGGTCTCCACCCGCGCCGCGTACGCCGCCGCGCTGATGAACGACGCATGGTCGCAGAGTGACAACCCCACCGCCGCTCTCATCGCCTTCTTCGGCATGATGAGCGAGGAACAGCGCGAGGCGCTCAGAGACGCCATCCGCATCGTGCAGGGACCGGAAACCCCCGCGCCGGGCCCCGGCTCGGCCCCGGACGCCGGTGGGCGATAGCGTCCCCACATGTCAAAAGCCATCACCGTCCGACGGGCCCGCACCAGCGATGTCCCGGACGTGCGCCGGCTCCTCGACGCGTACGTCCGTGACCGGATCCTGCTCGACAAAGCGATGGTGACGCTTTACGAGAGCATCCAGGAGTTCTGGATCGCGGAACGGGACGACAACGCCGAGGTGGTCGGCTGCGGCGCCCTGCACGTGATGTGGGAAGACCTCGCGGAAGTACGGACTCTCGCGGTGAAGCCCGGCCTGAAGGGCGTCGGCGTCGGACACCAGTTGCTGGAGAAGTTGCTGGATACCGCGCGCTGGCTCGGTGTTCGCCGTGTTTTCTGCCTGACCTTCGAAGTGGACTTCTTCGTCAAGCACGGCTTCGTGGAGATCGGGGAGACGCCCGTCGACACCGATGTCTACGCGGAGCTGCTGCGTTCCTATGACGAGGGCGTAGCGGAGTTCCTGGGTCTCGAACGAGTGAAACCGAACACCTTGGGCAACAGCCGGATGCTTCTGCATCTGTGATCGCCGGTCATCGGCAGGCATCGGCCGGCATCCGCGGCTCTTCGCAGTCCCTTCGCTGTCCTTCGTAGCCCCTTCGCCGTCCGGCGCGGTCCTTCGCCAGGTTTATTCGACCGACGGACCGTTCGCGGGTTCCCTATGTCCGAAACGCGTATCTTTTCGGCCCTGGGGCGGGCTACCGGTCTCCGCCGGGGGTTTGTGTTTTTCCGGCAAAAGCGGTTTGCTTTCCGACGTACTGCAGTACTGCATATAACAAGGGGCGGCGATACGGCGGATGCCGGCGGACCTCCGGCCCTCAAGTTATCGATGAAAGGAAATCCGGTGGCACAGAAGGTTCAGGTCCTTCTTGTCGACGACCTCGACGGTGGCGAGGCAGACGAGACCGTGACGTTCGCGCTGGACGGCAAGACGTACGAGATCGATCTCACCACCGCCAATGCCGACAAGCTCCGCGGTCTTCTCGACCCTTACCTGAAGGGCGGCCGTCGTACCGGGGGCCGTGCTTCGGGCGGCCGCGGCAAGGCGCGCGCTTCTTCCGGTGGCAGCCAGGACACCGCTGCGATCCGCGCCTGGGCGAAGGAGAACGGCTGGGACGTCAACGACCGCGGCCGTGTTCCCGCGAAGGTTCGCGAGGCGTACGAGCAGGCCAACGGCTGACCACCGCACCCGAACCGCGCCCCAGGTTCCGCCCCGAACGACCTCAGTGCGTCGCCCGGGAGGGCGGGGAGAGCCGGATCCGGTGGCACTGAGTCGCCAGTGTGTGGACCAGCCGTGCGAGATCGGGGGCGGTTCCAGCGCCCCCCATGGCCGACAGGGTCGGCAGCGAGGCATCGCCCCCGCATCCCGGCTCCGGGGGTCGCAGCCAGACGGCGGCCCCCCGCAGGCCGTCACGGCCCGGGGGGCGCGGCGGCAGCCCGGTCGAGCCGGGCCCGGGAGCCATGGGCGCCTCCATGAGGCCGCCCGCGCCGACCGCCGTCAGGTCGAGCGGCAGCGATCCCCACTCCAGCCACTCCAGCAGCCCGGGCATTTCCTCCGCGCTTCCCGCCGCCACGAGCAGTGACATCCGCCCGCCCCGGACGGCCACCGGAAACCCGGGTCGCCGCAGGCCCGGGCCGGAGCGCCCGAGCCGCTCCAGCGCCGCGTGGCCGGCCTCGGCCGGGACGTCCAGGACATCGAAGCGGACACCCACGCGGAGCCGCACCGGCGCCCCGGGCACCGTCGGCCAGCCGAGCACGTTCTCGTACCACCACCGCGCCCGCTCCCAGGAGCACGAGTAGGAACACGAGTACGGGCACGAGTGCGAGCACGGGCACGAGCCGCCCGCTTCGAGCGGGCGGCGGGGGAGCGGAACCGTGGCGGCCGCGGGGGCCGTGGGGGCCGCGGAACCCAAAGGGACCGAGGGCGGGGCGCCAGCCATGCCAAGTGAAACATCCGGAAGAGCGCCCGGGTTACGCTCGGTGTCGAAGGGAATACGGAGAGTGTCGGGTTCGGGGGCGTGCGGGGGTGTGGGGGAGCGCAAGGTTGTTCGCCCGTAGCGGAGGGAACCGATGCGCGCGGCATGGAGTGCCAGTCCGTGCGGGTAAGACATCCCTAGTGGGAGGGGGCGACACGCAGATCGGGGCGCCTCGCGTTCGCCATCGGCGTACTGGTGAGTGGGGTAAGTGCTTGGCCTGCGGGAACATCGTCTCGCACCATCGGGTTGTGGCAGATGTCGGCGTCAGGGGTCAGGAGGCCATCGACGGTGTCGGCAGTTGGAATGAGCGGTCCCCGCTTGCGGGACTAAGCTGCGGAAGGACAGGGAGGGGAAGTTCCCCTTACTGCCTGACCGCTCTGAGGAGCGATTAACGATGTTCGAGAGGTTCACCGACCGCGCGCGGCGGGTTGTCGTCCTGGCTCAGGAAGAAGCCCGGATGCTCAACCACAACTACATCGGCACCGAGCACATCCTCCTGGGCCTGATCCACGAGGGTGAGGGTGTCGCCGCCAAGGCCCTTGAGAGCCTCGGGATTTCGCTCGAGGCGGTCCGCCAGCAGGTGGAGGAGATCATCGGACAGGGCCAGCAGGCCCCGTCGGGTCACATCCCCTTCACCCCCCGTGCCAAGAAGGTCCTGGAGCTGTCGCTCCGAGAGGCCCTCCAGCTGGGTCACAACTACATCGGCACGGAGCACATCCTGCTCGGCCTGATCCGTGAGGGCGAGGGCGTCGCCGCCCAGGTCCTGGTCAAGCTGGGTGCCGACCTCAACCGGGTGCGGCAGCAGGTCATCCAGCTGCTCTCCGGCTACCAGGGCAAGGAGACCGCCACCGCCGGCGGTCCTGCCGAGGGCACGCCCTCCACGTCCCTGGTCCTCGACCAGTTCGGCCGGAACCTCACCCAGGCCGCTCGTGAGTCCAAGCTCGACCCGGTCATCGGGCGCGAGAAGGAGATCGAGCGGGTCATGCAGGTGCTGTCCCGCCGTACCAAGAACAACCCGGTCCTGATCGGTGAGCCCGGCGTCGGCAAGACCGCCGTCGTCGAGGGCCTCGCGCAGGCCATCGTCAAGGGCGAGGTGCCCGAGACCCTCAAGGACAAGCACCTCTACACCCTGGACCTCGGCGCGCTCGTCGCCGGCTCCCGCTACCGCGGTGACTTCGAGGAGCGCCTGAAGAAGGTGCTCAAGGAGATCCGCACCCGCGGCGACATCATCCTGTTCATCGACGAGCTGCACACGCTGGTCGGTGCGGGTGCCGCCGAGGGCGCCATCGACGCCGCGAGCATCCTCAAGCCGATGCTGGCCCGTGGTGAGCTGCAGACCATCGGTGCGACCACGCTGGACGAGTACCGCAAGCACCTGGAGAAGGACGCGGCCCTCGAGCGCCGCTTCCAGCCGATCCAGGTCGCGGAGCCGTCGCTGCCGCACACGATCGAGATCCTCAAGGGTCTCCGTGACCGGTACGAGGCGCACCACCGCGTCTCCATCACGGACGAGGCCCTGGTCCAGGCGGCGACGCTCGCCGACCGTTACATCTCGGACCGCTTCCTGCCGGACAAGGCGATCGACCTGATCGACGAGGCCGGCTCGAGGATGCGCATCCGCCGGATGACCGCGCCGCCGGACCTGCGCGAGTTCGACGAGAAGATCGCCGGCGTCCGCCGCGACAAGGAGTCCGCGATCGACTCGCAGGACTTCGAGAAGGCCGCCTCCCTCCGCGACAAGGAGAAGCAGCTCCTGGCCGCCAAGGCCAAGCGGGAGAAGGAGTGGAAGGCCGGCGACATGGACGTCGTCGCCGAGGTCGACGGCGAGCTGATCGCCGAGGTCCTCGCCACGGCGACCGGCATCCCGGTCTTCAAGCTCACGGAGGAGGAGTCGTCCCGCCTGCTGCGCATGGAGGACGAGCTCCACAAGCGGGTCATCGGCCAGGTCGACGCCGTCAAGGCGCTGTCCAAGGCGATCCGCCGTACCCGTGCCGGCCTGAAGGACCCGAAGCGTCCCGGTGGCTCGTTCATCTTCGCCGGCCCGTCCGGTGTCGGTAAGACCGAGCTGTCCAAGGCGCTCGCCGAGTTCCTCTTCGGTGACGAGGACGCGCTGATCTCCCTCGACATGTCGGAGTTCAGCGAGAAGCACACGGTCTCCCGCCTCTTCGGTTCGCCCCCCGGTTACGTGGGCTACGAGGAGGGCGGTCAGCTGACGGAGAAGGTCCGCCGCAAGCCGTTCTCGGTCGTCCTCTTCGACGAGGTCGAGAAGGCGCACCCGGACATCTTCAACTCGCTGCTGCAGATCCTGGAGGACGGTCGCCTGACCGACTCCCAGGGCCGGGTCGTGGACTTCAAGAACACGGTCATCATCATGACGACCAACCTCGGTACCCGCGACATCTCCAAGGGCTTCAACCTCGGCTTCGCGGCCTCGGGTGACAAGAAGACCAACTACGAGCGCATGAAGAACAAGGTCCAGGACGAGCTCAAGCAGCACTTCCGGCCCGAGTTCCTCAACCGCGTCGACGACGTGGTCGTCTTCCCGCAGCTCAGCCAGGAGGACATCCTGCGGATCGTCGACCTGATGATCGACAAGGTCGACGAGCGCCTCAAGGACCGGGACATGGGCATCGAGCTCTCCCAGTCCGCCAAGGAGCTGCTGTCCAAGAAGGGCTACGACCCGGTGCTGGGCGCGCGTCCGCTGCGTCGCACGATCCAGCGCGAGGTCGAGGACACGCTGTCGGAGAAGATCCTCTTCGGCGAGCTGCGCCCCGGCCACATCGTGGTCGTGGACACGGAGGGCGAGGGCGACGCCAAGACCTTCACCTTCCGGGGTGAGGAGAAGTCGGCGCTCCCCGACGTCCCGCCGATCGAGCAGGCGGCCGGCGGCGCCGGGCCGAACCTGAGCAAGGAGGCGTAGCCCTCCGGGGTGAGCCTGTGAAGGGGCCGCTCCGGGACTTCGGTCCCGGAGCGGCCCCTTTGCCGTGTCAGCGTTGCTCCAGGGTCACTTCGGCGTCCGGGAAGAGCGGCTGGAAATCGGAGACCGGGAACCAGTGCCCCTGTCGGTTCCACATGATCACCGTATGGACCCCGGGAAGTCTGGCCGCCAGGGCGGCGAGGTGCTCGGTGCCCTCCATCGCGGCCACCCGCAGCACCTCGACACCGGGTAGCTCGGGCATGCGGCCGATGGAAGCCGGCAGGTTTCGGATGATCGCCGCGTTCACGTAGAGGTGGGTGAGTCCGGGTAGCGCGGCGACCTCCTGCCAGTCGGCCGCCGTCAGTTCCGTGTTCAGCGGTCCCAGGCTCAGCGTGTGGAGCGACTTCCACTGCCTCAGTCCCCGTAGCCCGGTGGTGTCCGTGCTGTGGTGGCCGAGGAAGAGGAAGCCCAGCGGAGCACCGGTCGGCAGTGTCTCGGTGAGATCGTCGCCGGGCAACTCCTGGACGAGAGAGAGCGTGGTCAGCGACGGCAGCGACCGTAGTCCCGACAGGTCGGCCACGGGGTCGAGGACGAGCTCGGTGAGGGGCAGCGACGCCAGCCGGTCCAGGTCCGTCACGCCCGGGCAGTCGGTGAGCTCCAGCCTGTTCAGCGAGCTGAAGCACCGAAGCGCGTCCAACCCGGTCAGATCCGGGTTCTCGCGGATGTTGAGCTCGGTCACCGCACCGGGCTCCGGTACGGCGGCCGCGATGGCATCGGCCCGGTGTGGACCCGACACGCGCACCGCCGCCCAGGGGCGCATCCCGGCGAGCGCCGCGAGCTGGGCCGGCGAGGAGCAGTCGATGTACAGGTTCGCCCGGTCGAGGTGATCCAGGACCTCGGACGCGTACTCCTCGGTGTCGAACCGGTGCCAGGTTCCCGTGAGCTGCCGCCGCACGTTCAGGTCCGAGTGGTTCCGGAAACGGCGCAGCACGGCGAGCGCTCCATTGTGCTCGTCCCGGCCGAGGAGGGAAGCGGTGACCGTGACGCCCAACGCCTCCTCATCGGTCAGGCCGTCCGGGCCCGGCAGCAGCTCCAGCACCAGCGGTCCGGCCCCCGCCAGTTCCCGAGCGGCCTCGTTGCCCCGCGGTGGAATCAGCTCGGCGGCCCGCTCCTCCACGTCCGTCCTCGTAGCCGGAGCCAGCGTCGTCGTGTGCTCCAGGCAGGCCAGCGCCAGTAGCGTGAGCCGTGGCACATCCCTGGCCAGCAGTTCTTCCAGCACGGTGACACGCTCGTGAGGCCGGGCGTGAGCCATGGCCATGCGGATGACGTCCTCCCACTGGGTGTCGTCGGCATACCTGAGAAGAACGTCGAGGTGACCCTCCGCAACGGCGTACCGGGCCGCAAGGTAGTCCTGGAAGGTGCGGTGGACGAAGTCCACGACGTCCTCGGCGGGGCGGCGCAGCACACCGCTGCGCAGCAACAGATTCCGCAGCGTCGCGGCAGGGTCCGGGTGGCCGACGGCCGACGCGAGGGTGGGCAGCGCCCGCCCCACGATCCCCTCCGCCTTCTCCAGCGCCATTTCGTTTCGGCCACTCAGTACAAGGGCGTAGGCGATGCGTTGGAGCAGTTCGAGCTGGGCCTCCTCACCCATCTCCGGTCCTTCGGACCGGCCCATGCCCCGCTCCCGGTCCCGGCGGGCGAGCAGCATGGTGAGGGCCGCGTCGTACAACTCCTTGCGTCCGGTGGGCAGGTATCCGCGACGTTCCCGGTGCAAGGCGCAGACCAGCCCGCACATCAACGGGTTGACGACGAGCCGGGCCAAGTCGCGCTTGGTACGCAAGGAGTCCAGAAGCGGCTGCTCGTACTCCGGGGCGTTGGCTGCCGCGTGCCAGCGGTGCACGAAGGTGGCGACCTCCGTCCGGCCCATGGGCGCCAGGGTGAGCTCTCGAAAGCTCTCCTGCGCCAGCCAGTCCGCGCGTACCGCGGTGGGGCGGGTGGTGAGCAGCCAGCGGTTGCCGGGGTAAGTGAGGATGAGGCCGCGCAACCACTCCCTGGTCGCCTGCCGGTCGGTTGCCGGGATCTCGTCCAGGCCGTCGACCAGGACGAGTGCCCGGCCCGCGTTCAGGACGCGTTCCGCCCAGCCGTCCGGTGGCGCCAGCGGGCATCCCGCCGCCCCCAGGAAAGCGGCGGGTACGGGGAGCGAGGCGACGCGGATGAGGGTGCGCAGCGGGAGGACGTACGGGATGCGCGTCCCCTCGCGTGCGGCGGTCACCGCCAGCCACTGCACCAGGGTCGTCTTTCCGGAGCCCGCGTCACCGCGTAGTAGCACCCGGGGTTCCCTGTCCAGCGTCTCGTCGGCGGACATCCGCCTGGTGCGGCCCGACGACGCATTCTCGCCGGGCCCGGCGTCCGGGTCGGGTTCTCGGTCGGCGGTCGCCTCCAGGCTCAGGTAGGCGACCTCCAGCGGCCACCGGTCCGGCGAGTCGCGCAGGTCGATGCCGTAGATGGTGAGGTGGTTGTGCCGTTCGGCGACGTAGGACAGGTACCGGCGCTCGAACGCCGTGTCCCGGGCGTCAGGGCGCGGCACCCGTGTGATCAGCTCGTCGACCTTCGCGATCAGTTCGGCCTGGTCGCGGGTCTGGGCGACCAGCGTCCGCGCGACGAACGTCGACCGCCGGGTGAAGAACTCCAGGACGTGCAGGCAGGCCCACTCGGTCGCGGAGTCGAGGAAGTAGCCGGCGTCGGCGGACAGGCCGGTGCCCGTTCCGGGCCCGGAGGCCTGCTGCCGCAGCCGGCCCGCCAGTTCCCGGTGCCCCAGCCGGACCGCCTGGACGTCGTCCATGTCCAGGTCGCCGAAGGCGAGCAGCCGGGCGCCGAGGGCGTCGGCGACGGCGGTCTCCTCGTCGCGCGGGAAGGGCGGCTCGCCCGGGGAGTCCAGGGAGTCCCCGACCAGCCGCCCCGCGAGCCTGCACACCTCCTTCTCGCCGAGTGCGCGCCGCTCGCCCCGGAACGCGACGAGGTGGGTGAGCCGGACCGGCCTGTCGACCAGTCCGGCGCCGGGCCCGCCCGTCAGGAAGAGCTTCTTCACCAGCGGGGCGATCAGGCTGGACGCCAACTTCCCGCCGAGTACCGCCGGTTCCATGTGCCACCCCCGTGGTCGGTCGACCAGGGGAGCTTATCGGGCGGCGTCAGGACAGCCGGCCGTCGTAGTCCGGGAGTTTGAAGGTCTTCTCGGCGTGGCCGCCCGACAGGTCGGTGGCACTGTTGCCGATGTTGGCGATGATCGTGTAGCCCTTCGACTCGATCTCGGCGCGCTGCTCGGTCTTGTACTCGGCGACGTCCCGGAACAGGTCGAGGAAGCCGCGGACGTGGACGCCGGAGGACTCGTAGCCGGCGTGGGCGAGGTTCCACTCGGTGGGCGCCTCGATGATGCCCGGGCGGGCGGTCACGAAGAACAGGGCGACGCCGTGCTCCTGGGCGTACTGGGCGGCCTGAAGGACCGGCTGGTTGGCGGGCTGCGGGTAGCTGAAGCCGAAGTCGGTCTCCAGGGAGGTGTTGTCGATGTCGAGGACGATCGCCGGCTTCTCGCCGGGGGCGGCGTCGGCGATCCGCTCCTTCAGGTACGGCAGCGCCTGGTCCATCACGGCCCGGCAGTCCTTCTGCCAGGTGTCGTAGTCGGCGTCGGCGGCCGTGGCCGTCGCGGCGGCGGGCGCGGAAGCGCTCGTGGCGGCCGCGGCGTCCGCCGGGGAGGCGAGGGCGACGAGGGCGGCGGCGGAGACCGCGCTCACCGACGCGCGACGCAGCCAGGGGCGTCTGTTCATGGAGTTCCTCTCACGTCCGTACGCGCTGCTTGTTGTCGAGTGCATGCTCGGGGGCGAGGGTGACGTGAGAGGAACTGTAGGGTTACTGATCGGTAGGCCGCCAGTTCCTTGCAAGGGATGGCGAGATTCCGCCCAGGGGTCAGTGCGGGGTGCGCGGGTTCCCGGGGACGGGGGCGGGCAGGTGGCCCGCGTTGCTGGTGCTGCGGCAGTACGTGGTGTTCACGCGTCGCGGAGCCGTGTGGGCGGCCGACGGGCCAGGTCGTCGGTGTTGTCGGGGTCGCTGTCGGTGTCGGTGTCGGTGTCGGTGTCGGTGTCGAAACAGGGTGAGCGGCACGGCCCGGGGGGACACCTCGGCGGGGGTCCCGGGTCCCGCCCCGGTCCCGCGCCAGGACGGCCACGTAGCTCGGTCTGTCCCAGGGGCAGAGCGCATCGGCCACGGCGTCCACCTCGGCCCCGGCCGCGGACGCCTCGTACGCGCCCCGCTCCACCGGCACGGACCAGCCTGTGCTGCCCCTTCCCGCCGAGGTTCCGCTACTCGCCCCGGAAGGACGCCGACGCCGACAGCCGTACCGGCCTGGCGGCCGGCCGGGCTCGTCGCGGTCCTGGTCCCGAGCACTGCCGGATCCCCTTCCCCCACCCCGCCCGCGAACCGCGCGAAAGGCCGTTCCGGCGTAGCCCCCGTCACATTCACCGGTCTTTCGATCATGCCCGCCGGTGATGTGCCGCACAGGCCGTTTGCCCTGTACTAGGAGGAATAGTGGACACCGCAAGAACTACGAAAACGGGCATATCGCAGCGCCGGGACGGTCGATTCGCGGGCCTCTGAGCTGGTTCTGTCCGTAATGGGAGCTCTGTGGAGAGTCGAGAAGTATCGTGCTGAAGTACTAAATAACGTCGTAGGTCACACCTTTGTGCGGTTCGGGCCCCCCGGGTTACCAATGTGGAGCCAGCCCGGTGAGCGCCTTCGCGTCACACCGGAAAGGCATCCCTCTGTTCCCGTCCCCATGAGGTTCGAATGTTTCCGCGTGTCACGTCCCGTTCTTCCCGTACGACCATCCGCACCCGCGCCGCGGTGATGGCCGCCGGCCTCGGAGCCTCGGTCGCACTGGGAGCCGGGGTCGCGGCCGCCACCGGCACCACGGCGGCCAGCACCTCCACCGCCGCGAGCGCCGTCGAGGCCCAGGCCGCGGCGCAGGCCAAGGCGGCGACGGCCGAGAAGGCCGGCGCGAGCACCGCCAACGCCAAGAAGACGGCCACCAAGAAGAAGGCCGCCTCCTGGGTGGACCCGGTGAAGCAGTACAAGCTCACTGCGAGCTTCGCCCAGAACGGCGGCATGTGGGCGAGCAAGCACAGCGGCCAGGACTTCGCCGTGCCGATCGGCACCAACGTCGTCGCCGCGCACGGCGGCACCGTCGTCAAGGCCGGCGGCAACGGCGCCGGTGACGGCCCCGCCTACGGCAACGCGATCGTGATCAAGCACGGCAACGGCACGTACTCGCAGTACGCGCACCTGTCCAAGGTCAACGTGAACGTCGGCCAGGTCGTGAAGACCGGCCAGTCCATCGCCAAGTCCGGCAACACCGGTAACTCCAGCGGCCCGCACCTGCACTTCGAGATCCGTACGACCCCGAACTACGGCTCGGCCGTCGACCCGGTCGCCTTCCTGCGCGCCAAGGGCGTGACCGTCTAAGGAACAGGGGCATGGAGCCGGGGCCGAGGGGCTACGCGCCTCCCGCGCCCCGGTGCGCCTGGGTCACCAGATCGGTGGCGACCTCGAGAACGGCCGCGCGCCTCTTCTCGGGGTCGTCCTCCAGGTCCTGGAGGACGAACATCCCGGCGTGCAGCGTGAACATCGCACTGACACAGCGGACCTGGTCGACCAGGTCCGCTTCCGGGTCGATGAGGATCTCGCGCAGCCCGAGCATGCGGTTCTTGAACATCTCGCCGATGCGCAGGTCACGCACCGTCGCCTGGTTCTCCTGCATGAAGCGGAACAGTGGCGCCGCGCCCGCCAGCACCTCGCCGTAGCGGCGGACGATCTCCTGCTTCGTCTCCAGGGTGTGCGGCTGCTCCCGCCCCCACGCGATCAGGTCCCCGATCGGCCGGGTGAGGTCCTCGAAGATGCCGACGAGGATCTCTTCCTTGGTCTTGAAGTGGTAGTACAGCGCCGCCTTGGTGACGTCGAGGCGCTCGGCGATCTCGCGCAGCGAGGTCTTCTCGTACCCCTGCTCGGCGAAGAGCTCGAGTGCCACGTCCTGGATGCGCTGGCGGGTGTCCCCACGGCGTCGCTGCTGCTTGGTGCTGTCCATCGTGCCGCCCATCCTCCTACGCACCTCCTGTTCCGCGCACTTCCCGAACCGTTGCCCCGCACTTTCCGGAAAACTTACTTGACGCCCGGCTAGTTACGCGTCTACCTTCCCGAGCGTAGTCAACTTGCCGGTCGGCAAGTAAGCAAGCGAGTGCACAGCGGTGGCTGGGGGAGTGGGAGCGATGACGGACGCACCGGAGGCAGGGGCCGGCGTCACCGGCGGCGGCGAACAACCGAGAAGCGTGCGGGTGGTCCTGCTCGCGCTCATGATCGCGATGATGCTCGCGATGCTCGACAACATGATCATCGGCACGGCGATGCCGACGATCGTGGGCGAACTGGGCGGCCTGGAGCACCTCTCCTGGGTGGTCACCGCCTACACCCTCGCGACCGCGGCCTCCACCCCGCTGTGGGGCAAGCTCGGTGACATGTACGGGCGCAAGGGCGTCTTCATGACGTCGATCGTGATCTTCCTGATCGGCTCGGCGCTCAGCGGCATGGCCCAGGACATGGGCCAGCTCATCGGGTTCCGTGCCGTCCAGGGTCTCGGCGCCGGCGGTCTGATGGTCGGCGTCATGGCCATCATCGGCGACCTGATACCGCCGCGGGAGCGTGGCAGGTACCAGGGCATGATGGCCGGCGTCATGGCGCTGGCGATGATCGGCGGACCGCTGGTCGGCGGCACCATCACCGACCACTGGGGCTGGCGCTGGTCCTTCTACATCAACCTGCCGCTCGGCGCGGTCGCGCTGGTCGCCATCAGCGCCGTACTGCACCTGCCGAAGAAGCGCAGCCAGGCGCGGATCGACTACCTGGGCGCCGCACTGCTGACCGTCGGCATCACCGCCATCGTGCTCGTCACCACCTGGGGCGGCACCGAGTACGCCTGGACCTCCGCGCGGATCATGGAGCTGATCGGCATCGGCGTCGCCGCGCTGGTCGGATTCGCGTTCTGGCAGACCCGTGCCACCGAGCCGGTCATGCCGCTGCACATCTTCCGCAGCCGCAACTTCACGCTGATGTCCCTCATCGGCTTCATCGTCGGCTTCGTGATGTTCGGCGCCACCCTCTTCCTGCCGCTGTACCAGCAGGCGGTGCAGGGCGCGTCCGCCACCAACTCCGGGCTGCTGCTCCTGCCCATGCTGGGCGCGATGCTCGTCACGTCGATGGTCGCCGGGCGGGTCACCACCAACACCGGCCGCTACAAGATCTTCCCGCTGGCCGGCGGCGCGCTGATGACCGTGGGGCTGTACCTGCTCTCCCTGATGGACACCGACACCAGCCGCTTCACCTCCGGGGTGTACATGGCGGTCGTCGGCCTCGGCATGGGTTGCCTGATGCAGATCACCATGCTGGTGGCGCAGAACAGCGTGGAGATGAAGGACATGGGCGTCGCGTCCTCCTCCACCACCCTCTTCCGCACCCTCGGCTCCTCCTTCGGCGTCGCGATCATGGGCGCCCTGTTCAACCACCGCGTCCAGGACGTCATGGCCGAGAAGGCGGGCGCGCTCGACTCCCAGGTGACGGAGCAGTCGGCACAACTGGACGCGGCGAGCCTGGCCAAGCTGCCGGAGGCGGCACGCGTGGCGTACCAGGACGCGGTGTCCTCCGGCACTCACGGGGCGTTCCTCCTCGGCGCCGCGGTGGCGGTGGTCGCGCTGGTCGCGGCGGTCTTCGTCAAGGAGGTGCCGCTCAAGGGGGCGGGGCCGAAGGCGGCGGAGGGGCCGGCCGACGGGGACGGCGGCGGCGGGGCCACGGCGAAGGCGTCGGTCACCGAGTCGGTCTGACGGCGAGGCGGTCTGGCGGCGAGGCGGTCTGGCGGCGAGGCGGTCTGGCGGCGAGCCGGCCGGTCACCGAGCCGGTCCGGCGGCGATGCGGTCCGCCGCGTGTTCAGGAGGTCTCCGGGTGCTCGCTCCTTGCGACGCCCGGAGACCTTCGTCGTACCGGACAGCCGGGACGGCCTATGACAGGTGGTAACAGGCGGTGACAGGTGGTACTAGGTGGTGACAGGCGATGGCAGGCGATGGCAGGCGATGGCGGGCGATGGCAGGCGGTGACAGGCGTGAATCCTTCCGGGCCCGTCGTGCCTCTCATAGGCGTGCGGACGACCGCGTCCGCCCCGCATCCCACCGGGAGGACCCCATGACCACCGTCGTCATCGCCGTCGCGGCCGCCGCGCTGCTGCTGTGCGCGTGCACCGTCACGCTGCTGCGCCGCCGGAGGCGTCAGCGTGGCTGACCACGCCTGGCCCGGCGCGACCCTGGTCGCCGCGGCGCAACGCGGGGACGTCGAGGCGCTCACCGCGCTGGTGTACGGCTCCTTCCCCCATGTGCACCGGTTCGCGCGCACACTGTGCGCGACACCCCAGGACGCCGAGGATGCCGCCCAGGAAGCGCTGATCATCCTCTACCGCAAGATCGGCATGCTGCGCGCCTCCGGGGCGCTGGCGTCGTGGATGTTCCGGATCGTCCGCAACGAGTGCCTGCGCCGCACCCGCGCCCTGCTCCGCCGCGGACCGGCCGACGAGCCGGGCCTGCTCGGCACGTCGGGCCGGTCCGGCACGTCGGGCCGCCCCGGTGCGTCGGGCGGCCGGTTCGACGCGTTCGGCGGCATCGCGCGGTCCGCCGAGGAGGACGTCCTGCTGTGTCTGGAAGCCGAACGCGTCGCGGCGGCCGTCGCCGCGCTGCCCGACGACCAGCGTCAGGTGCTCGTCATGCGGGACATCCAGGGGCTGCCGGGCCGCGCCGTCGCGGGCCGGCTCGGGCTCAGCACCGCCGCGATGAAGTCCCGCCTCCACCGGGCCCGTTCGGCGGTGCGGGAGGCACTGCGCGACGAGGCGGCCGGAGCGAGGGAGACCGATGACGACAGCTGACCCGACCACGGCGACACCCACCACCACGCCCACCACACCCACCACCACGCCCGGTTCCACGCCCGGTTCCACGCCCGGTTCCACACGCGGCGCCGCCGGGGCGGAACGCGGGGGCTTCGGAAGCGCCACCGTCCCGCGTCATCTGGCACGGGGCGCCGTCGGGTTCGGCGCGATCGCCGGGTCCCTCGCCCTGCTGCCGGTGGCCGGCCCGGTGAGCCTGCTGCTCGCCCCGGCCGGTCTGCTCGCGCTGCGCGGCTGCCCGGTGTGCTGGGTGATCGGCCTCGTGGAGACCGTCTCGGCCGGGCGGCTGCGTCGGTCCTGCGCGGCGGAGGGGAGGTGTGAACTGACCCGCGCCGGGCCCTAGGCGCACGGACGAGGACGTCGCCTGTCAGGACACGCCCCGGGACGGCACGCCCTGGGACGACCGGTCCGGCAGCATCGGGTAGCTCCCGGTGTTCGTCGGCGCGTGCTCCGGCAGCCACAGGACGGCGACCGCGCCCTCGGCCGGTACGTGCTCGGGCGCACCGGCGGGCCGTACGTTGCGGAAGGTGAGCCGGGCGCCCAGTACCCGGGCCTGGCCGGCCGCGATGGTCAGGCCGAGCCCGTGTCCGCGGCCCGCCCGGTCCGTGCTGCCGGTGCGGAAGCGGCTCGGTCCCTCGGCGAGGAGGTTCTCGGGGAAGCCCGGCCCGTGGTCGCGGACCCGGATCACCCGGCCCTCGACGCTGACCTCGACGGGGGGCCGGCCGTGCCGGGCGGCGTTGGCGAGCAGGTTGAACAGGACGCGCTCCAGGCGGCGGGGGTCGGTGGTGACCTCCGACTCGTGCACCACGTGGACGGTGACGTCCGGGTCCTTGGCCGCCACCCGCCGGGTCACGAAGTCGCCCAGCATGATGTCCTGCAGCTCGGCCCGCTCCGAGGCGCCGTCGAGCCGGGCCACCTCCAGGACGTCCTCGACGAGCGTGCGCATCGCCTGCGCCCGGTCCAGCACCAGCTCGGTCGGCCGGCCCGGCGGGAGCAGCTCGGCGGCCGTCAGCAGTCCGGTGACCGGAGTGCGCAGTTCGTGCGCGATGTCCGCGGTGACCCGGCGTTCGGCCTCCAGTCGCTGCTGCAACGCGTCCGCCATCGCGTCCACGGCACTCGCGAGGTCGTCTGTCTCGTCCCGGACGACTCCGCCGATGGCGTCCCGGACGCGGATGTCCGGCTCGCCGTTGGCGACCTGGTGCGCGGCGGCGGCGGCCTTGCGCAGCCGGCGTGACAGCTGACCGCCGATGAGCACGCCGAGCGCGCTGCCGCCGAGGACGACCGCGATGGAGCCGATGACCAGGGCCTGGTCGAGGTCCTGGAGGATGTCCGCGCTGCGGTCGGTGAACCCGGTGTGCAGGGACATCACGTGCCCGTCCTTGAGCGGCACCGCTGCCCAGATGTCCGTGACACCGCTCGGCCGGTCGGAGACGTACGTCGCGCGCCGCCCGTTCTCGACCTTGCGGCGCAGCTCCGGCGGCAGGGCCGGGTCGTCGATCCGGGCGTTGGGGAAGTTCTGCCGCCCGGACAGCTCGTAGTTGCGCTGGGCGACCTGGATGCGTTCGTCGGCGAGGTCGCGGGCGTTGTCCAGCATCGACACCCGGGCCGCGTTGTGCACGACCAGGCTCAGCGCGACCGCCACCAGCGCGCCGACCAGAGCGATGGCCGCGCTGAGCTTCCAGCGCAGCCCGGTACGGATGCTCAGCCCGGCGCGCGTTCTCAGCCCCGTGCGTGTTCTCATCCCCGTGCGGGTTCGCAGCCCCGTGCGGATGCCCGGGTGCCCCGGCGGCGAGGCGGTGTGGCGTCGGAAGAACCCCCGCATATCCCTGTGTCCCCGCTCAGGCCTTCAACTTGTAGCCGAAGCCGCGGACCGTCTCGATCCGGTCCTGGCCGATCTTGGTGCGCAGCCGCTGCACATGGACGTCGACGACGCGTGTGTCACCGCCCCAGCCGTAGTCCCACACACGCTCCAGGAGCTTGTCGCGGGAGAGCACCGTGCCCGGCGCGGAGGAGAACTCCAGGAGCAGCCGCATCTCCGTGGGGGTGAGCGCCACCGGCCGTCCGGCCCGGCGCACCTCCATGCCGTCGGTGTCGACCACCAGCTCGCCGAAGGTCAGCACGCCCCCGGTGTCCGCGCCGCCCTGCGCCTCCGCCCGGTCGCCACCGCCGGCGTGACCGAAGCGGCGCAGCACCGCGCGGATCCGGGCCACCAGTACGGCTCCGTCGAACGGCTTGGTGACGTAGTCGTCCGCGCCCGCCTCCAGGCCGAGCACCACGTCGATGGAGTCCGCCCGCGCCGACAGCATGATCACCGGCACGGTGGACTCGTCCCGGATCCGGCGGCACAGGCTGACCCCGTCGAGGCCGGGGACCATGACGTCGAGGAGCGCGATGTCGGGACGGTCGGCCCGGAACGCCTCCAGGCCGGACAGCCCGTCGGGCATCGCGGTGACCGCGAAGCCGTCCCGCTCGAGGGCGAGCTGGGTGGCCTCGCGGATGACGTCGTCGTCCTCGACGAACAGGACGTGGGTCTGGTCTGCCATCCCGGTGCTCTCAGTCCTCGTTGTGATGGTCGGGTCGTGTCGGGCCGCCGGAAGCGGTCGCCGGATGCGGGTGCGGTCACGTGCGTCAGGTGCGGTCACTCGGGCAGACGCCGGGATCGCGCACCGCGTTCACTTGGCCATCGGTTCGAGCGGCCCGATCGGTTCACGCGCCGTGTGCGTCAGCTGTCCGGCTCCGGCTCCGGCACCTCGGTCGGTGCGGTCCCCACGGCGTTGCTGTAGTCGTTGTGTGTGCGGTACTCCTCGGTGAACCGGCCCGACGCCCAGCGGTACGTGGTCACGATGTCGCTGGACGGACCGGACACCGAGTCGCCCTTCTCGTAGACCTGCTTGGTCACCACCAGGTCGCCGCGGTCGATCTCCGCGTAGAGCGGAGGCTCCTCGGCCAGGAACACATTCTGGTACGCGTCGCCCTCCTCGCGGTACACGTAACTGCCCACACCCACAGCGTCACCGCACGTCAGCACGTTGACCACGACGTCCTCCGCCGGGCCTCCGGTCAGCTCCCCGTACGACACGTCGATGGGGTACTGATCGCCGACGCACGGCTTCAGTTCGCGCTTGACCTCGGCGGAGACCTTGGGGTCGTCCTGGACGAGGCGTACCGCGTCCACGCGGTCGGGGACCGTGGAGGGGGAGGCCGCGGGCGAGGAGGTGGCGGCGGCGCCGCCCACCGCGTCCGCGTGGGCCGGGCCCTCGTCACGGGTGCCGGTGCCGCCGGTCCCGCAGCCGGACAGGGAAACGCCGAGGGCGACGAACACGGCCACCGCCGTACTCGCCGCCTGGACGTTCCTCCGGGCCTGGCCGGGGCTCCGGCCGATGGTCAGGCCGCGCAACGCTCCCGCTCCTCATGCTCCAGCGCCCGTGCGTCCAGGTCGCGGGCGACCAGCTCCTCGCGGAGCCGGGCGAGCGCCCTGTGCAGCGTGCTCTTGACGGTCCCGGCCGACATGCCGAGGGCGGCGGCCGTCTCCTCCGTTGACATCTGCTCCCAGTGTCGCAGCACCACGACACTGCGCTGCTTCGGGGCGAGCACCTTCATGACGTCCATCAGCAGGGCACGGTCCGCGTGCTGTTCGGTGGAGTCGTCCACGCAGGCCTCCGGGAGCTGCTCGGTCGGCACCTCCTCCAGCTTCCGCGCCCGCCACCACTCGGTCCGCGTGTTGATCATCACCCGGCGCAGGTAGGCGTCCGCCAGCCGCTTGTCCTCTATGGTCTCCCAGCGGCGGTACGTCCGCGCCAGCGCGGTCTGCAGCAGGTCCTGGGCATCGACGGGGTCCGGGACCAGACGACGGGCGCTGCGCAGCAGCGCGTCCTGCCGGGTGCGGACGTACTCCTCGAACCCGAGCACCTCGCCCTGCGCCATGGTCAACCGCCTTCCGATCCCCGTTTTCCGGCGGCCTGGTCACCCGCCGGCCCACTGCCTGTGGTCCGTAGTCGTCCTGTGCCCGAGGGGCACGGAAACGAAGGTAGGGAAGCGTTGTCACGGCGCTGTGCGAAGCAGCCTGCGGCAAACCCTCGGCTGCCCGTCGGTTGTGTAACGGAAGCAGGGACGAGGTGAAGCGGTGGGCTACCAGAGGGCGGTAAAGGGTGATTAGTCCGGCGGCGCCGCTGTCACGGAAGCCACCGCGGCGCTGACCCACCTCTGCGCCGCGGCTGTACGTCGCCTCTGTACGACACCTCTGCGCCGCGGCTGTACGTCGCCTCTGTACGGAACCCCTGCGCCGCTGATGTACGTCAGCTTCGGCTCAGTGGCAGCCGGTACGTCCTGTCCGCCAGTGGTTCCACCAGGCCGTCCGCGACGAGGCCGTCCAGGGCGCGGGCGCGCTGGACCGGTTCGTGCCACACCTGGTCGAGGGCCGCCTGCGGCACCGGCCCGTGCGCCTCCCGCAGCACCGCGAGCAGCCGGCCGCGCACCTGCCGGTCGGTGCCCGCGTACGTCTGGCCGCGCCGCGGCGGCCCGTCGTGCGCGGGCTTGCCGGCCAGCCGCCAGGCGCACCGGTCCGCGATCGGGCAGCGGTGGCACGACTCGTTCTTCGCCGTGCAGACGAGTGCGCCCAGTTCCATGGAGGCGGCGGCCCAGCGGGCCGCGATCGCCTCGTCGTCCGGCAACAGCGCACGCGCCAGCTTCCGCTCGGCGGCGGTGGTGGCGTTCGGCGGGTACTGCGCACCGGCGACCGCCCGGGCGAACACCCGGCGGACGTTGGTGTCCAGTACGGCGTGCCGCTGGCCGTAGGCGAAGGAGGCGACCGCGGCGGCCGTGTACTCGCCGATGCCGGGCAGCGCCAGCAGCTGGGCGTGGTCCGCCGGTACGTCGCCGCCGTGCCGTTCCGTTATGGCCGCGGCGGCGCCGTGCAGGCGCAGGGCGCGGCGCGGGTAGCCGAGCCGGCCCCAGGCGCGGACGGCCTCGCCGGGCGCCTCCGCGGCGAGGTCGGCGGGGCGCGGCCAGCGGGCAAGCCACTGCTCGTAGACGGGCAGCACACGGCTCACCGGAGTCTGCTGGAGCATGAACTCACTGACCATCACACCCCACGCGCCGGCCTCCGGGCGCCGCCACGGCAGGTCGCGGGCGTGCTCGTCGAACCAGTCGATGACGGGGGCGTGCAGCAGCACACCGGACGCGGCCCGCTCGCCGCCCGCGGCGGACGCCCGGACACCGGCACCGGCACTGGCGCCGGCACTGACGCCGGTCGCGGAGACGGCGGCTGGGGCCGGGGCCGGGGCCGGGGCCGGGGCCGGGGTGCCGGAGACGGCGGCCGGGGCCGGACCCGCGGCGGGGTCGGAGGGGCCGTTGTTCGAGGGCTTCGTGGGCGCAGTCATGACCCTCCGATCCTGCCACGGGAGGACCACCGCACGGGCGCACCGCCACCCGGTGGCGGCGAGGACACCTGACGATCGGCAGGGGCGCGGCCCTGCCCGCCGCTTGTAGCGTCGGCCCCATGGAAGCTATCCGTCCGGCCGACGGCGCCGGGACCGGTGGTGCCGGGCCTGGCGACGGTACGGGTGCCGATGGCGGTACGGGTACTGGCCACGCCCCCGCCCGCTCTGCCCGCACCGCCTGCTCTGCTCGCCCCGCCTTCCTCGGCAGAGGCGCCCTCCTCTGGGGCGCTCTCGCCCTCCCCGCCGTCACCGCGGACCGGCTCGGGATGAACGAGCCGCGTCCCCTCTGGCAGCAGCTGGCCGGCCTGGGTGTGCTCGCCGCGGCCGTCGCCCTCTCCCGGCGGTGGCCGTTCGCCGCGTTCGCGCTGACGGCGGGCCTCGGCCTGGCCGCCGCCCCCGCTCTGTTCAGCGTCTCCTACGGCCCCGCCCTCGGCGTCTTCGCCCTGCTGCTCGGCCTGCGCGCGGAGCGGGCGCGCCCAGCGGTGGCGGGCTTCGTCGTCGCCGGCGTCGTCGGGACGGTGCGGATCGCGCTGGTCGGAGTCGATCCGGCGCCCGAGTGGCTGGTGCTGACGGGCACGCTGCTCTTCGGCTGCGTCTTCCCCTGGCTCGGCGGACGCTACTGGCGGCAGAGCCGCGCGCTCGCCGAGGCCGGCTGGCTCAGGGCGGCCCGGCTGGAGGACGAGCAGCGGCACGCCGAGGAACGGGCCAGGATGCGCGAACGGGCCAGGATCGCCCAGGACATGCACGACTCCCTCGGTCATGAACTGAGCCTGCTCGCCCTGCGCGCCGCCGCCCTCCAGGTCGCACCGGGCCTCGCCGCCGACCACCGCGCCGCCGCGGCCGACCTGCGCGGCGCCGCCGCCGACGCCACCGACCACCTGCACCGCATCATCGGCGTCCTGCGGGACGTGTCCGTCAACGACGAGCCCGCCCCGCTGACCCCGGCGGGCGAGAGCGTCGAGGAACTCGTCGCGCGGGCCGCCGAGTCGGGGCTTCCCGTCCGCTGGGCCCCGCGGGACACCGCCGCCCCGGCCCTGGAGGCCGGCGGCATCGCCGAACGCCTGCTGCACCGGGTGGTGCGCGAGGCGCTGACCAACGCGGCCCGGCACGCGCCAGGCGCGCCCGTCGTCGTGGCGGTCACCGGGCAGGCCCGCGGTACGACGGTCACCGTCACCAACGGACCGGCCGCCCAGGAGGCGTCGCCCTCGTCGGGCGGTTCGGGCCTGCTCGGGCTGCGCGCCGCCGTCGCCTCGGTCGGCGGCGACTTCCGGGCCGGCCCGCACGGGGCGGGGTTCCGCGTCCGCGCGTACGTCCCCGCACAGCAGGCCCCCGCCCGCGCCCCCGCTCCCACCCCCACCGCGAGCTCCGTCCCCTCGGCGCCCTTCGCCCGCGCCCGCCGCCGGGTCGCCGTCGGCCTGGGCGCCGCCGCCGGCGCGGGCGTCCTGCTGATCGGCGCGGCCTTCGGCTGGTACGCGTACACCGAGACGCACTCGGTGCTCAGCCCCGCCGTCTACGCGGAACTGCGCCCGGGCACGTCGTACGACGAGGTCGCCCCCCTGCTTCCGGACCGCGCGGTCCACGACCCGCCCGTCGAACGCGCCCCCGAGCCCCCACCGGACGCCGACTGCCGCTACTACCGGTCGAGTGGCGAACTCCTCGTCTCCGTCGATCACTTCCGCCTGTGCTTCGACGACGAGGGGCGCCTGGTCGCCAAGGACATCGTCCCCCGCTCCGGCCTGTCCGGCGAGGGAAGCGCGCAGTACGAGCAACACGAGCAGCAGCGGAAGCAACAGCAGCAAGACCAGCAACACGAGCAAGACGTGCAACGTGAGCAACAGGAACAACACGGGGGGTCCGTACGGTGATTCGGGTACTGCTGGCCGACGACGAGGCGATGGTCCGGGCCGGGGTGCGCGCCATCCTGGCGAGCGGTGGCGAGAGCGAGGTCGTCGCCGAGGCGGGAGACGGCCGCGAGGCGGTCGAACTGGCCCGCGCCCACCGCCCCGACGTGGCCCTGCTGGACATCCGCATGCCCCGCCTGGACGGCCTCGCGGCCGCGCGGGAGATCGTACGGACCGTCCCCGGCACGGCCGTCGCCATGCTGACCACCTTCTCCGAGCAGTCCTACGTGGCCCGCGCCCTGGCCGGTGGCGCCACCGGCTTCCTGCTCAAGTCCGGGGACCCCTACGAACTGATGGCGGGTGTGCGGGCCGTGTCCGAGGGCGCCGCCTTCCTGTCCCCGAAGGTCGCCCGGTACGTCATCGAGGACCTCGGCAGGGGCGGGGGCGGCGGCCGGCTCGCCCGCGAGGAACACGCCCGCGCGCGTGTGGCGCGGCTCAGCCCCCGGGAACGCGAGGTCCTCGGCCTCGTCGGCGCGGGCCTGTCCAACCCGGAGATCGCCGCCCGGCTGCACCTGGTCGAGGGCACGGTGAAGGCGTACGTGAGCGCGGTCCTGGAGCGGCTGGAGGTACGCAACCGGGTGCAGGCGGCGATCGTGGCGTACGAGGCGGGGCTGGTCGAGACGGACGCCTGACGCGTCTCAGCGGCGCCGGTGCGAGGTGGCGGCGTACGCGGCGGCGGGTGGGACGGCGGGCCCCGGGCCGGTCAGCCACCGCACCGCCGGCGCCGACGACGCACGCATCGCCTCGGCCAGCCGCGTCGCCGGACGTATCCCCAGGCGTACGGCCGCGGCGGCGACGACGGCGCCGAGGAGCAGTCCGGCGGCGACGTCGTGCGGGTAGTGGACGCCGACGAAGACCCGCGAGAAGGCCATCAGCAGGGCGAGCGGGGCCGTCAGCCAGATGACCGCCCGCCGGATCAGGGCCAGGGCGACGGCGGAGGCGCCCGCTATCGTCGCGTGGTTGCTCGGGAAGGACCAGTCGCCGGTCGGCGGGCATTCCGCCAGGGACGGCACCGCGCCGGCGACCGCCCGGCACGGACGCTCCTGTGTGAAACCGGACTTGAGCAGCTCACTGCACACATACGCCACAGCTGTGGCCAGGGGTGCAAGGCCCGCGATCGCGAACGCGTGAGGGCTGCCGCGTCGCGACCGCCACCAGGCGATGACGAACAGCGCGCCGAACAACAGGATTCCCCCCTCCGTCCACACTTCCGCCGTGTGCTGGGCCCACGTTGGGGCGTCCTGGGCGAAGCCGGTGATATCGCGGTAGAGCTCGTCGTCCTCGAAGGTCATACTCACGGACGGTAAGGGGCGGCGCGATACGGTCACACCCTGCGATCGGCAGGTGCGGAACCTGACGATCGGCAGGGGTTCGGGCCGGTCTCCGGAATGATGATCCGTAAAAGTTGCGGGTCTGAACGGCGGGTGGGACAAGGGAACGCGCCGATCTCTCGTACAGTTTGCGCCGTGGGATCTCTGCGCAATCCGGTCGGGCCGCTTCCCTCCACCATCTACTGGCGACGGAGGGCCGTACTGCTGTCCCTGTTCGCACTGTTGGCACTGCTGATCACGTGGGTCGTGGTAGCCGGCGGCGGAGACGGTGGCAAGGACCGGGAGGACGGCGCCGACGGCAAGAACCCGGCTCCTTCGATCACTCCCGGGCCCTCGGGGTCCGGGCCGGCGATCAGTCAGGCGCCGGGCGGGCGCGACGAGTCGGGGAGCGGGGGCTCCGGCGGGTCGGGCGCGGGGTCAGGGAGCGGTGAGGGAGCCGGTGACGGGTCCGGTTCCGCTTCCGGCGGCGGTGGGTCCGGTGGCGGCGCGGGGTCCGATGGGCCGGGCAGTGCCGGCGGCGGCGGTTCCGCGGGCGGCGCGGCGACCGGCGTCGGCGCGGGTGACGCCCTGCCGGCTGGGTCGAGCCTGCCCAACTGCACGTCGGGCGCCGTAAAGTTGAGCCTGCGCAGCGTCCGCAACAACTACACCCCCGGTCAGACGCCCACCTTCGAACTGACCGCGCGGAACGTCTCGGGCAGCGACTGCAAGGTCGATCTGGGTCCGGAGCACACGGTGTTGACGATCACGCCGGCCAGCGGCGACGACGCCTACTGGTCCTCCGACGACTGCGTCAAGGGAACGGGCAGCCTGCAGTACCGGGTGGCCGCCGGCAGCGGAATCACCTACACCGCGAAGTGGGACCGCAAGCCGAGCGCCCCCGAGTGCGGGACGCCTCCGGCGGGGTCGGCCCAGGCGGGGACGTACCTGGTGGAGGCGAAGGCGGCCGGGTTCGAGAAGGTGCAGACGTCGTTCGTGCTGAAGAGGGACTGACGACAGCCCGACGCCGGCGCGGCCTTTGCCCGCGCCGACGCTCGGCCGCACCGCTCACACCTACGGGCCGGGAAACACCGCTCACACCTACGGGCCGGGAAACCCCGCTCAGGCGTACGACCGGGGTGTACGGCTCATACGTACCGCTCCAGGATCGACGACTCCGCCAGCCGCGACAGGCCCTCCCGCACGCTGCGCGCCCGCGCCTCGCCGACGCCGTCCACCGTCTGAAGGTCGTCCACGCTGGCGGCGAGCAGCTTCTGCAGGCCGCCGAAGTGCTCCACCAGCCGGTCGATGATCGCGCCGGGCAGCCGCGGGACCTTCGCCAGCAGCCGGAAGCCGCGTGGCGACACCCCGGAGTCCAGGGCCTCCGGGGAGCCCGTGTATCCCAACGCGCGGGCCACCGTGGACAGTTCGAGCAGCTCGGCGTGGCTGAGCTTGTCCAGCTCGGCGAGTGCCTCGTCGACCGTGCGGGACCGCTTGGCGGTCGGCTCGGGCACGTAGTCCCGCACGACCAGCTCGCGCTCGGGTTCCACGCCGGCGATCAACTCGTCCAGCTGGAGCGCCAGCAGCCGTCCGTCCGTGCCCAGCTCCACCACGTACTCGGCGATCTCGGTCGCGATGAGGCGCACCATCTCCAGGCGCTGGGCGACCGCCGACACGTCCCGGACGGTGACCAGGTCCTCGATCTCCAGCGCGGACAGCGTGCCCGCGACCTCGTCGAGGCGGAGCTTGTACCGCTCCAGGGTCGCCAGGGCCTGGTTGGCGCGGGAGAGGATCGCCGCGGAGTCCTCCAGGACGCGGCGCTGGCCGTCGACGTAGAGGGCGATGAGCCGCATGGACTGGGAGACGGAGACGACGGGGTAGCCGACCTGCTTGCTGACCCGGTCCGCCGTACGGTGCCGGGTGCCCGTCTCCTCCGTGGGGATCGTCGGGTCCGGAAGCAGCTGCACGCCCGCCCGCAGGATCTTGGACAGGTCCGAGGACAGCACGATGCCGCCGTCGAGCTTGCACAGCTCGCGCAGCCGGGTCGCGGTGAACTCGACGTCCAGCACGAAACCGCCCGTGCACATCGACTCGACGGTCTTGTCCCAGCCCAGCACCATCAGACCGCCGGTGTTGCCGCGCAGGACCCGCTCCAGGCCGTCCCGCATGAGCGTGCCGGGCGCCACCGCGCTCAGCGAGGCGCGCATCAGGCCATCGGCACCGGCGCTCCCACCGGACCTTCCGGGAGCTGCTGCCCGGTCGTTGGCTGCCACTGCACTCCTCCGGTCGCAGGTTCTCAGGTGCTCCCCTGTCGCACACTCGGTCGTACGGACGGGCGAGACCAGGGCAAAGTCTACCGGCGGTCCTCCTCCTCCCGTGGGGCCTCTCGCCGACGCGAACGCGGAAGTACGCGCAGGGCGTCCCCTATGTCCGCGACTTCCAGGACCTTCATCCCGTCAGGGACCCTGCCGGGGTCGGTCGGTACCAGTGCGTGCGTGAAGCCCAGGCGGTGCGCCTCGGAGAGCCGTCGCTGCACGCCCGTGACCCGTCTCACCTCTCCGGCGAGGCCGACCTCGCCGATCGCGACGAGGTTCTTCGGGAGCGGGGTGTCACTGGCGGCCGAGGCGAGGGCGAGCGCGACGGCCAGGTCGGCGGCCGGCTCGGAGAGCTTCACGCCGCCCACCGTCGCGGAGTAGATGTCCCTTTTGCCCAGAGCGCTGATCCGGCCGCGCTGCTCCAGGACGGCCAGCATCATGGAAACGCGGGACGTCTCCAGACCGGAGGTCGTGCGTCGCGGGGACGGGATCTGGGAGTCGACGGTGAGCGCCTGGACCTCGGCCACCAGTGGACGGCGGCCCTCCAGGGTGACGGTCAGGCAGGTGCCGGGCACGGGCTCCGCGCGGCGGGTGAGGAAGAGTCCGCTGGGGTCGGTGAGGCCGGTGATGCCCTCGTCGTGCAGCTCGAAGCAGCCGACCTCGTCGGTGGTGCCGTAGCGGTTCTTGACGCCCCGGACCAGCCTGAGGCGCGCGTGGCGGTCGCCCTCGAAGTGCAGGACGACGTCGACCAGGTGCTCGAGGAGGCGGGGGCCGGCGATGGCGCCGTCCTTGGTGACGTGGCCCACGAGGAGGGTGGACATGCCGCGGTCCTTGGAGGCGCGGATCAGGGCGCCCGCCACCTCCCGCACCTGCGCCATGCCGCCGGGGGCGCCGTCGATCTCGGGGGAGGCCACCGTCTGCACGGAGTCGAGGATCAGCAGGGACGGCCTGACCGCGTCCAGGTGGCCGAGGACCGCCGCGAGGTCGGTCTCGGCGGCGAGGTACAGATGGTCGTCGATGGCCTTGATGCGGTCGGCGCGCAGCCGGACCTGGCTGGCCGACTCCTCACCCGTGACATAGAGGGTCTTGTGCTGCTCGCTCGCCGACTTCGCCGCCACGTCGAGCAGCAGCGTTGACTTGCCGACGCCGGGCTCACCCGCGACGAGGACCACGGCGCCGGGCACCAGGCCGCCGCCGAGCACCCGGTCCAGCTCCGGCACGCCGGTGGAGCGGGCGGTCGCCTGCCGGCCGTCGACCTGGCCGATGGGCAGCGCGGAGGTGGTGACGCGCCCCGGCGTCGTCGTACGGACCGCGGGCGCGCCGTACTCCTCGACCGTGCCCCAGGCCTGGCATTCGGGGCAGCGGCCGAGCCACTTGGCCGTCTGCCAGCCGCACTCGGTGCAGCGGTAGGACGGCCGGTCCTTGGTGGTTTTCGTACGGGCAGCCATGCACGAAACCGTAACCGCCGCCACTGACAACACGTGCCACGCGAACGAAGCCCCACGAAACCAGCCCGCCGCCCCGCCGCCGCCGCGACCCGACCCACCGGGCCGGCCGGCCCCCGCCCGGGACCGCCCCTCGACCGGGACCGCCGACCGCCGGGACGACGGGCCGCGCACAGCCGACGGGCGGCACACACCCCCCGAACGGGCCACCGGCCACCCTGACCAGGCCACGGAAACACAGCTTCCTGTCCCCTTATGAGGGATCGTTTCACCCGTACGGATTAAAACCGCCCAACGCGCCAGTTCGCGCCACCCATGGCCCCCTACGGTCGCCGAGTGATGAGGAGCAGTCCGGAGACAACGACCCGTACGACCGGTGCACACCGGACGCACCGGGAAGCGCGTGACCGCACCGCGGCGCGCACGCTGGCGCAGCGGCCGCCCGCGCGCTACGACGCCTATCTGGACGGCCTGTTCACGTACTGCATGTCCGTGCTCTGCGACCACGCCGCCGCGACCGACGCCCTGGGTGACGTGCTCGCGCTCGCCGAGCGCCGCGGCCACCGTGGCCCCGTGGCCGCCGCAGACCGCAGGGCCTGGCTGTACGCGCTGGCCCGCTGGTCCTGCCTGCGCAAGCTGGCCGAGGCCAAGCGGAAACGTCCGAGCAGCCACGCGGCGGGCCGCCCCGGCGCCGCCCGGCAGCGCACCGCACCGCAGCGGCCCGCGTCCTCGTCCGCCGCGTACGGCGGGCGGAACAGGCGCGCCGGACCCGCCGGATACGCCGCACACACCGCACTCGACGCACACACCGCACTCGACGGACACGAAGCAGACGGATACGACGGCTACGACGAGGAGCAGCAGCGGCACCGCCGTGAACTCGCCCTCCTCGCCTGGCCGGAGGCCGCCGGCACCACCCCGGAGCAGCGCGAGGCCCTCGAACTCGCCGTGCGCCACCACCTCGCCGCCCGCGAGGTCGCCGCCGTCCTCGGCATGGACCTGGCCGCCGCCCGGGAACTGCTCGCCTCCGCCGCCTGCGAGGTCGAGCGCACCCGCGCGGCCCTCGCCGTCGTCGAGACCGGCACCTGCCCGGGCGTCGCCCGCCTGGCCGGCGACGACCAGTACGTGCTGAGCGCGGCCCTGCGTCGCGAGCTGGTCCGGCACGTCGACGACTGCCCGCGCTGCCGCCGTACCGCCGAGCACGCGATCCCCGGCCGCTGGCCCGGCACGAGCGTGACGCCCGCCGAGCTGCCCGTCCTGGAGGCACCCCGCGCGGCACTGCACGTCGCCATGGCGCACCCCCCGCGCGCGCGGGGCGCGGTCCCCCGCTTCGACCGGCGCGGCTTCCCGATGGACCCCAAGGACCGGGCGGCCCGACGGGACCGCCTCCGGGCGCGTGCCGTCACCGCGACCGTCGTCGCCACCGTCGTGGCCGCCCCGGTGCTCGCCCTGTGGGCGGCCTACCGCGGCACCGCCGTCGTCGAGGGCGAGGGCGGCCGCTCGGCCACCGCCAGTGAGGCGCAGGCCCCCGACGGCCTGGACGGCGAGTCCGCGGGCGGCGGCCACGGCTACGCGAGCGCCGACAACACGGGCACCACCCCCGGCACCCGCTTCGGCGGGAACGGCGTAGCCGACGTCACCGTCGAGGTCGTCAGCGTCTCCGGCGCCGGCGGGAAGGGCGCCGGTCACCTGGAGGTGACGGCCGGCCACGACGGCGACACCACACTGGTCACCCTCACCGCGACCGGCGACGCACCGGTGCGCTGGGCCGCGTCCACCAGCGCCTCCTGGCTCTACCTGAGCCAGTCGTCGGGCACCCTGCGTCCCGGCGAGACCCTCACCATCAGGGTGTACGTCGATCATCTGCGTGAGCCGTCCGGTCACTGGAGCGCACGGGTTGCCGTCTCACCCGCCGGCGCCGTCGTCTCCATCGAGGGTTACGGCACCGCGCCCAGCCCGTCGCGCCCGGGCCCGCGTCCCAGCACCCCCGACGACTCGCCGTCGCCGTCCGACCCGGGGCCGGACCCCGACCCGGGTCCGTCCACCTCGGCACCCGTCGACCCGACCCCCACCGACGACCCGTCGCCCACGTCGCCCGCCCCGGACCCGACGCCCTCCGGACCGTCCCCGACCGGCGGCCCGGGCGGCTCGCCGCCGCTGCCGGGCGGCAGCGGCACCCCTGGCCCGACCCGCTCGTAGAAGGCCTCGAAGACCCGGCGTCAGCGGGCGGGGTCCGCCGGATGCGGGGCCAGCAACGGCAGCTGCGAGGCCAGCCGCTCCTCGCACAGCTCGACCAGCCGGTCGTATCCCGCCTTGCCCATCAGCTCGACCAGCTCCGGCCGGTAGGACACGTACACCGGGTCGCCCGCGCCGTGCGCCGACGTCGCCGACGTGCACCACCAGTGCAGGTCGTGCCCGCCCGGACCCCAGCCGCGCCGGTCGTACTCACCGATCGACACCTGCAGCACCCGCGTGTCGTCGGGCCGGTCGATCCACTCGTACGTCCGCCGGACCGGGAGCTGCCAGCACACGTCGGGCTTGGTCTCCAGCGGCTCCCGGCCCTCCTTCAGCGCCAGGATGTGCAGCGAGCAGCCCGCACCGCCGGCGAACCCGGGCCGGTTCTGGAAGATGCACGAGCCCTGGAAGGGGCGGGTCTGGCGGGAGCCCTCGTCGTCCTCGGAGACCCAGCCGTTCCGCGTGCCCTCGGCATGGTGCTGCCAGACGTCCGGCGTGAGCCTCGCCACATGCCCGGCGACCCGCTTCTCGTCGTCCTCGTCGGAGAAGTGGGCGCCCAGCGAGCAGCACCCGTCGTCCGCGCGGCCCGCCTGGATGCCCTGGCAGCCGCTGCCGAAGATGCAGTTCCAGCGGGAGGTCAGCCAGGTCAGATCGCAGCGGAAGACCTGCTCGTCGTCCGCCGGGTCCGGAAACTCCACCCACGCGCGCGCGAAGTCGAGACCCTTCTCGTCGGCCGCAGGCGAACCCGACGGCGCACTCACCGAGGAACCCGACGGCGCACCCGCGGGCGAACCCGGGTCCGACACCCCGCCCAGTGCGTCCTTCTTGTCCTTCTTGTTCTTCTTGGCCGACTTTTCGTCCTTCGCCTTTTTCGTCTTTGGCACGGCTCCAGGGTAAGTCGCCCGAGCCGGATGACGGCACCGCCGCCCGGCCCGCTGGCAGTAGCGTTCCGTACATGAGACTCGGTGTCCTCGACGTGGGTTCGAACACGGTGCATCTGCTGGTGGTGGACGCACATCCGGGCGCGCGCCCGCTGCCCGCCCACTCGCACAAGGCGGAACTGCGCCTCGCCCAGCTCCTCGACGAGGACGGCGCGATCGGCGCCGACGGCGTCGACCGCCTGGTCGCCGTCGTCCGGGACGCGCTCCAGGCCGCCGAGGACAAGGGCGTCGAGGACCTCCTGCCGTTCGCCACCTCCGCCGTGCGCGAGGCGAGCAACGCCGACGACGTCCTCGCGCGCGTACGGGCCGAGACCGGCGTCGAGCTGACCGTCCTCAGCGGTGCCGAGGAGGCCCGGCTCACCTTCCTCGCCGTCCGCCGCTGGTTCGGCTGGTCCGCGGGCAAGCTGCTGGTCCTCGACATCGGCGGCGGCTCACTGGAGATCGCCTACGGCATCGACGAGGAACCCGACACCGCCGTGTCGCTGCCGCTCGGCGCGGGCCGGCTGACCGCCGCCCGGCTGCCCGGCGACCCGCCCCACGCGGACGACGTCAGGGCGCTGCGCCGGCACGTCCGTACCGAGATCGCCCGCACGGTCGGCGACTTCAGCCGCTTCGGCGCCCCCGACCACGTGGTCGCCACCTCCAAGACCTTCCGGCAGCTGGCCCGCATCGCCGGCGCCGCCCGCTCCGCCGAGGGCCTCTACGTCCACCGCGAGCTGAAGCGGGCCTCCCTGGAGGCCTGGGTGCCCCGCCTGGGCGCCATGACCAGCGCCGAGCGCGCCGAACTCCCCGGCGTCTCGGAGGGCCGCGCGGGCCAGCTCCTGGCCGGTGCGCTGGTGGCCGAGGCCGCGATGGACCTCCTCCACGTGGAGAGCCTGGAGATCTGCCCGTGGGCGCTCAGGGAGGGTGTGATCCTCCGCCGCCTCGACCACATGGGCCAGGGATGACCCGCCCAGCGAGGGGCGCGGGGCCGTACCGGCGCGAGGAGCGCGTGACCGTACGCGGGGCTCGCCGCGCGGGCGCGAGCAGCCGCGAGGCACGCCGCACCCGCCGTATGGCACTCACCACAACGGCGACCAGGCACCCCGCGCCCACCCAGCCCCACCCCGTAACCTGACCCTCGTGGCAGAACCAACGGACGCCGTCCGGACCCCGGACGCGAAGGTCGCCCTGTCGACGGCCTCCGTCTACCCGGAGTCGACGGCTACGGCCTTCGAGATCGCCGCACGCCTCGGATACGACGGGGTCGAGGTCATGGTGTGGACCGATCCGGTCAGCCAGGACATCGACGCGCTGCGCAGACTCAGCGACTACCACCGCATGCCGATACTCGCCGTGCACGCTCCCTGCCTGCTCATCACCCAGCGGGTGTGGTCCACCGATCCCTGGGTCAAGCTCCAGCGCGCCCGCGCCGCCGCCGAGAGGCTCGGCGCGTCCACCGTCGTCGTCCACCCGCCGTTCCGCTGGCAGCGGCAGTACGCCCGGGACTTCGTCAGCGGCATCTGGCGGATGGCGGACGAGACGGACGTGCGGTTCGCCGTCGAGAACATGTACCCCTGGCGCTACCGCGACCGCGAGATGCAGGCGTACGCCCCCGACTGGGACGTGACGAAGGACGACTACCGCCACTTCACGATCGACCTCAGCCACGCCTCCACGTCCCGCACCGACGCCCTCGACATGCTCGACCGCATGAGCGACCGCCTCGGCCACGTCCACCTCGCCGACGGCAAGGGCTCCGCCAAGGACGAGCACCTCGTCCCCGGCCGGGGCGACCAGCCCTGCGCCGAGGTCCTGGAGCGCCTCGCGCACACCGGCTTCGACGGGCACGTCGTCATCGAGGTCAACACTCGTCGCGCGATGTCCAGCGCCGAACGTGAGGCCGATCTCGCCGAGGCCCTGGCCTTCACCCGCCTGCACCTGGCGTCGTCGGCGTCGGCGGGCTCGTCGGCATCGGCCGGCCCGAAGTCGGACCGTCGGTGAGCGACACCGCCGGGGGGACCCGCCGCCGCGGCCGCCCCCCGCGCACGGAGTCCGCCGACACCCGGGCACGCATCCTCGGCGCGGCCCGCGAGGAGTTCTCCGAGCGCGGCTACGAGAAGACGTCGGTACGCGGCATCGGCAAGGCGGCGGGCGTCGACGCGGCGCTGGTGCACCACTACTTCGGCACCAAGGAGCAGGTCTTCGAGGCGGCCATCGAGGTCGCCTTCGCGCCGGCCCTGCAGGCCCCGGACGCGATCGGCGACGGCCCCCTCGACGACGTCGGCGAGCGGCTCACCCGGTTCGTCATCGGCGTGTGGGAGAACCCCTCCACCCGGAAACCGGTGCTGGCCATCGTCCGCTCCGCCGTGAACAACGAGACCGCCGCCGCCGTCTTCCGCCGCCTGATCGCCGCCCAGGTGATGCGGCGCGTCGCGGCCCGGCTGGAGCGGCCGGACGCGGAGCTGCGCGTCGAGCTGGCGGCGGCGCAGCTGGTGGGGTGCGCGATGCTCCGCTACGTGATCAAGGTGGAGCCGCTGGCCTCGGCCGACCCGGAGGAGCTCGTCGCCCGCCTGGCACCGGTCGTACAGGGCCACCTCACCGGCCCCTGAGGTCACTTTCGGTCGCCGCCGGCGAGACGCGCGTCCCGCATTACGGACACCCTGTCCCGACCCCTGGATGACCGGCGTACGCTCGACGACAGTCATAACTCTCCGAAGGAGCGAGCGACGATGCCCGAACTGAGGTCCCGCACAGTCACCCACGGCCGCAACATGGCGGGCGCCCGCGCCCTTATGCGTGCCTCCGGTGTACCCGGCGCGGACATCGGGCGGAAGCCGATCATCGCGGTCGCCAACAGCTTCACGGAGTTCGTGCCGGGCCACACGCACCTCGCCCCGGTCGGCCGGATCGTCAGCGAGGCGGTCACCGCGGCCGGCGGCATCCCGCGCGAGTTCAACACGATCGCCGTCGACGACGGCATCGCGATGGGCCACGGCGGCATGCTGTACAGCCTCCCCTCCCGCGACCTGATCGCGGACAGCGTGGAGTACATGGTCGAGGCCCACTGCGCCGACGCCCTGATCTGCATCTCCAACTGCGACAAGATCACCCCGGGCATGCTCAACGCCGCGCTGCGGCTGAACATCCCCACGGTCTTCGTCTCCGGCGGCCCGATGGAGTCCGGCCGCGCCACCCTGGTCGACGGCACGGTCCGCACCCTGGACCTGGTCGACGCGATGTCGGAGGCGGTCAACGACAAGATCTCCGACGCGGACATCCTCCGCATCGAGGAGAACGCCTGCCCCACCTGCGGCTCCTGCTCGGGCATGTTCACCGCCAACTCGATGAACTGCCTGACCGAGGCCATCGGCCTCTCCCTCCCCGGCAACGGCTCGGTCCTGGCCACCCACACCGCCCGCAAGGCGCTCTACGAGAACGCCGCCCGCACGGTGCTGGACCTGACCCGCCGCTACTACGAGCAGGACGACGACTCGGTCCTGCCCCGCAACATCGCCACCCCCGCGGCCTTCGCGAACGCCATGGCGCTCGACATCGCGATGGGCGGCTCCACCAACACGATCCTGCACCTGCTGGCCGCCGCCCAGGAGGCGGAGGTCCCCTTCGGCCTCACGGAGATGGACGCCCTCTCGCGTCGCGTCCCCTGCCTGGCGAAGGTCGCGCCCAACGTCGCCAAGGACCGCACGTACTACATGGAGGACGTGCACCGCGCCGGCGGCATCCCCGCCCTCCTCGGCGAACTGCACCGCGCGGGCATGCTCAACGAGGACGTGCACTCCGTCCACAGCCCGTCCCTGGCCGACTGGCTGAAGACCTGGGACATCCGCGGCGGCTCTCCGTCCAAGGAGGCCGTCGAGCTGTGGCACGCGGCCCCCGGCTGTGTCCGCTCCGCCGAGGCCTTCTCCCAGTCCGAGCGCTGGGACTCCCTGGACGAGGACGCCGAGGGCGGCTGCATCCGCTCCGCCGAGCACGCCTACTCCAAGGACGGCGGCCTCGCGGTCCTGCGCGGCAACCTCGCCGTGGACGGCTGCGTGGTGAAGACGGCCGGCGTCGACGAGTCCATCTGGACCTTCGAGGGCCCGGCGGTCGTCTGCGAGTCGCAGGAGGAAGCCGTCCAGAAGATCCTCACCCAGCAGGTCAAGGAGGGCGACGTCGTCGTCATCCGCTACGAGGGCCCCAAGGGCGGCCCCGGCATGCAGGAGATGCTCTACCCGACCTCGTACCTGAAGGGCCGCGGCCTCGGAAAGGCCTGCGCCCTGGTCACCGACGGCCGCTTCTCCGGCGGGACCTCGGGCCTGTCCATCGGCCACGCCTCGCCCGAGGCGGCCGCCGGCGGCACCATCGCCCTCGTCGAGGACGGCGACCGCGTCCGCATCGACATCCCGAACCGCTCCATCGAGCTCCTGGTCGACGACGCCGAGCTGGCCCGCCGCGAGCAGGCCCTGAACGGCGTGTACGCCCCGAAGAACCGCGAGCGCAAGGTCTCCGCGGCCCTGAAGGCGTACGCCGCGATGGCGACGAGCGCGGACAAGGGCGCGGTGCGCGACATCAGCAAGCTGGGCTGACCACCCGGCCCGTCCGGGGTCGGTCGGGTCCTGTCCGGGATTCGGGGTTCAGGCCCGTCCGGGGTCGGTCCGGTCTCGTCCGGGATTCGGTCCAGGCCCGTCCAGCGTTCGGTCCAGGCCCGTCCGTCGCCCGGCGCGGCCCCGGCGGCTTCACCAGGCGGCCGGGTCCCGCCCCGCCACGCCGAACACGGTCCCGTCGGGCGCCCCGGCGTAGACGTGGCCGCCCGCGAGCACGGGCGCGGGCAGCGCGGCGGGGACGCGGTCGGAGTCGGCGCCGAGCCGCGGCCGGGTCTGCCCGAGGAGCTTCCCCGTGCGGGCGTCGACGCCCAGCAGCCGGCCGTCGGGAGCGGTGACGTACACGTACCGCCCGTCACAGACGGGCACCGAACCCTGGCTCACGCCCGTCTCCAGCCGCCACCGCTGCCTGCCCGCCGCCATGTCCACGGAGACCAGCGAGCCGCCCGCACCCATGAGGTGCACGGTGTCCCCGCACACGCCGGCCTCCGCCTGCGCGACCGGCACGGGCAGCGTTACCCGGCGGGTGGCCCCCGTTCCGGGCGTGTAGCGGACCACCGCCTTCACGTCCCCGTAGACGACGCCGCCGGCGAGAAGGTACACGGATCCGTCCGCCGCCCCCACGGGCGTCAGCGACCCCTCCAGCTCCGCGTCCCACCGCACGTCCCCCGTCGCCGGATCGACCGCGGTGACCCGGGTGCTGTTCCCGTCTCCGGACAGGCTCGTCGCGTACGCCGACGGCTCGCCCGGCTCCCCGGTGAACGAGGAGAAGTACGGCACGGCCTGGCCCGGGATCCGTCCGGACCACCTGGTCTCGCCCGAGGCGCTGTCCACGCCCGTGACCGTCCCGTCGGAGCGGGTGAGCAGGAGCATGTCGCCGACCGCCCGCACTCCGTCGTACTCGGGCATCTCCTCCTGCCACACCGGCTTGCCCGTGGCCGGGTCGAGCGCCTCCAGATCACCGATCCGGTCGAGGGAGGGCTGGACGAGGCCGCCCGACACGACCGGCGGTTCGCTGCGGGCCGCCCCCGCGACGTCATGCCGCCACAGCGTGCCGCCGTCGGCCGGATCGAGGGCGAAGACCAGTCCCGGCCGCGCACACAGCAGCCTCCGAGCCCCGTACGAGCAGTGGGGCATGCCGCCGCCCTCCGATCCGTGCACCGTCTCCCACACGCCGAAGCCGCCCGGCGCGCTCTGCGCCGCGGTGGTCTTCCGCGCCGGTTCCGCGCCGCCGACCAGCTGGAACGAGGTCAGCCCGCCGGTCACGGCGAGGCAGAGCGCCCCGGCCACCAGAACCGTCCGCCTGCCGAGGCGCCGCGCGGGCCGCTCCTCGGGCGCGTCCGCCACAGGCTCCGGCGCGTCCTCCTCCCGCGTGTCCCGTGCCGGCGGCGCCGGTACGAACACCTGCGTGTCGTACGCCGCCGCCGCCGACCGCAGCTGCCGCATCAACTCGTCCGGCGTGGGCCGGTCTTCGGGTTCCTTGGCGAGACACCGCAGCACCAGCGGCGCGAGCGTCTCCGGTACGCCGGTCAGGTCGGGCTCGTCGTGCACGACCTGGTAGGCGACGACGTACGGGCTGTCGGAGTCGAAGGGCCCGCGCCCGGTCGCAGCGTGCACCATGAGCGAGCCGAGGGCGAAGACGTCGGCCGCGGGACCCACCTCCCGGGGCCGCCGGAACTGCTCGGGCGCCATGAACGGCGGCGTACCGATCAGCTTCCCGGTCTCGGTGCGCAGTTCGCTGTCCTTCGGCCGGGAAATGCCGAAGTCGATGACCTTCGGCCCGTCCTCGGCCAGCAGCACGTTGCTCGGCTTCAGGTCCCGGTGCACGACCCCGACCCGGTGGATGTCGCGCAGCGCCTCCGCGAGCCCGGCCATCAGCCGGCGCGCCTGGTCCGGGTCCATGGGCCCGTTCCGCTTCACCTGCTCGGAGAGCGTGGGGCCGGGGATGTACAGGGTGGCCATCCAGGGACGTCCGCCATCCGGATCGGCGTCGACGACCGGCGCGGTGAAAGCTCCGCTCACCCGCCGCGCGGCGGCCACCTCCTGCCGGAACCGCCCTCTGAACTCGGGGTCCATGGCGTACCGGGCGTGTACGACCTTCACCGCGACGCGCATCCCGGAGGTGCTCCGGGCCAGGTGCACGACGCCCATGCCACCCGAGCCCAGACAGGATTCCAGACGGTAGTGACCGGCGTATTCCGGAAGTTCCGCTTCCGCGTCCGTTCCGGCGTTCCTCTGCGGCGCCATGGAACCACCCCCGTGCTGTTCGTTCGCGCGCGCGACGCTCGGAGCCTAGTCGATGGGTCGTACGGGACCGAGGCGGCTTGCTAGCCTCCGCGTGCGAGTCGCGGACTTGTGTTCCGTGGCTTGATTCGTGCTTGTTCCATGGGAATCAACGTGTCCCACGACAGCCGTGGGGTGCGACGGGGGAGGTATTTCATGTCTGTCGACCAGATCTCGGACATCGAGGGCGGGGACGAGAAGACGACTGCGGAGACGACCGTGAAGGTGACCACCGCGGCGGCCACGGCCGCGGTCTCCTACCCGGTCGCTCCGGGCTACCGGCTGAACGTCCGCAGCGGCCCCGGTACCAACTACTCCGTCGTCCGGGCCCTGCCCGAGGGCGCCCGAGTCCAGATCAACTGCCAGACAACGGGCACCCGGGTGTCGGGCCCGTACGGCACCTCGAACATCTGGGACAGCATCGGCAGCGGCCAGTACGTCTCCGACGCGTACATCCGCACCGGCAGCGACGGCTACGTGGCTCCTCGCTGCTGAGTGTGCGGCTGCCGAGTGTGTAACAGGGCTGTCCTGGCGCTGTTTTAGGGAGGTGCCGGGCGGAACGGGGTGCCGGCCGGGCGGGTCTTGGTGATCAGAAACGCCGCTCGTGCCGACGGGCCGGCACCCCAACCGATACCGAGGAAAAACGATGCGCGTTCGCAAGATCACCCTCGTAGCCCTGGCCGTCGTCGCCGGTCTCTCGCTCACCGCCTGCCAGAACGACGACGGCACGGACCAGAGCGCCCCGTCGGCCGCCTCCTCCTCGTCCTCCTCGAACGCCGGATCGGAATCGGCGGGCTCCGACCAGGACGGCGGGACGGGGTCGGCGGGGAAGAGCCCCGCCGGGCAGGGCACGGCCGCCGGGACCGGTTCCAGCGAGGACGGCAAGGCCGGCACGTGCCGCACCGACGAGCTGGAGATCACGGCGGTGGACAGCACCATCGGCGGCGACCCCGACGGCACCGTGGCGGTCGACCTGAAGAACGGCGGCGGCCGGGACTGCACCCTCTCGGGCCACGCGGGTGTCGACCTGAAGACCAACGCGGGTTCGCTGTCCGCGACGCGTACAGGTGAGCCGGCCGATCCGGTCACCCTCAAGGACGGCGAGACGGTGTCCTTCGGCATCAGCTACCCGATCAACGACTCGGGCGGCTCCGGCGTCCGCATCACGGGCCTGGTGGTGACCCCGCCGGACGAGACGAAGTCGGTCACCCTCGACTGGCCGGGCGGCGCCACGCTGCCCGTCACGGACGGCTCCGGCTCCCCGGTGAAGGTCGGCCCGATCGGCAGTGCCGGCCAGGGCGGCTGACCCGCACCTCCGCGAAACGGGCCCGCACCTCCGCGAAACGGCCCCGCACCTCCGCGGGGCGGGCCCGTAGGTTCCGCGGGGCGGGCCCGCCCGGCGCCGGGTCCGCGAGGCCCCGGCGCCATAATCGACCCGTGAGCGCAGAGAACGGCACGAACGGCAGCCCGGACACCCCCGCGGCCTCCACGCCCCCCGCAGGCCCCCGCCCCGAGCCCATCCGGTTCTACGGAACCACCTGGGTGAACCACGACAACGGCTACGCCGCCCGCCGGGCCGGCCTGGCCGTCGGCTCCCTCGCCGCGGCCGCCGCCGCCTGTTTCGTGCTCCGCATCGCCTACCAGGGCCTCCAGATCGCCGACATCGGCGGCTTCGTCTCGCTGCTGATGATCGTGATGTTCGCGATCTGCAGCGCCCTGGCCTTCCGCCACACCTGGGCGGCCTTCACCAGCCGCCCCGACCCCGACCGCCAGGCCTCCCTCCGCGGCCTGCTGGCCATCGGCTTCGTCGGCTCGCTCCTCGCCTACTTCTTCCGCACCTTCACCGAGGCCCCGGGCGAGAAGCTGCACCGCGCCGAGTACGACAGGGCCCGCGAGGAGTACGAGAAGCGCACCACCCGCCGCTCGGGCAACCCGTCGAAGAAGCGCCGCCGCCGCTAGGGGCTGCCGTCGGGATCGTGCCGCAGCCGCGCGCTGACAAGGACCCGCCGATCTCCTGCGACCCAGCCGCAGACCGCGCGACGGACGGCCGCCGGACAGGCGCTACGCCGGCGGCCACCCGGCTCTCCCGAAAACCCCCCTGCGCTCCGAAGCCCCCGGGCCACCATGGCCGTATGACGACACCCGCGTCCTCCGGGCCCACCCACAGCGCCCGCGCCCACTCCTTCAACGCCGCCGCGGCCCAGTACGCCGCCAACCGCCCGTCCTACCCGCCCGCCCTCTTCGACACGCTGGAGGAACTGGCCGGGCGCCCACTGGCCGGCTCCCGCGTCGTGGACGTCGGCGCCGGTACGGGCATCGCCACCGCCCGCCTGCACGCGCGCGGCGCCGACGTGATCGCCGTCGAGCCCGGCGCCGGCATGGCCGCCGAGTTCCGCCGCGCGCTCCCCGGCGTGCCGATAGTCCGGGGCAACGGCAACGCCCTGCCCCTCGCCGGCCACTGCGCCGACTTCCTCACCTACGCCCAGGCCTGGCACTGGACCGACCCCGCTCTGGCCGTCCCGGAGGCGCTGCGCGTGCTGCGTCCGGGCGGGGCGCTCGCGCTGTGGTGGAACACCAGCGCCCTCGACGTGCCGTGGATCGCGGCGGCCGTCGAGCGCGCCGACCGGCACTTCGGGCTGAACATCTCCGCCGAGCAGCACAACATCAGGCCCCACGTCGCCGACCCGGCCGGCTGTCTCGAATTCACTCGTCGCGACATCCGCTGGAGTCGCCGCGTTCCCCTCGACACCCACCTGGCCAACCTCGGCAGCCACTCGGTCTTCCTGACCGACACCGACGAACGCCGCGCCGCCTTCCTGACCGAGGAGCGCCGACACCTCCTCGCCGTCTTCCGGGACGGAATCGTCGAGGAGACGTACGACGTCCGCCTGCTGCTCGCGACGACCTCGACTGCTTGACGCGGCCCACAGCCGGGAGGAGTATTCATCACGTGATGAATTACTCCTCCCTGCCACCCGAAGACCCGCCCCCCGAAGGGGAGCCCGCAGCGGAAGGGCGAGGCGGTGGCGCCCCCACCCCACCCGCCGTCCACGCCGAGGACCTCACCGTCACCCGAGGCCCCCGCACCGTCCTGCGCGCCCTCGGTTTCACCGTCCCGCGCGGCCGGATCACCGGCCTCCTCGGCCCCTCCGGCTGCGGCAAGTCGACCCTGATGCGCGCGATCGCCGGCACCCAGGCCAGGGTCACCGGCACCCTGGACGTCCTCGGCCACCCCGCCGGCCACCCCGCCCTCCGCACCCGCATCGGTTACGTCACCCAGGCCCCGTCCGTCTTCGACGACCTGACCGTCCGCCAGAACCTCGCCTACTTCGCCGCGATCCTCGCCCCCGGCCGCGCAGCCGCCGGCCACCGCCACGAGAACGTCACCCGCGCCATCGCCGACGTCGACCTCACCACCCATGCCGACGCCCTGGCAGGCAACCTCTCCGGCGGCCAGCGCAGCCGCGTCTCCCTCGCCGTCGCCCTGCTCGGGACCCCCGAACTCCTGGTCCTCGACGAGCCGACGGTCGGCCTGGACCCCGTACTCCGCCGGGACCTCTGGACCCTCTTCCACTCACTCGCCGCCGACCGCGGCACCACCCTCCTCGTCTCCTCCCACGTCATGGACGAGGCCGAGCGGTGCCACGGCCTCCTCCTCATGCGCGAGGGCGAGATCCTCGCCGAGGACGCCCCCGACGCCCTGCGCACCCGCACCGGCTCCGCAACGGTCGAGGAAGCCTTCCTGCACCTGGTCGACAAGGCGAAGGCGGCCCGCACGAAGGAGACGACCCCATGACCACTCCCACCACCCCCATCACCCCTCTGCACCCGGCCGCTCCCACCGGCCCCCTGTCCCTCTCCCGCACCACAGCCACCGCGACCCGCGTCCTGCGCCAGCTGAGCCACGACCCCCGCACCATCGCGCTCCTGATGCTGATCCCCTGCGTGATGCTGTTCCTGCTGCGCTACGTCTTCGACGGCAGCCCGCGCACCTTCGACAACACCGGCGCCTCGCTCCTCGGGATCTTCCCGCTGATCACGATGTTCCTGGTCACTTCCATCGCGACCCTGCGCGAGCGCACCTCCGGCACCCTCGAACGCCTCCTCGCCATGCCGCTGGGCAAGGGCGACCTCATCGCCGGCTACGCCCTCGCCTTCGGGGCCCTCGCCATCGTCCAGTCGGCCCTCGCGACCGGCCTGGCGGTCTGGTTCCTCGGCCTGGACGTGACGGGCAGCCCCTGGCTCCTCCTCCTGGTCGCGCTGCTCGACGCCCTACTCGGCACCGCCCTCGGCCTGTTCGTCTCGGCCTTCGCGGCCTCCGAGTTCCAGGCGGTCCAGTTCATGCCGGCCGTGATCTTCCCCCAGCTCCTCCTCTGCGGCCTCTTCACGCCCCGCGACCGGATGCACCCGGCCCTGGAGGCCGTCTCCGACGTCCTCCCCATGTCCTACGCGGTCGACGGCATGAACGAGGTCCTGCGCCATCCCGACATGACCACCGCCTTCGTACGGGACGCCCTGATCGTCGCGGGCTGCGCACTCCTGGTCCTGGCCCTGGGCGCGGCCACCCTCAAACGCCGGACGCCATAACCGCCCCACCGCCGTACCCGCCTCATCGCCGTACCCGCCTCATCGCCGTACCCGCCCCACCGGCATTCCGCCCACCGGACGCCCCACCCCCAGCCACCCCCGGGATGCGAGGATGACGCCGACGGACGACGCACCCCAGAGGGCACCGGAAGGCACCGAAAGCCATGACCCACAAAGTCGCAGTCCTCGGCACCGGCAAGATCGGCGAAGCCCTGCTCAGCGGAATGATCGGAGCCGGCTGGGCCCCCGCCGACCTCCTGGTCACCGCCCGCCGCGAGGAACGGGCCGAAGAGCTCCGTACCCGCCACGGAGTCACCCCGGTCACCAACGCCGAGGCCGCCAAGACCGCCGACACCCTGATCCTCACGGTCAAGCCGCAGGACATGGGCACGCTCCTCGACGAACTCGCCCCGCACGTCCCCGCCGACCGCCTGGTCATCAGCGGCGCGGCCGGCATCCCGACCGCCTTCTTCGAGGAGCGCCTCGCCCCCGGCACCCCGGTGGTCCGCGTCATGACGAACACCCCGGCCCTCGTCGACGAGGCGATGTCCGTCATCTCCGCCGGCACCCACGCCACCGCCGCCCACCTGACCCACACCGAGGAGATCTTCGGCGCCGTCGGCAAGACCCTCCGCGTCCCCGAGTCCCAGCAGGACGCCTGCACCGCCCTCTCCGGCTCCGGCCCGGCGTACTTCTTCTACCTGGTCGAAGCCATGACCGACGCCGGCATCCTCCTCGGCCTGCCCCGCGACAAGGCCCACGACCTGATCGTCCAGTCCGCGATCGGCGCCGCGACCATGCTCCGCGACAGCGGCGAACACCCGGTCAGGCTCCGCGAGAACGTCACGTCCCCCGCCGGCACCACCATCAACGCCATCCGCGAACTGGAGAACCACGGCGTCCGCGCCGCCCTCATCGCCGCCCTGGAGGCCGCCCGGGACCGCAGCCGCGAACTCGCCTCCGGCACCAAGGACTGACCCTCCCGGCCGCGGCCGGACGAACCCGTCCGGCTGACCGGCGTCCACGACGCACAGGACGGAACGATCAAGCTCTACGTCGGACACCGCCTGAACGGTGTCGCGATGCCCTTCACGAACGCCTCCGGCGCGGGCGAGTTCACCGTCGGCGCGACGACGGACGGCGACACCTGGACGCGTCACCTGCCTGCGCGCATCAAGGACGTCCGGGTCTGGGCCGGCGCGATGGCCTCGTCCCAGCAGATCAGCGAGGTGACCGGCGCCTGACCCGGGCCGCCCGGCCGGCGCGTCCACCGCGTCGGCCGGGCGTCGGCCACTCCTGCCCCCGCGTGTCTCCAGAAGCGGGGCTCACTTCGCCGCCACCACGTCCTCCGTCGTCACCACCGTCGCGAACCCGCCCCCGTGCAGCGACACCGCCGACGCCCGCGCCAGCTCGTCCGCACTCTGCCGCCAGCCGAAGGGCCCCTCCAGCCCGAAGGTGTACGTCGCGTCGAATGCGACCACCACCTCGTACCCGAGGTTCCCACCCATCCGTGCCGTCGTCTCGACGCACATGTTCGTCTGGATCCCGGCCAGCACGATCTGCGAGATCCCCGCCGCCCGCAGCCAGGCGCCCAGGTCCGGCGTGCCGAGGAACGCCGAGTTCACACTCTTCGTGACCAGCAGCCCGGCCCCGCCCCCCTTCCCGCGCCGCTGCTCCACGTACTCCTTGAACCCGTTGCCCTCGTACCCGGTCCGCAACGGCGACCCGGGCATGACCGAGTCGTGCCGTACGAGGACGACCGGCCGCCCGCTCGACTGCCATACGTCGATGAGGGCGGCGATGTTGTCATCCGCCGCCGGGTTGTTGCGCGTGCCCCAGAAGCCGGCCTCCTCGAAGCCCTTCTGTACGTCCACGACCACCAGCGCTGCGTTCTCCGCGATGTCCATGCCCCGATCGTGCCGCCCGGCACCAACCACGCCCAGAGGTTCAAAAGCCAGCGATCGATGCTTTACTGCCACCCGTGCCACCCATGCCACCCGTGCCGCCCATGCCACCCACGGCAGCCCTCTGTGCCCCCTACCGCGTTGCCCTCGTCGCCTTCCCCGGCATCCGGGCCTTCGACGTCTCCGTCATCACCGAGGTCACGAGCCCCTGACGGTCGCCGGCCTGGCCGCCCGCGCCGGTATGTCCCCACGGTCCTTCGCCCGTCACTTCACCGCTGCCACCGGCACCACCCCGCTCCGCTGGCTCCTCGACCAGCGCGTCGCGGCGGCCCAGAAGCTCCTCGAACGCACCGACCTGCCCATGCCCGAGGTCGCCCGCCGCGCGGGCTTCGGCAGCGAGGTCACGATGCGCCAGCACTTCGCATCGCGCCTCGCCACCAGCCCCCGCGCCTACCGGGCCGCGTTCACGGGGGGCAGCAGCCCGATCGCGCGGTAGGCGGCATCCACGGTCGGCCGAGCCATGCCCCGAGCCTTGTCCGCGCCCTCCCGCAGCACTCCCTCCACGTACCCGGGATCCGCGCACAGTTCCTTGTGCCGCTCCTGCACGGGCCGCAGCACCTCGACGACGGCCTCCGCGGTGTCCTTCTTCAAGGTGCCGTACGAGTCGTACCCACCCGCCAGCTCAGCCGGTCCCCCGCCCGTGCAGGAGGCGAGGATCTCGAGCAGGTTGGCGAGCCCCGGCCGCCCCTCCCGGTCGTACACGACCTCCCGCCCACTGTCGGTCACGGCCCGCATGACCTTCTTCCGCACCACGTCCGGCTCGTCCAGCAGATAGACGATCCCCGGCCCGACGTCGTCGCTCTTCCCCATCTTCGACGCGGGCTCCTGCAGATTCATCACCCGAGCCGCAACCGCCGGACTCGTAGCCCGCGGCACCACGAACGTGTGCCCGTACCGCTGGTTGAACCGCACCGCCAGGTCCCGGGCGAGCTCCACGTGCTGGGTCTGATCGTTCCCGACCGGCACCTCGTCCGTCCCGTACGCCAGGATGTCGGCCGCCATCAGTACGGGATACGTCAGCAGCGACAGCCGCACACTCCCGCCCCGCCGCCGCTCCCGCGCGGTTTTCTCCTTGTACTGGATCATCCGCCGCATCTCCCCGTCGGTGGCGACGCACTCCAGTACGTACGACAGCCGGGCGTGCTCGTCGACGTGGCTCTGCACGAACACGGTGCACAGCTCCGGATCCAGCCCCGCCGCCAGCAACAGTGACGCCGCCTGCCGGCTCAGTCTGCGTACCCGCGCCGGATCGTGGTCGACGGTCAGCGCGTGCAGGTCGACGACGCAGAACAGGGCGTCCGATCGGTGCTGGTCCTCCGCGGCCCACTGCCGCATGGCTCCCAGATAGTTCCCCAGCGTCAGGTGCCCGGTCGGCTTGACCCCACTGAAGACCCGTGTCATCTCTCCACCTCCTGGTCAGGGCCGCCGCCACCCGCCGGCCGCCCCTCCTGGAGGGAGATACGAGAACGGCCGCCGAAGCGGCGGCCGTTGAGTGCGTACGTGAGCGCGGCCGCCGTCAGGCGGCCCGCCAGAGCTGAGCACACGTACGCGTCATCACGCCTCTCACAGTACGCCCGCGGACGCCGCGTGCCCCGGCATTTGACACGCCGCTCCCGCACTCGTAATGTTCTCCGAGTTGTCCGACGTGAGCGCCGACTCCGGTCGGTCCCCGGGCAGCGATTCCGCAGGTACCAACCACTTTTCGACGAACAGTCGCGCTGTCGACGTCGTCGCATTGGCGGTGCGTGTATTTACGGAATGAGGAATCCATGTCCGTCAGGACGCGGCCCCCGATTAGCTCGGGAGTCGGGAATCCGCTAGAGTCTCACTCGTCGGAACGGCCCAACAGCCGTGAAGACAACCCCCTCTGACTGGGAATCAGGGCCGAAAGGATCTGATAGAGTCGGAACCGCCGGAAAGGGAAACGCGAAAGCGAGAACCTGGAAAGCGCCGAGGAA
>NZ_JBIRHU010000031.1:0-46082 GCF_044328675.1 Streptomyces sp. NPDC017890
CGGGGCCCCCCCCCCCCCCCCCCCCCCCCCGGCCCCCCCCCCCGCCCCCCCCCGCCCCGCGGGGGGGGGGGGGGGGGCCCCCCCGCCCCCCGGGGGGGCCCGCCCCCCACCACCGGTGCCGCGCGCCGCGCCGCCGAGCGCGCCAGTACGCCGAAGGCGCCGGACCCCTCGAAGGAGGGCCGGCGCCTTCGGCGTACCGACGGGCTGACCGCTACACCCCCGCGATGGCCTCGGCCGCCGCCCGGCCACAGACGCGGGCCGCGCCGTGGGTGGCCAGGTGAAGGGCGCCGCGGGGCTCGGCGCGGGGCACGCCCATCTCGACCACGATCGTGTCGGGGCGGGCCGCCAGCAGGGTGTCGAGAGCCGCCGCCATCCAGGGGTGGCGGTGCTCGTCGCGGACCACGGCCACGACGCGGCGCCGGCCGGCCGCGGCCAGCACCTCGCTCCCGGCGTCCGCTCCGGTGAAGCTGCCGGTCTCCGTGCCGGGGAGCAGGCGGAAGAGTTCGGCGGCGACGCCCCAGGGGGTCTCGTCACCGACCGCGATGTTCGCGACGGGCGTGAGGGCGGCGACGTACGGCGGTTCGGTGAGGGGGGTGAAGCCCTCGGCGCCGGTGATCCGCACGGCGCGGCGGGCGGCGCGCAGGCCCACGTCCCCGTCCTCGCCGGTGGTCTCCGGGCCCCGGAGGTCCGTCCGGTTGGCCGTGGCCCAGCGGGCCAGGGCGCGGACGCGTTCCGCCGCGTCGGCCAGGCGCTCCTCGGGCAGCTCGCCCGAGCGGACGGCCCCGACCAGCGTGTCGCACAGCCGCCGCACGATGTCCTCGTCGGCCAGTCCGCCGCCCACGCAGATGGCGTCGGCGCCGGCCGCGAGGGCCAGGACGCTGCCGCGTTCGATGCCGTACGTGCCCGCGATGGCCTGCATCTCCATGCCGTCGGTGACGATCAGGCCGTCGTAGCCCAGCTCGCCGCGGAGCAGGTCGGTCAGGATGCGGCGGGACAACGTTGCCGGATGGTCCTGGTCCAGGGCCGGGACCAGGATGTGGGCGCTCATCACCGCGCGGCTGCCGGCGGCGATGGCCGCGCGGAACGGGATCAGGTCGCGTTCGGCCAGCACCTCGGCGGCCACGTCGATGCGCGGCATGGCGAGGTGGGAGTCGACGCCCGTGTCCCCGTGCCCCGGGAAGTGCTTGGTGCAGGCCGCCACGCCCGCCGACTGCATGCCGGTGACGTAGGCGGCGGTGTGCCGGGCCGCCAGGCCGGCGCCGGCGCCGAAGGAGCGCACGCCGATGACCGGGTTGTCCGGGTTGGAGTTGACGTCGGCGGACGGGGCCCAGTTGAAGTTGACGCCGCAGGCCGCGAGCCGGCGGCCCAGTTCAGCGGCCACCTCCCGGGTGAGCCCGACGTCGTCCACCGCGCCGAGGGCGAGGTTGCCGGGGAAGGAGGAACCGGTGCGCACCTCCAGCCGGGTGACGTCGCCGCTCTCCTCGTCGATGGCGACGAGGACGTCCTCGCGCTCGGCGCGCAGCTGTGCGGTCAGCGCGGCCACCTGCTCGGCCGAGGCGATGTTGCGCCCGAACAGGCCGACGGAGGCCAGGCCCTCGCCGAGGCGGCGCAGCAGCCAGTCGGGGGCGGTGGTGCCGGTGAAGCCCGGCTGGAGAACGGTGAGCGCGTCACGCGTGAGGGTGTCGGTGGCCCTGGCGATGGTCGTCATCGTTGGCGTTATCCCTTCACGGCGCCGGCGGTCAGACCACTGACGGCCTTGCGCTGCAGGAAGACGAAGAGGATCAGGATCGGGATGGCGAAGAGCGAGGACGCGGCCATGGTCGCACCCCAGTTGTCGCCGAAGACGGTCTGGAAGCTGGTCAGCCACAGCGGCAGGGTCTGGGACTCGGCCTCCTTGTTGACGACCAGGATGAGGGGCAGCTCGTTCCAGGCGGTGATGAAGCCGAACATCGAGGTGGACATCAGGCCCGGGGCGAGCAGCGGCAGGATGACCCGGCGGAACGCCTGGCCGCGGGTGCAGCCGTCGACCAGCGCGGACTCCTCCAGCTCCCTGGGCACGGCGGCGACGAAGCCGCGCAGCGTCAGGATCGTGAAGGGCAGGATCATCATCATGTAGAAGAGGGTGAGCGGCACGAGGCTGTTCAGCATCGACGCGTCGCGCACGATCATGTAGATCGCGATGACCATGACTTCCCAGGGCGCCATCTGGGCGAGCATGAAGCCGACGATGAAGCCGCGCCGTCCCCTGAACCGCATCCGTGCCAGGGCGAACGCCCCGGCCAGCGCGATGACCAGCGAGAAGACGACCGCGCAGACGGTGACGATGAACGAGTTGCCGACGTACGTCCAGAAGTGGTCGGCGTTGACCGCGGTCTTGAAGTGCTCCAGGGTGACGTCGGTCGGGAACCAGACCGGGTCCTCCGAGATGATGTCACCGGTCGGCTTGAAGGCCGTGGCGAACATCCAGTAGACGGGGAAGACGAGGCCGATGAACAGGACGACGGCCGTGACGTTGGGCCACAGGCGGCCGAAGAGCGAGCGCTTCACAGCTCGTCCTCCTCTTGCTTGAGCACGATCCTGAGGTAGTAGGCGGTCAGGCCGAGCAGGATCAGGATGGTCAGGACGGCGATCGCCGCGCCCATGCCGTAGTGCTGATTGCCGACACCCTCGATATAGGCGTAGACGGGCAGGATCTCGGTGAGACGGTCCGGGCCGCCGCCGTTGAACGTGTAGACCTGGACGAACGCCTTGAAGATCCAGATGATCTCCAGGAAGGTCGTGGCGTAGAGGAACGGCCGCAGGACCGGCAGGGTGACCGTGGTGAAGCTGCGCCAGGCGCCGGCTCCGTCGAGGGAGGCGGCCTCGTACAGCTCGGCGGAGATGGTGGTGGTCGCCGCGTACAGGTTGATCGCGACGAACGGGACGGACATCCAGACGATGAGCACGGTGACGACGAAGAAGGTCGACATCTGGCTGCCGGTCCAGCTGTAGTCGGCCATGGAGTGCCAGCCGAGCTTGTCCAGGACCCAGTTGACGACGCCGAAGCGCTGGGCGAAGAGCCACTGGTAGACGGTGGTCGCGGCGACCACCGGCATGGCCCACGCCAGCACCAGGCCGATCAGCAGAACGAGCCGCATCACCCTGCCGAGGCGGGCGAGCAGCAGGCCGATCAGGCCGCCCACCACCATGGTGAGGGCGACGTTGACCGCGGTGAAGATGATCGAGCGGACGGTGACCCGCCAGAAGTCCTCGCCGGTGAGGACCTCCTTGTAGTTGTCGAGGCCGTTCCACTCGGTGACGTGCTGGATCAGCTGCGACATGTTGAGGTTCTGGAAGGACAGCAGGGCGTCCTTCAGCAGCGGCCAGCCGAGCAGCAGCACGGTGGCCGCGCAGGCGGGCAGCAGCAACAGGTACGGGAGGAGCGCGCCGGTGCGCGACGCGGCTCTCTGTTTCGGCCCGCCGGCCTCCCCGCCGTCCGTCTTGCGGACGTCCGCCGGGCCTGAGGGCGGCCGTTCGGTCTGCACGGTCATGCTCGCGGTCTCTCTCTTCTCGACCTGTTCACCTCGACGCCGGGGCGGGGGCCGTCCTGTGCCGGCCCCCGCCCCGGCTCACCCGGTGCTACTGCTGCTGCGCCAGGCGCTTGTTGAACTCGCCCTCGACCTGCTTGGCGGCCTCGGCCGGGGTCTTGCCCTTCAGCACGGCCGTCAGATAGGTCTTGATCGGGTTGGGGTCGTTCTCGACCGCGGCCCACTCCGCGATCAGCGGCGTGGTGTCACCGAACTCGGCGGCGGGCGCGGCCGCCTCGGCGGCGGCGTTGCCCTGCAGGTTGCTCTGCAGCGCCTCCTTGTTCGGGATGACGCCGTTGGCCTTGGCCAGCGCGCCCTCGTACTTGTCGGACAGCGCGATCTTCAGGAACTCCTTGGCCAGCTCCTGCTTCTTGCTGCCCGCGGCGACGGCCAGGTTGGAGCCGCCGAGGAAGACGCCCTCGGGCTTGTCCGCCGTGGCGCCGGGGATGGTGAAGTAGCCGAGGTCCTTCTCGATCGCCGGGTTGGTGGTGATCGCGGTGGCGCCCTCCCAGCCCATGCCGATGATGGCGCCGGTCTTGCCCTTGGCGAAGATCTCACCCTGCTGCGGGGTGGCCTCGTCCTTGTCCTTGGGCGCCTTGGAGAGGGCCTGGAACTTCTTGTAGGTCTCGGTGGCGGCTGCGACCTTCGGGTCGGCGAGGTTGGAGACGTACTTGTCGCCGTCCTTCTTGACCAGCTCGGCGCCCTCACCGATGACCAGGCCCACGAAGTGGTACCAGTTCTGGCCGGGCAGGTAGATCGGCTCGGCGTCGGTCTTCTCGCCGATCGTCTTGAGGGCGTTGTAGAACTCGTCGCGGGTCTTGGGCGTGCCCTTGATGCCCGCGTCAGCCCAGATCTTCTTGTTGTAGACGACCACGCGGTTGACCACGAACCACGGGGCCGCGTACTGCTTGCCGTCGTAGACGGCGGACTTGTTGAGGGACTCGGACCAGTCGGTGCCGATCTCGCTCTTGAGGTCGCTCAGGTCGGCCAGGCCGCCGGTCTTGGCGTAGGCGGGGGTCTGGGTGTTGCCGATCTCGAAGACGTCGGGCGGGTTCTCCTCGGAGAGGGCGGTGGTCAGCTTCTGCTGGATACCGTTCCACTTCTGGATCTCGAACTCGACCTTGGCGTTGGTCTTCGCCTCGAACTCCTTGGCGAGGTCCGCCTGCCAGCCGTCGGGCGAGGAACCGTCCATCACCCACACCTTGAGCGTCTCGCCGGCGGCCCCGGACTCCTCGCCGTCGTCGCCCCCGCACGCCGCGACCGAGACCATCATGCCCGCGATACCGATCGCGGCTATCAGCTTGCGCTTCACGCCAACCCTCCTCAGGGATGCCACACAACCCCCCTGCCTCCCCGCGGTTGCTCGTCGACGCGGACCGCCCATGGGGCCGGGACCTGGACCAATGGTGTAGACCAGTACGGGGAGCTTGGCCCAGACCAATAGGGCTGTCAAGGGTGTTCAACCGCGCTCGACACGTCCGTGATGCGACCGAGATATGCAGGGACCTTTCATTGCGCAAGCGACAGATCGGGCAGACCTGCACCGGGTGTACCACCTCCTACCGAATGACGTGCCGATACGGTTCCGAACGCGCGTACCAGCGCCTCTGGGCGGCGCTGTGGACTAGACCAGCGTGGGTCCCGGAGGTATACAGAAGGGATCACGGAGCGTGCGGGACCATACCGGCACGGAGCCGTGCCACGATGTGAGCCGTGGCCGCCAGGGGTATCGGTCGCTTCGGCACCCGGAGCCGGGAAGGCAGAGCATGAGCACCGACGTCAGCAGTGCGGAGAACGAGGGTGGGGCGACCGTCCGTACCGCGCGCGTGCCCAAGTACTACCGACTGAAGAAGCATCTGCTCGACATGACCCGGACACAGACCCCGGGCACCCCGGTCCCGCCCGAGCGCACGCTGGCCGCGGAGTTCGACACCTCGCGCACCACCGTGCGCCAGGCCCTGCAGGAACTGGTGGTCGAAGGCCGGCTGGAGCGCATCCAGGGCAAGGGCACCTTCGTCGCCAAGCCCAAGGTGTCGCAGGCCCTGCAGCTCACCTCGTACACCGAGGACATGCGGGCACAGGGCCTCGAACCCACCTCGCAGTTGCTGGACATCGGCTACGTCACCGCCGACGACCGGCTCGCCGGACTGCTGGACATCACGGTCGGCGGACGGGTGCTGCGCATCGAGCGGCTGCGCATGGCCAACGGCGAGCCCATGGCCATCGAGACCACCCACCTCAGCGCCAAGCGGTTCCCGGCGCTGCGCCGCTCCCTGGTGAAGTACACGTCCCTGTACACGGCACTCGCCGAGGTGTACGACGTCCATCTCGCCGAGGCCGAGGAGACCATCGAGACCTCCCTGGCCACCCCGCGCGAGGCCGGCCTGCTCGGCACCGACGTGGGCCTGCCCATGCTGATGCTCTCCCGGCACTCGCAGGACCGGACGGGCCAGCCGGTGGAGTGGGTGCGCTCGGTGTACCGGGGCGACCGCTACAAGTTCGTGGCCCGGCTGAAGCGGCCCCAGGACTAGTCCCGGGCCGGCTCCGGGACCGGCTCCGACGGCTGGTGCGTACCCGGCAAATCCCCGCACGCGCGGCCGCGAAGTTGCAGTTGAGGACCGATATACGGACGAGGTCTTCCGCTGTCTCGACACCGTCCCCTACATTTCGTGCGCACTGCACGAGGTGATCAGCGAGGGGACGGAGCCACCGCATGTCACAAGCCCCGGAAGTGAGCAGAGGGCCGACGGTGACGCCGGTGCGCGTCGTCATCGGCCTCTGCCTCGCCGCACCGTTCGTAGCCATGCTGTGGGTGGGTTCGTACGCGAAGACGGACCCGACCCTCATCGGCATCCCCTTCTTCTACTGGTACCAGATGGCATGGGTGATCGTCTCCACCGTGCTCACGGTGATCGCCTACAAGCTGTGGCAGCGTGACCAGCGCGCCCGCCGGGAAGGCGGGGCCAAGTGAACGACGGCGTGAACGGCGTCGCACTCGCCGTCTTCATCTTCTTCTTCGTCCTCGTCACCGCCATGGGCTTCCTGGCCGCCCGCTGGCGCCGGGCCGCGAACGACCAGAGCCTCGACGAGTGGGGCCTGGGCGGCCGCTCGTTCGGCACCTGGGTGACCTGGTTCCTGCTGGGCGGCGACCTGTACACCGCGTACACCTTCGTGGCCGTGCCGGCGGCGATCTACGCGGCGGGCGCGGCCGGTTTCTTCGCAGTGCCGTACACGATCCTGATCTACCCGCTGATCTTCACCTTCCTGCCGCGGCTTTGGTCGGTCTCCCACAAGCACGGGTACGTGACGACCTCGGACTTCGTGCGCGGCCGGTTCGGCTCGAAGGGGCTGTCGCTGGCGGTCGCCGTGACCGGCATCCTCGCCACGATGCCGTACATCGCGCTCCAACTGGTCGGCATCCAGGCCGTGCTGGACGTGATGGGCGTCGGCGGCGGCGAGGACACCAACTGGTTCGTCAAGGACCTGCCCCTGCTGATCGCCTTCGGCGTGCTGGCGGCGTACACCTACTCGTCGGGGCTGCGCGCGCCCGCGCTCATCGCGTTCGTCAAGGACACGCTGATCTACATCGTGATCGCGGTGGCCATCATCTACATCCCGATCAAGCTCGGCGGCTTCGACGACATCTTCGCCGCGGCGAACGACAAGTTCACCGAGTCGGGCAACGGCGGACTGGTGCCGGACCACGGCGGCCAGTGGACGTACGCCACCCTGGCGCTCGGCTCGGCGCTCGCCCTCTTCATGTACCCGCACTCGATCACCGCGACGCTGTCCTCGCGCAGCCGTGAGGTGATCCGGCGCAACACCACCATCCTGCCGCTGTACTCGCTGATGCTCGGCCTGCTCGCGCTGCTCGGCTTCATGGCGATCGCGGCGGGGGTGAAGGTGGAGAACGGGCAGCTGGCCATCCCGCAGCTGTTCGAGAACATGTTCCCGGACTGGTTCGCCGGCGTGGCCTTCGCGGCGATCGGCATCGGCGCCCTGGTCCCGGCGGCGATCATGTCGATCGCCGCCGCGAACCTCTTCACCCGCAACATCTACAAGGACTTCATCAAGCCGGACGCCACCCCGGCCCAGGAGACGAAGGTCTCCAAGCTGGTGTCCCTGCTGGTGAAGGTGGGCGCGCTGGTCTTCGTCCTGGGCATGGACAAGACGGTCGCGATCAACTTCCAGCTGCTCGGCGGCATCTGGATCCTGCAGACCTTCCCGGCGCTGGTCGGCGGCCTGTTCACCCGCTGGTTCCACCGCTGGGCGCTGCTCGGCGGCTGGGCGGTCGGCATGGTCTACGGCACGGTCGCCGCCTACGGTGTCGCCTCGCCGACGCAGAAGCACTTCGGCGGCTCCTCGAAGGAGATCCCCGGCATCGGTGAGATCGGCTACATCGGCCTCACCGCCTTCGTGCTGAACGTCCTGGTCACCGTGGTCCTGACCTTCGTCATGAGGGCCCTCAAGGCGCCCGACGGCGTCGACGAGACCAAGCCCGGCGACTACACGGCGGACGCCGGCGACCCGGGCGTCGAGACGGAGCTGCCGCCGGCCACGGCCGGCACCTCGCACTGACCTCCCGCACGCGTCGGGCCGTCGGGCCGCCGGAGGAATCCGGCGGCCCGACGTCGTCCGCGGCCGCGTACGGCCGCGGAACACGGCCCGTGAACTGACGCACCGGCACGGAGGTACGGCACTACATCTGGGGGTGCTCGCGGAGCACGGCACAAGATGTATGCTCATGCTCGCTGTCGCCGCAGGGGAATCCGGTGCGAATCCGGAACTGTCCCGCAACGGTGTACTTGCGTGCTTCTGTACGTGAGTCCAGTCCGAGGACCTGCCGACAGTGCGCCCGGCCGTCCCGGTCCGGGTGCCATGACGTCCGGGCCTCGTGGAATGGGCCGGTGGACGCGACGCCGTGTGCGCTCGTGAGCTGCCCCTGCCCTCCGCCAGGCCCCGTGCCGAGCGAGGGAGTGCCCCCACGTGACCATCGCGCCAGCCGACCCGGCCTCAGCGACCCCGGTGACGACCTCAGCGACCCCGGTGACCGAGGAACCCGACGGCCCCGGTGCCGCCCTGCTGCGGACCCTGACCGAGCTGACCGCCGACCTCCCCGACGCCGACCCCGGCCGGGTCGCCGCCGCCGCACTGCGCGGCCGGTCCGCCCGCGCGGACGAGTCCGAGCTGCGCGAGCTCGCCACCGAGGCGGCGGCCGGGCTCATCTCGGAGGACCCGGCCTACTCCCGGCTGGCCGCCCGGCTGCTGACCCTCGGCATCCGCGCCGAGGCCGCCTCCCAGGGCGTCACCTCCTTCACCGGCTCGGTCGCCGCCGGCCATCGCGAGGGTCTGATCGCCGACCGCACCGCCGCGTTCGTACGGCTGCACGCGGACCGCCTGGACGCGCTGATCGACCCGGCCGCCGACGACCGTTTCGGCTACTTCGGGCTGCGCACCCTGTACAGCCGCTACCTGCTCCGGCATCCGATCACCCGCAAGGCCGTCGAGACGCCCCAGCACTTCCTGCTGCGCGTCGCCGCCGGGCTCGCCGAGGACGACACCGTGCGGTCCTTCGACGAAGTGGCCGCCCTCTACGGACTGATGAGCCGCCTCGACTACCTGCCCTCCTCCCCCACGCTCTTCAACTCCGGCACCCGGCACGCCCAGATGTCGTCCTGCTACCTCCTCGACTCCCCCAAGGACGAGCTGGACTCCCTCTACGACCGCCTCCACCAGGTCGCCCGCCTCTCCAAGCACGCCGGCGGCATCGGCATCGCCTACTCCCGCGTCCGCGCCCGGGGTTCGCTGATCCGCGGCACCAACGGGCACTCCAACGGCATCGTCCCGTTCCTGAAGACGCTTGACGCCTCGGTCGCCGCCGTGAACCAGGGCGGCCGGCGCAAGGGCGCGGCGGCCGTCTACCTGGAGACCTGGCACGCGGACATCGAGGAGTTCCTGGAACTGCGGGACAACACCGGTGAGGACGCCCGCCGCACGCACAACCTGAACCTGGCACACTGGATCCCCGACGAGTTCATGCGCCGGGTGGACACCGACGGGCAGTGGTCGCTGTTCTCCCCCGCCGACGTGCCCGGGCTGACCGACCTGTGGGGCGAGGAGTTCGACACCGCGTACCGGAGGGCGGAAGCCGCGGGGCTCGCCCGCAGGACCCTCCCCGCCCGCGAGCTGTACGGCCGCATGATGCGCACCCTCGCGCAGACCGGCAACGGCTGGATGACCTTCAAGGACACCGCCAACCGCACCGCCAACCAGACCGCCGAGCCGGGCCACGTCATCCACTCCTCCAACCTCTGCACGGAGATCCTGGAGGTCACGGACGACGGCGAGACGGCGGTCTGCAACCTGGGCTCGGTCAACCTCGGCGCGTTCGTGGACCACGCGGCCGGCGACATGGACTGGGAGCGGCTGGACGCCACCGTCCGCACCGCCGTCACCTTCCTGGACCGGGTCGTCGACATCAACTTCTACCCGACCGAGCAGGCGGGCCGCTCCAACGCCCGCTGGCGCCCGGTGGGCCTCGGCGCGATGGGCCTCCAGGACGTCTTCTTCCAGCTCCGCCTGCCCTTCGACTCACCCGAGGCCAAGGCGCTCTCCACCCGCGTCGCCGAGCGGATCATGCTCGCCGCGTACGAGACCTCCGCCGGCCTCGCCGAGCGGAACGGCCCGCTGCCGGCCTGGGAGAAGACCCGGACGGCCCGGGGTGTGCTGCACCCCGACCACTACGGCGTCCAACAGGCCTGGCCGGAGCGCTGGGCGGCCCTGCGCGAGCGCATCGCCGCGACCGGCCTGCGCAACTCCCTGCTTCTCGCGATCGCCCCGACGGCCACCATCGCCTCCATCGCGGGCGCCTACGAGTGCATCGAGCCGCAGGTGTCCAACCTGTTCAAGCGCGAGACGTTGTCCGGCGAGTTCCTCCAGGTCAACTCGTACCTGGTGAACGACCTGAAGCGGCTCGGCGTGTGGGACGCCCGCACCCGCGAGGCACTGCGCGAGGCGGGCGGCTCGGTGCAGGACTTCACGTGGATCCCCGACGACGTCCGCGCCCTGTACCGCACCGCCTGGGAGATCCCGCAGCGCGGGCTGATCGACATGGCCGCCGCCCGCACCCCGTACCTCGACCAGGCGCAGTCCCTGAACCTGTTCCTGGAGACGCCGACCATCGGAAAGCTCTCCTCGATGTACGCGTACGCCTGGAAGCGCGGCCTGAAGACCACGTACTACCTGCGCTCCCGCCCGGCGACCCGCATCGCCCGCGCGGCCGCCCGAGCCACCGTCCCCGTGCAGGCCGGCCCGGACCCCGAAGCGGTCGCCTGCTCCCTGGAAAACCCCGAGTCCTGCGAGGCCTGCCAGTGATGACCACCGAGACCCCCGCGACCCCCGCCACGAAGAACCTGCTCGACCCCGGCTTCGAGCTGACCCTGCGCCCCATGCGCTACCCGGACTTCTACGAGCGCTACCGGGACGCGATCAAGAACACCTGGCACGTCGAGGAGGTCGACCTCCACTCGGACGTCGCCGACCTGGGAAAGCTCAGCCCCGAGGAACAGCACCTGATCGGCCGGCTGGTGGCCTTCTTCGCCACCGGTGACTCGATCGTCGCGAACAACCTGGTGCTCACCCTCTACAAGCACATCAACTCCCCCGAGGCACGGCTGTACCTGAGCCGCCAGCTCTTCGAGGAGGCCGTCCACGTCCAGTTCTACCTGACGCTGCTGGACACCTACCTGCCCGACCCGGAGGACCGCAACGCGGCCTTCGCCGCGGTCGAGAGCATCCCCTCGATCCGCGAGAAGGCCGGGTTCTGCTTCAAGTGGATGGACTCGGTCGAGTCGCTCGACCGCCTGGAGACCAAGGCCGACCGGCGCCGCTTCCTGCTCAACCTCATCTGCTTCGCCGCGTGCATCGAGGGCCTGTTCTTCTACGGTGCCTTCGCCTACGTCTACTGGTTCCGCAGCCGGGGCCTGCTGCACGGCCTGGCCACCGGCACCAACTGGGTGTTCCGCGACGAGACCATGCACATGTCCTTCGCGTTCGACGTCGTCGACACCGTGCGCAAGGAGGAACCGGAGCTCTTCGACGACGCGCTCGAGCAGCAGGTGACCGACATGCTGAGGGAGGCCGTCGAGGCCGAGCTGCAGTTCGCGCGCGACCTGTGCGGCGACGGCCTCCCGGGCATGAACACCGATTCGATGCGGCAGTACCTGGAGTGCGTGGCCGATCAGCGCCTGACGCGCCTCGGCTTCGCCCCGGTGTACGGCTCCGAGAACCCCTTCTCCTTCATGGAGCTGCAGGGTGTTCAGGAGCTGACCAACTTCTTCGAGCGGCGTCCCTCGGCGTACCAGGTGGCGGTGGAGGGCACCGTCGACCTCGACGAGGACTTCTGAGCCTCCTTCTCCATCCCGTGGTCCTCCTGGGCCTCCCTGAGCTGACGGTCGATGCGCCTGTCGCGCACGATGCCGATCACCGAGGGGAGGACCACGAGGACGAGGAGTCCGAAGGCCACGAGCATTCCGATCAGGGCTTCTGTCTGGTTTCCGGTCATGACACCACTGTCGCGCCGGATACTCCTTACCGGGAGTGGCAGGACTGCCGTAGGACCTCGATTTCCTGCCACTTCCGAGGCACACTGGCGGCATGCTGCAGAACGTGGCCGCCGTCCTGATGGACGGCGCGCATCCCTTCGAACTCGGTGTGGTCTGCGAGGTCTTCGGCATCGACCGGAGCGACGAGGGCCTGCCGGGGTACGACTTCGCCGTGGTCTCCGCGGAGGGCCCGGAGCTGAGCACCCATGTCGGCGGGCTCTCCGTCTCCACGCCGTACGGGCTGGACCGGCTGGAGGAGGCCGACCTGATCGCCGTGCCGGCGGGGAACGACTACGCCCGCCGGGAGTATCCGCCCGAGCTGCTGGACGCCCTGCGGCGGGCGGTGGACCGGGGCGCGCGGGTGCTGAGCGTGTGCTCCGGGGTGTTCGTGCTGGGCGCCGCCGGACTGCTGGACGGACGGCGGTGCGCCGTGCACTGGCACCACGCGGCCGAGCTGGCCCGGCAGTACCCGCGGGTGGCCGTCTCGCCCGACGTGCTCTACGTGGACGAGGACCCGGTGATCACCAGCGCCGGCACCGCCGCCGGCATCGACGCCTGTCTGCACATCGTCCGCAAGGAACAGGGGCCGGAGGTCGCCAACAGGATCGCCCGGCGCATGGTCGTGCCGCCGCACCGGGACGGCGGTCAGGCACAGTACATCGAACGGCCGCTGCCGCGCTCCTCCTGCGACACCGTCGGCGAGGTGCTGGCCTGGATGGAACAGCACCTCGACGAGGAGGTCACCGTCGAGCAGCTGGCGGCCCGGGCGCACATGTCCCCGCGCACCTTCGCCCGCCGCTTCCAGCAGGAGACGGGCACCACTCCCTACCGCTGGATCCTGCGCCAGCGCGTGCTGCTGGCCCAGCGGCTGCTGGAGGCGACGGACGAGACGATGGACGCGATCGCGTGGCGCACCGGCTTCGGTACGGCGGCGGCCCTGCGGCACCAGTTCGTCAGGTCCCTGGGCACCACTCCGCACGCCTACCGGCGCGCCTTCCGGGGCCCGGACTCCGTCGCCCCCGGCCGCGGCACCGCACCGCTCACCGTGCCACGGGCCTGACCAGCAGGTCGTGCGGACGGAGCGTGATGCCCACGCGGACCGCGTCGTTCGAGCCCGCCACCTGCTCGAAGCGGTACTTCGTGGCGAGCGCGGCCGTGATCAGCGTCAGCTGCGCCATGGAGAAGTGGTCGCTGGGGCACTTGCGATTGCCCACACTGAACGGCTTCATGGCGTATTTCGGCACATCCGCCGCGCGTTCCGGCAGCCAGCGGTCCGGGTCGAACTCCAGGTGGCCGTCGTACGACTTCGGATCGCGCTGGATTGCGTACGGACTGTAGATGATGTCCGACCCGGCCGGAATGCGGTAGCCACCGAGTTCGGTCTCGACCACCGCGCGCCGCGTCAATACCCATACGGCGGGACGCAAACGCATGGCCTCCACGATGACATTGCCGGTGTGCGTGAGCTTGCGGACGTCTTCGAATGCCACGGGGCGTCCGCCGGTGACCGCTTCGACTTCGTCGCGTATGCGGTCGGCATGTACCGGATGGTCGGCAAGTGCCTGCAGCAACCACATGATCGTGGAGGCGATGGTTTCACTGCCGGGGGTGAGTATCGCGACCACCTGGTCGTGGATCTCCTGTTCCCCGATCGGCTCCCCGTTGTCGTCCTTCGCCTCCAGCAATGCCGTCAGCAAATCGTCCGGCTTTTGACCGGATGCGCGGCGCTCGGTGATGATCTCGTCGACCAGGAGATGCAAATCGGCCAGCGCGTTGTTGAATTCGCGATTGGCCGGCAGCGGCAGCCGGTAGAGCGGGCCCAGCGGGACCACCATCCGCCGGTACATGCCCCGGAAGACGGTGGCGAGCGCGACGCACAGCCGCTCGGCCCGCTCGTCCATGTACTGGCCGCGCAGCAGACACCGGGCCGCGACGCGCACGGCGACCCGGAAGGACTCGGAGGTGGCGTCGACGGTCCGCCCCGGCTGCCAGCGCTCGGTGAGCGCGTGCGCCTCCTCCTCCATGATCGGTCCGTAGGCGGGGATCGCGTCGAGCTTGAACGCCGGCTGGATGGTGCGCCGCTGGCGGCGGTGGAGCGGGCCGTTGGCGGTCGCCACGCCCTCCTTGCCGAGCAGGCCCTCCAGCGACTCCCACAGCGGGCCGGCTATGTGGTAGTCGGGGCTCAGGGCCAGGGCGCCGGTGAGCTCCGGGGTGGTGACCGCGTAGACGGTCTTCGGGCCGAGCTTGATGCGCACGATGTCGCCGTGGTCGCGCAGCTGGGACATGTAGGCCAGCGGGTCGCGGGCCAGCTTCCAGCCGTGGCCGAGGAGCGGAACGCCGCCGCCCGCCACGGGCGGCACGCGCAGCTCCGGTGCCCCATCGGCACGGGTTTCGGGGGATGGGGACACCCCCTGTCCGAGCGCGGCCGAGGACTTGGGGGAGGAATCGACGGTCATTTCTCACCTGCCGGTTCGTTGTTGACGTACGGGGGCGTGGACCGGTCGTCCCAGCTGTCGACCATGTACCGGCCGGACTCGTGGTGGAACCAGTAGACGGAACTGAACCAGTTCCGCATATTGCCGACGTTGGCCCGTACGGCGCAGCTCATTTCCTTTCCGTGTACGGTTCCGTCATCGAGTTCGTCGGCGAGCCGTAACGCGTCCTGTTCCACGGCGAGGAACTCGGTCACACATTCCTCGACGCGTCGCCGGACTTCTTCCACTGCTTCTTCCAGGGTCAGTCCGTGATGGGTTATGAGACTGATCCCGAGATTATGGACCTCGTCGCCCGCTATTTCTTTCGGGAGTGAGCACAGGTCGTTGTACCAGGCGGCGAAATCCTGGCTCAGCAGCGCCGACCGGCGATATGCCGGGTGTTTCCGGACGGCGTCCGGCAGCTCGCAGCCCGCGCTCGGCTCGAGCAGGTCGGTCCAGATCCAGTGGGCGAAGGTGAGCCGGCGCAGTTCGAGGTACTCCTCGACGCCGGGCACGATCCCGCGGGTGCGGTTGTGGAATTCGCGGTCGTACGCCTCGATCACCGCGTGGAAGTGCCGGGCGAACCGGGCGTTCCACGTCGCCGGCGGCGGCAGGAAGGCGTACAGCCGCCGCACACTGTCCGCGAACCCCGCGACCAGCGCGTCCTCGTGGTACAGGTGGTCCTCCGGTGAGTCGAGCGCCGCGTGCAGCCGGTCCCGCAGTCGCCGCCAGGCGACCGGACGGCCATGGACGATGTCCCGGTCGTGCCGGTCGTCCCAGACGAAGAACCACGCGCTGTAGTCCGCTATCGCCTGCATGACCTCGTCGGGGGCGCCCAGGTAGTACCCCGCCATGAGGTCCGTGTAGCACAGGCCATCGGCATATTCCTCGACCTTGCCCGCCGGCATGAGCCGTTTTTCGAGCATCCAGGTACGGGTCGTCTCCTGGAGCTTCGGCCAATACGGGTGCAGTTGCCGGGGAAATGCCGCCTCGATCACCGGAAGGCGCAGCGATGGCGGTACTGCGATCGCTGTCGGTGTCGCTGTGGTGCCGTGTGAGAAAGCATGCACGAACAAACCCCTCTCAGCCGCCGGTGGCGCACCCCTCACACTGATCGGGACGTGCGCCGTTGCGTATCCCCGCACTTCCCATTCAGCACCACAACTGACCGTTCTGGGAACGGATTTGCTTCATTCGCCACCCCTCGGTGCCGGAATTCTCCTGGTGTGTGGCAGGTTCCGGCAGACGAACGGCGCCCGCTCGGGTGAGTCCCGAACGGGCGCCGTGCGCGCGGTGGTTGTGTGACCGGTGGTGCGGTGTCAGTCGTTCGCGACCACGGGGTAACGCGGCTCGTTCTCGGCCATCTGCCGCAGCGCTTCCTTGCGTTCACGCTTGGAGAGCCGGTCGATGTAGAGGTACCCGTACAGGTGGTCCGTCTCGTGCTGCAAACACCGTGCGAAGTAGCCGGTGCCGCGTACCTTGACCGGGTTGCCCTTCTCGTCCTGCCCGGTCACCTCGGCGTAGTCGGGGCGGGCGAGCGGCGCGTAGGCGGTCGGCACGGACAGGCAGCCCTCGTTGCTGTCGTCCAGGCTGCGGCGGTCGGCGGGCAGTTCGACGAGGACGGGGTTGCAGACCACGCCGACGTGGCGGACGCCCTCGTCGTCGGGGCAGTCGTAGACGAAGACCTTCTTGCCGACGCCGATCTGGTTGGCGGCCAGGCCCACGCCCTCGGCGGTGCGCTGGCTGGCGAACATGTCCGCGACCAGCTGCTGGAACTCGTCGCCGAAGTCGGTGACGTCCTCGCACTCCTTGTGCAGCACCGGGTTGCCGACCACCGTGATCGGACGCGAGGTGCCGCGCTCACGCCAGGCCGCCTCGCGCTCCTCGCAGTCCTCGGTGTCGACGACGAACCCCTCGTCGTCCACGGGGAGCACGCCCGCGTGCTGCTGATCGGTGTCCTGCTGGGCCATGACCGACGTATGCCTTCCTCGTACAACCAAGGGGTGATGCTGATGGTGACTGCTGCTGCAGAGTCCTGGTAAAGACTACGGGGCCGCTCAGCAGACCTCTTCCAGGTCCCGCCAGTCCCGGGAGTCGGGGCTGTCCGCGACCCAGCCGTCCAGCAGCCCCTTCACCAGCGCGGCCGGCGCGGCCACCCCGCACTCCCGCTCGGGCACCCACAGCTGCCCGTCGGTGCGGTGGCCCAGCGGCCCGGGGTGTCCCGGTTCGCTGTGGTCGTGCGGGTCGAGGTGCTCGCCCTCACCCTCGTCGGACGGCATCCGTGACTCGGAGCACATCCGGCACAGCAGCCGGACCGACGACGACCAGTCCTCGGCGGCGAACCCGGCGTCGGCGGCGAGCTGCTCCAGGGCGTCCCGGTCGGACTCGGTGGCGGCCTCCAGCAGGACCACCCAGGTGGGCACGGGCGACGGCGCCCACAGCTCGATCTCGTCGAAGACGGGGTAGGCGTGCCCGGCGGTGGTCGTCCGTTCCCCGTGCGGCACCCCGTCGTGCAGGACGACCTCGCCCCAGCGACGGCCGGAGGACGGCAGCGGGATGGACAGCACCTCGATGCGGGCGGGGTCCAGCCGCCGCCCCCACACCACCTCGGCCTCTCCCTCCGGGGACAGCCGGACGGCCGCGCTGCCGAGGTCCATGCCGAGCGGCTCACCGGCGTCGGTCGCGTCCCCGGGGGTGCGCAGTCCGTAGGCCTGCCAGGCGCGGCGGGCCAGCGGCCAGTCCTGCAGGGCGGTCGCGGCGATGCCGACGTTCCACCAGTCGGGCGCTCCGATGTCCCGGTCGAGCAGCGCCACCGCCCTGAGGCCGGCCGCCCTGGCCTGCTCCCAGTCGTGCCGGAACTTGTGCAGCAGGGCGAGGTTGAACCACGACTCCGACAGCCAGGGTTCCAGGTCGGCGGCCCGCGTCAGCAGGGCGCCCGCGTCCTCGTAGCGACCGTCGCCGATCAGCGTGAACGCGCGGTCGGTGGCCTGCCGCCAGGAGGCGGAGGGCCGGTGCCGTCCCTTGCCGAAGATCCTCACGATTCCCGCCTGCCAGTTCCGTTCATTGGGCTGGCTGTGCCTTTCCGCGCCCCCGGACACCTTCTCCTTCGCATCCAACCACGTACGGCTGGAAGGGCGCTCATTACCCATGGGTTACCCAGCCGCGGGCGCGGTAAGACTGCCCGTCCCGCTCCCGCCCCGCCCTCAGCCGGGACGCTCACGCGCCGCCCCTCCCTGCCGGGAGAGCACCCGGGCCAGTGCTTCCACGACATCGGGAGCGTAGTCGCCCACGGTGGCCAGACGCAGCTCCTCCAGCGCCGTGAGGCCGGCGCCGGGCCCGGCGTCCCGTGTCTTCTCCTCGTAGGCGTTCACGGCCCGCACGATCCGCGCGGCGACCGGCTGTTCCCGGCAGGGGTCGGCCTGCCGTTCCACGACCACGGCGACGGCCGCGCCGACCCCGGTCTGGCGGACGACGGCCCCGCCGAGGAGCGCGATCCTTCGCTGTTCCGCGGCGGGCAGGCCGGCGGTGGCTCCGGCCGGGACCGGGTCGACCAGGCTCAGCTGGCCGATGTCGTGCATGAGGGCCGCGTACTCCAGCACGGTCAGCTCGGCCCCGGACAGCCCCAGGTCCCGTCCGACGGCGCCGCTCAGTTCGGCGACGCGGCGGGCGTGCCCGGCCGGGGTGTACCCGGCGATCTCGGTGGCCCGGGCCAGGGAGGCGATGGTCTGCCGGCAGGTGGCGCGGACGGCCGCGTACCGGCGGTAGGACAGCTGGGTGAGCAGCAGCGGCACGCAGAGGACGGGGAGCGCCCACAGTCCCGCGGCGGCCACCGCGAGCGCCATCACCGCCCCGGTCGCGCACACCGCGGACGTGACCTCGACCATGCCGCGCAGTTCCTCGCGCAGCAGCGGGCCGAAGGGCCGCCCGGTGCGCGCGTGCGCGGGTGCCGCGGCGAGTACGGCGTCGCACAGCGTGGACAGGGCGAGCAGCACGATCAGCAGCAGTGCGTGGGCGGGGCCGCTCCAGTCACGGAGGAGGCCCTGGCTGGACAGCGGCTGGAAGCACACGGCGGCGAAGGCGACGGTGAGCACGCGCCGCGCCAGGGGTTCCAGCACCGGCCCGCCGCCCCGCGCGGTGTAGGGCACGCTGCCGAGCAGCGAGGCGGCGAGCACCACCGTGACCGTCTGGGCGACGCCGTGGTGCGTGGGCCGCCCGGCGACGTCCCCGAGGAGCGCGTACGCCAGCGCTCCGGCGGCCCCGAGCGGCGCGGCCTCCCGGGCCTCGGCCCGGGCCCGCCGGGTGAGTTCACCCAGGGCGACGAGGGCGCCGAAAGCGAGTGCCACGGGCCGCTCGGCCAGTCCCGACCGAAGGACGGAGGCGAGACAGCCGAGCGCGAGGAGCCCGGCGCAGGCGGGGATCAGGAGGAGAACCAGCGGGAACCGGATGCGGGGCCCGGCCGGCGGCAGCGTCCGCGGCCGGCCCCTGTGACGCGACGTCGACGGGGAGGGGGGCCGGGACGGTGTCATGGCAGGCCCCGGCCGACGTGGTCACCCCGTTCACCGCGGCGGCCCCCCGCCGGCCCACGGCAGCCCGGCCGACCCGTCGCCGCACGGCCCACCGTCCCTCGCGCGGGCCCGGCCGGCATCCGGTGGGCCACCGTCCCCGGGCGTCGAGCGCGCCCCGGGTGCGAGCCGCGGCGACGGCCCGCCGGGGTCCTCGCCCCTGTCATGGCGCTCCCCTCGCGGCACTGTTCCGCGCGCTCTCGCCCCGGCCCGGGAGCCCGCCGTCGGGGAGGGCCGGTGTGCCGTCCGCCGTCGCCGCCGGGCGCCGGCCTTCGCATCCCAAGGCGCGGACCAGTGCCCCGACCATCCGTGGGTCGAACTGCGCCCCGGCGCACCGCTGGAGCTCCTCCACCGCCGCCGCGACGGGACGGGCCCGGCTGTAGGAACGCGTGGACGTCATCGCGTCGAAGGCGTCGGCGACGGCCACCACCCGGGCCGATTCCGGGATGCGGTCGCCGGTCAGACCGTAGGGGTAGCCGCTGCCGTCCAGCCGTTCGTGGTGGTGCAGGACGGCGGCCCGGGCCTCCCCCAGGAAGCCGATGCCACGCACCATCTCGTGCCCGTACTCGGGGTGCAGTTCGATCACCCGCCGCTCGTCGGGCGTCAGCGGCCCGTCCTTGCGCAGCAGCCGGGTGGGCACGCCGAGCTTGCCCACGTCGTGCAGGATCCCGGCGAAGCGGAGCGTCTCGACGCGCTCGTCGTCCATGCCCAGCTCGCGGGCGATCATCATCGAGGCCTGTCCGACGCGCTCACTGTGCCCGCGCGTGTAGCCGTCCTTGATGTCGACGGCCTGCACCAGCGCGCGGACGGTCGCCCGGTGCGCGGCCCGCTCCCGGTGGTACTGGGCGAACGCCCACCACGCCACGCACATCGGCAGCAGCACGAGCAGCGCGGCGACGGGACCGTACGGGCTGCGCCACAGGACGGCCATCATCAGCCCGGCGAGCCCGTGCACGGCGATCGGCGCGAGCGACCGGGAGAACAGCCCCCGCCAGGCGCGGCCTGCCGGGACCCGGTCGGCGAACGCCAGAATGCCGCCGTCCAGCAGGGTCAGCACCAGGCAGAACGCCAGAACCGCGGCCCCGGCCGGTACGAGCGCGTACGGGAAGTCGGGGCCGACGACCGCCTCACGCCCGCCCAGCTCCCAGTGGACGTGGGCCGCGGCCCACACGGCGAGTGTCAGCTGCGCGGCCCGCCAGACGCGCCGCAGGGCGACGGGCCGCTGCGCCACCGGGGACAGCAGGGCCCCGGGCAGCGCTACGAGCGCGGCGGCCGGCGGCGGCAGCAGGAAGGCCCCGGCGAGCAGCACGGGGTAGCAGGTCCCGACGGAGCGGGACCGGGCGACGAGTTCCGAGCCCGCGTACAGCGCGGCGAGGAGCAGCACCGCCCACCAGGCCATGTGCGATCGGGGCAGTGGCCTCAGACAGAACAGGGCGGCGAGGGCGACACCGGCGACGTACACACGCGCCCGCGCCGGTACCGCGTCCATGAGGCCCTCCCCCGGCCATGCCTGTCAGACTCCGGAGCCTAGGACGGCGGCAGGGGGAACGCGGGCAGATAACCCGCGGATTAGCACGTACGAGTGACGCGGCACGCGTGACATGACGCGACCGACGCGGCATGTCCCGTACGTGGACCGGCTCAGGACTCCTGAGGAGTCGGCGGCGCGGCCGTGACGTCGTGCTCGGGCACGGACTGCCCGGAGCGGATCAGGTCGATCCGGCCCATGACCTTGGACCGCAGGTCACCCGGCACGTCGTCCTGTCCGCAACACCGCTTGACCAGCTTCTTCACGGCCTGCTCCAGCCCGTACTTCTCCAGGCAGGGCGAGCACTCCTCGAAGTGGTGCTCGAACTTCACGCAGTCCGAGTCAGGCATCTCCTTGTCGAGGAACTCGTAGAGATGATCGAGGATCTCGCTGCAATCCGTTTCGTGCGGCTCTCCGCAGCTCATGACCCCGAGCCTTTCGCTTCGTTCGACTCTCCGGCGCCGGCCGGGACCAGGCCGCGGTCGCGGGCGTAGTCCTCCAGCATGCCGCGCAGCTGACGGCGTCCACGGTGCAGCCGGGACATCACCGTACCGATGGGTGTCCCCATGATGTCCGCGATCTCCTTGTAGGCAAAGCCCTCTACATCCGCCAGATACACGGCGATGCGGAACTCCTCGGGGATCGCCTGGAGTGCCTGCTTCACGTCCGAGTCGGGCAGGTGGTCGAGCGCCTGGGACTCCGCGGAGCGCAGACCCGTCGACATGTGCGACTCGGCGCGCGCCAGCTGCCAGTCCTCGATCTCCTCGGCCGCGCTGCGCTGGGGTTCGCGCTGCTTCTTGCGGTACGAGTTGATGAAGGTGTTGGTGAGGATGCGGTACAGCCACGCCTTGAGGTTGGTGCCCTCGCGGAACTGGTGGAAGGACGCGTACGCCTTGGCGTAGGTCTCCTGCACCAGGTCCTCGGCGTCGGCCGGATTACGCGTCATGCGCAGCGCGGCCGAGTACATCTGGTCGAGGAACTCGAGCGCGTCCCGCTCGAAGCGCGCGCTGCGCTCCGCGGTCGACTCCGCGCCCGTGCCCCGGCCCTCGGGCTGCTCCGCCTGGCCGTGTTCGGTCCCTGCGTCGGTCCCAGTGACCGGACCCACCTCCTCCAGTGTTGTCGCGAGACCGAGACCGGCCCCACTCGAATCGGAGGATAGACGACGATCCGGTCCGCCCGCCGCCCGAATAGGGGCGGTCTTCGCCGCGTGCAGCACCGTCCAGTCCAGGTCGGCGCGGCTGCTGCGACTTGGGCAGAAGGTCGAACCCATGCGGCGGACTTCCTCTCCTACGGCGGCGGTGCTGATGGTCAGCAACGTATGTCCGCCACAACAGCGGCCGCCTGCCGGTCATTCCCGGGCGTTCACCCGAGTGAGGCGACCCACTTCGCGACGCCTTCGGTGATCGAATCCAGGGCCTGCTCCTGCGTGGTCCCGGCCCGCTTGGGCACCGCGAAGCCGTGGTCGGCGTTCGCCACCTCGATCAGGTCGTACGTCCCCTCGGGGGCCTCGGGGAACTCCACCGGCCTGCCGAACGGGTCGTTGCCGCCCTGGACGACGAGGGTGGGCACACCGGCCCCGAGCAGCTCGTCGGCGCGGGACTTCTCCGGCTTGCCCGGCGGGTGCAGCGGGAAGCTCAGGGCGAGGACGGCGTGGGCGCCCAGTTCGGCGGCGGTGCGGCAGGCGACGCGGGCTCCGGCGCTGCGGCCACCGGAGATCACCGGCAGCCCCCGCGCGGCCAGCGCCGGCCAGATGCCGCGCCAGCCGGCGTCGAGGGTCTTCGGCGCGGGGGCCAGCTTCTTGCCGGCCACCCGCCAGGGCTGTTCGACGAGGGCGACGCTCACGCCGTGCGCGGGCAGTGCGGCCGCCAGCGCCCGCAGGTCGCGCGCCTCGATGCCGCCGCCGGCGCCGTGGCTCACGGCGAGGACGAGGCGGGGCTTCCGCGCCGGGTGCCAGGTGATGCGGGCGGGGCCGGCTCCGGTGTCGACGGTCTCGGGGGTGTCGGCGGCCTGGGAGGTCTCGGTGTCGACGGTCTCGGGGGTGTCGGCGGCCTGGGAGGTCTCGGGGGTGTGGACGGTGTCGGATGTGTCGGAGGTCTCAGGGGTGTCGGAGGTCTCAGGGGTCTTACTGGTCACGTCAGAAAAGTGTGCCCTCTTCCGGCCCCTCCAGCTCCTTCAGCAGCTCCGGCCCGTTGTTGCGGACGCTGCTGACGGCCGTGGAGACGGGGAACGCCCGCATCAGCCCGGCGGGCGGGGGCGTCAGAAGGGAGGTCAGTTCGGCGGGGTCGGTGCGTGCCGGGTCGAGCCAGTCGTCCCACCGGTCCGGCGTGAGCATCAGCGGCATCCGCGGGTGGATGTCGGCCAGCGCGTGCGGGCCGTCGGCCGGGGCGACCGCGAGCGGCGTGGCCTCCGCCTCGGTGGTGATCACCGAGCACGTCACCCACCAGGCCCGCGGGTGGTCGTCCGGCAGGGTCCTGTCCCGCCAGAACTCGTACAGACCGGCCATCGCGAAGACCGAGCCGTCGGCCGGGGTCACGAAGTACGGCTGCTTGCGGGGCCGCTTCTTGCGCCCCTCGACCTCCAGGTCGCGCTCCTGCTTGCCGGTGACCCACTCGTAGTAGCCGTCGGCGGGCAGGATGCAGCGCCGGGTGGAGAAGGCGCGACGGTAGGACGGCTTCTCGTGGACGGTCTCCGCGCGCGCGTTGATCATCCGGGCGCCGCCCTCGGGCGTCTTGGACCAGGAGGGCACGAGGCCCCACTTCAGCTTCCGCAGCTGGCGAACCGGCTTCGGGTCCTCGACGTCTTTCAGGGGACGGTCCAGGACGGCGTAGACCTCCTTGGTGGGGGCCACGTTGTAGTCGGGCTCCAAGGTCTCCTCGGGCTCCCACTTCTCGATCTCGAAGATTCCCGCGAGATCCTCGGGTCGACGACTCGCCGCATACCGTCCGCACATACGTGCCACACTGCCAGACCCCGCGCGCATACGAGGAGCCCTCACCGAACATGGACCACCTCGCAACGGCCTCGCTCACCTCCCTCTGGGACGAGGTCTCCGGCACCCAGCCCGATCCCGACCTGTGGGTGGTGATCGCGGCCCTGGTCGCCGCGCTCGCCGTCGTCGTGCCGCACGGGCTGTGGCGGATAGCGCGCAACGCCATCACCATCGCCCACGAGGGCGGCCACGGGCTCGTGGCCCTGCTCACCGGGCGCACGCTGACCGGCATCACGCTGCACTCGGACACCAGCGGCCTGACCGTCAGCCGGGGCAAGCCGCACGGGCTCGGAATGATCCTGACCGCGGTGGCCGGCTACACCGCTCCCCCGCTGCTCGGCCTCGGCGGCGCCGCGCTGCTGGCCGCGGGGCGCGTCACCCTGCTGCTGTGGCTGGCGACGGCGCTGCTCGTCGCCCTGCTGGTGATGGTCCGCAACGCGTACGGGGTGCTCACGGTGGTGCTCACCGGCGCCACGTTCGTCCTGGTGTCCTGGCTGGCCGGTCCTCAGGTGCAGGCGGCGTTCGCGTACGCCGTGGTGTGGTTCCTGCTGCTGGGCGGGGTGCGGCCGGCGTTCGAACTGCAGGCCAAGCGGGCGCGGGGCGGTGCCGGGGACTCGGACGCGGACCAGCTGGCCCGGCTGACCCACGCACCGGCGGGGATCTGGTTCTTCCTGTTCCACGCGGTGTCGCTGTGCTCGCTGATCGGCGGGGGGCGCTGGCTGCTGGAGCTGTGAACCGGGGCGTGCCCGGCCCCACGCTTCCGCATATATGCACGGCAATTGCAGAGCCGAATTGCACTGTCGCGCATTCGGCCGGGTTTCGCCGCTTTTGATCAAGATCTCCCGGCTTCCTCAGCCATTAAAGTGGGGCCCATGACCGTGAACCCCGCGCACACCGCCCTCTGGCCCGCCCCGCACGCGAGCGGAGCCGTCGACGCGACCGTCCACGTGCCCGGATCCAAGTCGGTCACCAACCGCGCCCTGGTGCTGGCCGCCCTCGCCTCCGAGCCCGGCTGGCTGCGCCGCCCGCTGCGCTCCCGCGACACCCTGCTGATGGCCGGCGCCCTGCGCGCGATGGGCGTCGAGATCGAGGAGGGCGTCGGCCCGGAGGGCACCGGCGAGTTCTGGCGCGTCATCCCGGCCGGCCTGCGCGGCCCGGCCACGGTCGACGTGGGCAACGCGGGCACGGTCATGCGCTTCCTGCCGCCGGTCGCCACGCTCGCCGACGGCGCCATCCGCTTCGACGGCGACCCGCGCTCGTACGAGCGCCCCCTGCACGGCGTGATCGACGCGCTGCGCGTCCTCGGTGCCCGCATCGACGACGACGCGCGCGGCGCGCTCCCGATGACCGTGCACGGCGGCGGCGCGCTGGAGGGCGGCCCGGTCGAGATCGACGCGTCGTCGTCCTCACAGTTCGTCAGCGCGCTGCTCCTGTCCGGCCCGCGCTTCAACCAGGGCGTGGAGGTCCGCCACACCGGCTCCGCGCTGCCGTCCATGCCGCACATCCGCATGACCGTCGACATGCTGCGCTCGGTCGGCGCCCAGGTCGACACGCCGGAGTCCGGCGGCGAGCCGAACGTCTGGCGGGTCACGCCGGGCGCGCTGCTCGGCCGGGACCTGACGATCGAGCCGGACCTGTCCAACGCCCAGCCGTTCCTGGCGGCGGCGCTGGTGACCGGCGGCAGGGTCGTCATCCCCGACTGGCCGTCCCGCACCACCCAGCCCGGTGACCGGCTCCGCGAGATCTTCACCGAGATGGGCGGTTCCTGCGAACTGACGGACTACGGACTCGTCTTCACCGGTTCGGGCGCCGTGCACGGCATCGACGTCGACCTCGGCGAGGTCGGCGAGCTGACCCCGGGCATCGCGGCCGTCGCCGCCCTCGCGGACTCCCCCTCGACCCTGCGCGGGGTGGCTCACCTGCGCCTGCACGAGACGGACCGGCTGGCCGCGCTCACCAAGGAGATCAACGAACTCGGCGGCGACGTCACCGAGACCGCCGACGGACTGCACATCCGTCCCCGGCGCCTGCACGGCGGCGTCTTCCACACCTACGAGGACCACCGCATGGCCACCGCCGGCGCGATCATCGGCCTCGGCGTCGAGGGCGTGGAGATCGAGAACGTGGCGACGACCGCCAAGACCCTGCCCGAATTCCCCGACCTGTGGACCGGGATGCTCGGGGCGTAGGGACGTTTCGCCATGCGCCGCTACGGCAAGCACACCGACGAGGACGACATCCGCTCCCGCCCCAACCGCAAGGGCAACCGGCCGCGCACCCACATCCGGCCCAAGCACGAGGACGCCGCCGAGGGCCTGGTCCTCACCGTGGACCGCGGCAGGCTGACCTGCCTCGTCGAGGACCGGATCGTCATGGCGATGAAGGCCCGCGAACTGGGCCGCAAGGCGGCGGTCGTCGGCGACCGGGTCGCGCTGGTCGGCGACCTCACCGGCAAGAAGGACACGCTCGCGCGGATCGTCCGCATCGAGGAGCGCACCTCGCTGCTGCGCCGCACGGCGGACGACGACGACCCCTACGAACGCGTGGTCGTCGCCAACGCCGACCAACTCGCCATCGTCACCGCCCTCGCCGACCCCGAGCCGCGCCCCCGGCTGATCGACCGCTGCCTGGTCGCGGCGTTCGACGGCGGCCTCACCCCGCTGCTGGTGATGACCAAGTCGGACCTCGCGTCACCGGACGAACTCCTGGAGCTGTACGGGGCGTTGGACATCCCCTACGTCGTCACCAGCCGCGAGGAGCTGGAGAACGGCGCCGCGGCAGGCCTCGTACGAGAGCACCTGGACGGGAAGATCACCGCGTTCGTCGGCCACTCGGGCGTCGGCAAGACGACCCTCGTCAACACCCTGGTGCCCGAGGAGCGCCGCCGTGTGACGGGCCACGTCAACGCGGTGACGGGTCGCGGTCGGCACACGACGACCTCGGCCCTCGCCCTGCCACTGTCCTCCGAGGCGGGTGGCTGGGTCGTCGACACCCCGGGCGTACGGTCGTTCGGGCTGGCGCACATCGACCCGTCCCGGGTGATCAACGCCTTCCCGGACCTGGTGCCCGGCACGGAGGGCTGCCCGCGCGCGTGCAGCCACGACGAGCCCGACTGCGCGCTCGACACCTGGGTCGCCGAGGGGCACGCCGATCCCGCGCGGCTGTACTCGCTGCGCCGGCTGCTGTCGACGCGGGAGCGGAAGGAAGGCGACTGACCTCCGCGTTGTTTGCCGTGCCGTGGTACCGGTAAGTGCATAATCGCACCAAGCCGGATCCAAGTCCGAGCAAAGCCGGTCGAAGCGACTGATCGGCGCAGCGGTCACGGTACGGGACTACGGGAGGACAACACATGGCGTGGCTGCTGGTCATAGTGGCCGGGGTGCTCGAAACCGGCTTCGCCGTATGCCTGAAGCTGTCGCACGGCTTCACCCGGCTCTGGCCCACCATCGCCTTCTGCGTCTTCGCGCTGGGCAGTTTCGGCCTGCTTACCATGTCCCTGAAGAAGCTCGACGTCGGCCCCGCGTACGCGGTGTGGACCGGCATCGGCGCGGCGGGCACCGCCATCTACGGCATGATCTTCCTCGGTGACCTGGTCTCGACGCTGAAGATCGTGTCGATCAGCCTGGTCATCATCGGCGTGATCGGACTGCAGCTGTCGGGCTCGGCGCACTGACGCGTTCGCCGTCACTCCGTCAACCGGCGCGGCAGGGCGGCGCGTACGAGTTCCGCCACCCCGCGCTCCGCGGGCGGCGCCGCGACGCAGGACAGGGCGAGGCGTACGGCCAGTTCGCAGGAGCGGGCCAACTCGGTGGCGTCCGGCCGCGGAAACGTGCCGCCGCCCTTCAGGACGGCCACGGCACGGTCGCGCACGAGGGCGACGAAGTCGCCGGGCGAGGGCAGCGGGCCATCGGCCCGGCGCTGGGCCGGCACGGCCGAGGACGACGCCACCGCGGTGAGGGCCGGGGAGGGCAGGCGCTCGCTCCAGCAGCCGGTGAGCATGGCCCGCACCAGCGCGTTCTCCCGGGCGACGGACGCGGTCCACTCGGCGGTCGCGGTGAGCCGCTCGTACGGGTCGCCCCCGGAACCGCCGGCGAGGGCGCGCTCCACGCCGGCCAGGTATCCGTCCGCCTCTCTGCGGACGAGCGCCCGGGCCAGGCCGTCCTTGCTCCCGAACTCGTTGTACAACGTCTGCCGGGACACCCCGGCCGCCGCCGCGACGTCCACCATCCGCACAGCCGACCACGGCCGGCGCGCCAACGCCGTACAGGCGGCATCGAGCAGGGACTCCCGGGCTGCAGGCACCATCGCCTCCCTCGGACCGAGCGACCTGGTGCCCAGGTTTGACGGGCCCGGGGGCACTGTCAAGAGCCTTCGCGCATGCCGTCGGCCGAGGTCGGTCGCACCCCGCCACGCCGGGCCGCGCACCCACCTCCGCCCCGTCCCGGCGGACCCGCACCCCGCCGGGCACCGGGCCGCGGGCCCACCCGGCGCCGGCACCCGCTCCCCGCCCGCCGAACCCCTGGTGGCCCCGCGCCACCCCCGGCAGATACCGTGACCGCATGGCCGACTACCTCGACGACCTCCGCCTCGCCCACGTTCTCGCGGACGCCGCCGACGCCGCGACGATGGAACGCTTCAAGGCCCTCGACCTGAAGGTCGAGACCAAGCCGGACATGACCCCGGTGAGCGAGGCCGACAAGGCCGCCGAGGAACTCATCCGCGGCCACCTCGCCCGCGCACGCCCCCGCGACGCGGTGCTCGGCGAGGAGTACGGCGTCGAGGGCACCGGCCCCCGCCGCTGGATCATCGACCCGATCGACGGCACCAAGAACTACGTGCGCGGCGTCCCCGTCTGGGCCACCCTGATCGCCCTCACGGAGGCGGGCGACGGGGGCCCCTCCCGCTCGAGCGAATTCGGGAGCGGGGGAGGCTGCCGTCCCGTCGTCGGCCTCGTCTCCGCCCCGGCGCTCGGCCGCCGCTGGTGGGCGGTGAAGGACCACGGCGCCTTCACCGGCCGCAGCCTGACCTCGGCCTCCCGGCTGCGGGTCTCCCAGGTCTCCGCGCTCTCCGACGCCTCCTTCGCGTACTCGTCGCTTCAAGGCTGGGAGGAGCAGGGCCGGCTCGACGGCTTCCTCGACCTGACCCGGGAGGTGTGGCGCACGCGCGCGTACGGCGACTTCTGGCCGTACATGATGGTCGCCGAGGGCTCGGTCGACATCTGCGCCGAACCCGAGCTCTCCCTCTGGGACATGGCCGCGAACGCGCTCATCGTCACGGAGGCCGGCGGCACCTTCACCGGCCTCGACGGCCGCCCCGGCCCGAACAGCGGCAACGCGGCGGCGTCGAACGGCCGGCTGCACGACGAGCTCCTCGGGTACCTCAACCAGCGCTACTGAGCGCCTCCCTGACGCACTCCGCACGCCCTTCGCCCGCCCGCTCGTCCGCCCCCTTGTTGACCCGTGCTTTACCTGTCACTCTGGGAGTCCCCCACTTGTGAACTTGTGAATCCATGAACCAACTCATGGATCACGGCAGGAGGTGGCTCCACCCATGCTCGTCCGCGAAGCCATGAGCACGGTCGTCCTCACCATCGGCCCCGCCCACACCCTCCGCCAGGCCGCCGCCCTGATGTCCGCGCGCCGCGTCGGCGCGGCCGTGGTGTACGACCCCGACGCCGACGGCATCGGCATCCTCACCGAACGCGACGTCCTCGTCTCGGTCGGCCTGGGCCAGGACCCGGACACCGAACGCGCCCACGCCCACACCACCACCGACGTCGTGTTCGCCGCGCCGTCCTGGACCGTGGAGGAGGCGGCCCGGGCGATGGCGCACGGCGGCTTCCGCCATCTCATCGTCCTCGACCGCGGTGAGCCCGCCGGCATCGTCTCGGTGCGCGACATCATCCGCTGCTGGGCACCGGCACGGTCGCGGCACGAGACACCGGCGGTGACCGCCTGACGGCAGTCCGTCCGGCGCCACTGCCGGTGACCCTCCCGGTTTCACTCCCGCGACACGACGAACGGGCCGGACCCCCGTCTCCGGGGATCCGGCCCGCCGCTACGACAAGCGGTCCAGTGCTGGACGTCAGCCGCGCAGGGCCTGGACCGCGGCCTCCAGCCGCTTGCCGAAGTCACCGTCGGCCTGACGGAAGTTGTTGACCGCGCGCTCGATGATGTCGTCGCGCGAGACGCCGGAGAGGGCGCCGGCCAGGTTGTTGATCAGCCGCTCCTTCTCCTCGTCCGTCATCAGCCGGTAGAGGTTGCCCGCCTGGACGAAGTCGTTGTCCTCGGCGTGCGACGGAGTCGCGGTCTCGCCGGTGACACCGGAGACGGCGACCGGCTGCCACAGGGGCTTGTCCGTCTGGAACGGGCCGCCGAAGCTGTTCGGCTCGTAGTTCTTCGCACCCTTGTGGCGGCCGTCGTACAGGTAGCCGTCACGGGAGTTCGTGCGCGCCTCGGTGGCGTGCGGACGGTTCACCGGCAGGTGGTCGGCGTTGATGCCGACGCGGTAGCGGTGGGCGTCGCCGTAGCCGAACAGACGGCCCTGGAGCATCTTGTCCGGGGACGGGCCGATGCCGGGCACGAAGTGCGCCGGGGAGAAGATCGACTGCTCGACCTCGGCGAAGATGTTCTCCGGGTTGCGGTTGAGCTCCAGCTTGCCGAACTCGATGACCGGGTAGTCCGCGTGCGGCCACACCTTGGTCAGGTCGAACGGGTTGAAGCGGTAGTTCGCGGCCTCGGCGACGGGCATGATCTGCACGCCGACGGTCCAGGACGGGAAGTCGCCGCGCTCGATGGCCTGGCGCAGGTCGCGCTGGTGGGAGTCGGGGTCCTCACCGGCGAGCCTGTCGGCCTCGGCCTGCGTGAGGCACTTGATGCCCTGGTCGGTCTTGAAGTGGTACTTGACCCAGAAGGCCTCGCCGGCCTCGTTGTTCCACTGGTAGGTGTGCGAACCGAAGCCGTCCATGTGGCGGTACGACGCCGGGATACCGCGGTCACCGAACAGCCAGGTCACCTGGTGCGTCGACTCGGGCGACAGGCCCCAGAAGTCCCAGACGTTGTCCATCTCCGTCGAACCCGTGTAGGGGTCGCGCTTCTGCGTGTGGATGAAGTCCGGGAACTTGATGGCGTCCCTGATGAAGAACACCGGGGTGTTGTTGCCGACGAGGTCGTAGTTGCCCTCTTCGGTGTAGAACTTCAGCGCGAAACCGCGCGGGTCGCGGACGGCGTCCGCCGCGCCCAGGTTGCCGGCCACGGTGGAGAAACGGAGGAAGGTCTCCGTCTCCTTGCCGACCTCGGAGAGGAACTTCGCCCGCGTGTACTTGGTGACATCGGCGGTGACCGTGAAGGTGCCGTAGGCGCCGGCGCCGCGGGCGTGCACGACACGCTCCGGGATGCGCTCACGGTTGAAGTGGGCCAGCTTCTCCAGCAGGAGCTGGTCCTGGACGAGCACGGGGCCGCCGATGCCCGCGGTCTCACTGTTCTGGTTGTCGGCTACCGGAGCCCCGGCCTCCGTAGTGAGCGGTCCCTGAGTCACGTACGCCTCCTGCGCCAATCCTGCAAAACCTGTCCCTTGGCTAATGCCGCTCCCGATCCTACAATGGACAATGTCTAAGTCAAGTGAGACTCCAAAGTCACACACGTTCGGGACCTGGTCCCCCTTGCTGTTAGGCTGGCCTGTATGAGTGACCTACTGGAACGGCTGCGTGGTCGCGGATGGCGCATGACCGCGCAACGGCGCGTCGTGGCCGAGGTCCTCGACGGCGAACACGTCCACCTGACGGCCGACGAGGTACACGCCAGGGCCGTGGACAAGCTCCCCGAGATCTCCCGGGCGACCGTCTACAACACTCTGGGCGAGCTGGTCTCACTCGGTGAGGTCCTGGAAGTCGCGACGGACAAGCGCGCCAAGCGCTACGACCCGAACGCGCACCAGCCGCACCACCACCTGGTCTGCGCCCAGTGCGGCGCGATCCGCGACGTCCACCCGGTCGGCAACCCGCTGGCGGACCTCCCCGACTCGGAGCGCTTCGGCTTCACCGTCTCGGACGTCGAGGTGACGTACCGCGGAACCTGCCCGAACTGCGTTGCGGCGTAATCCCTTCCACTCGCACGAGCGCCCCGGCCCCGATGGGAGCCGGGGCTTTCGCGTGAGAGCGAGCTTCGCGTGAGAGCGAGCGCAGTGAACGTCAAACACACCGAGGGCCGGAACCCTTTCGGATTCCGGCCCTCGGTCTTCAGTAGCGGGGACAGGATTTGAACCTGCGACCTCTGGGTTATGAGCCCAGCGAGCTACCGAGCTGCTCCACCCCGCGGCGATGAATGGAACATTACGTCAAGCCCACGACGGGAAGCAAATCGCCCCGTAGCTGCGGGCAGTCGCGGCCGCCGTAGCTGCGGGCAGTCGCGGCCGCCGTAGCTGCGGGCAGCCGTGCCGCTGGGGCGGCGCGGGTGGGCGACAGGGGTCCCCCGCTCGGGCGCAGCCGAGAGCGGGGGAGGCACCCCGCCGGCGCCGGGCCGCGCGACCCGCCCCCGCCCCAGCGACAACGCCCGCCCTCCACCCGCACACCAACCCCAGCCAGCGCAGCGTCACGCGTCACGCCGACAGCTCCTGCCGCAACGCGTCCCGCAGCCGAGCCGCCCGCTCCCCCACTTCCCGCGGCCCCAGCGACACCGCCCGGTCGGCCCACCGCTGCCCCTCGGCCAGCTCCCCGCGCCGCGCGCAGACCAGCGCCAGCCGAAGCGCCGCCCGCCCGTGGCCGGCGTCGGCCGCCCGGCGCCACCACACGACGGCCTCCGGCTCGCTCCCCTCCCGGGCCAGCAGCAGTCCGAGGTTGAACGCGCCGTTGCGCGACCCGGCCTCGGCCGCCTCCCGGTACCACCGCGCGGCCTCCACCACGTCGCCCCGCGCCGCGGCCAGCATCCCGACCCGCACCTGGGCCCGCCGGTGCCCCTGGGAGGCCGCCCGCTCGTACCACTCCTCGCACTCGGACTTCTCCTGTGCCGTCTCGCCCAGCTCGTGCGCCGGCGCGGGCGGGCGGCGCGCGTCCAGGACCGTCGCCAGGCGGTACGCGGCCTCCGCGCTGCCGCCCCCCGCCGCGCACCGCAGGAACCGCTCGGCCTCGCGCTCGTCCCCGTCCCGCAGACGCGCCATCCCGACCTGCAGCGCCGCCTCGGTGTGCCCGGCGGCCGCGGCCCGCTCGTACCAGCGCAGCGCCGCCCGCTCCTCGTCCCGTCCGGCGTGCAGGATGCCGAGGTTGAACGCGGCGTCGACGCTGCCCGCCTCGGCGGCCTTGGAGAACCAGGGCTCGGCACCGGTCTCGTCCCCGCCGCGCAGCAGCAGGATGGCCAGCGCGTTGGAGGCCTCCCGGTGCCCGGCGTACGCGGCCCGCCGGTACCACTGCTCGGCCTGCGTGGTGCGCCCCTGTTCGGCGCAGAGCAGCCCGAGGTTGTACGCCCCGTTGTCGTCCCCGGCGTCCATCGCGGCCCGGTACCAGCGCTCGGCGGTCTGGGTCTCGCCGCGCTCGGCGTGCAGCGCGCCCAGCGCGTTGGCGGCGTTGCCGTCGCCGTCCTGCGCGGCCCGCAGCCACCACACGGCGGCGCTCTCCGTGTCCCCGGCGTCGCGCAGCAGGAAGCCGAGCGCGCAGGCCGCGCGGGCCTCGCCGTCCTTGGCCGACGTGAGGTACCAGCGGCCGGCCTCCTTGAGCTCGCCCCGCTTCTCCAGGATCGTCCCGAGGTGCAGGGCGGCCCGCCGGTGGCCGCGCGCGGCGGCCTGCCGGTACCACTGCTCGGCCCCCTCGGCCACGGGGGCCGCCGCTCCGTCTCCGCCGTCACGGTCCCGCCCGGCACCCCGGTCCAGGGTCCGCGCCAGCCGGTACGCGGCCTCCCGGTGCCCGCGCTCGGCCGCGGCCCGCATCCACCGCTCGGCCCCGGCGTCGTCACCGCGGTGCTCCAGCAGGTCGGCGAGTGCGTAGGCGCCCAGCACATGGCCCTGCTCGGCGGACTGGCACAGCCAGTACTCGGCGGCGGGTTCGTCCCCGCGCTCGCGGAAGTGCCGCCCCAGTGCGTGGGCGGCCGGGGCGGACCCGGCGACGGCGGCGATCCGCCACCACCCGGCGGCGTCGTCGGCGTAACCGCGCTGGTGCAGCAGCACGCCCAGGTTGTTGGCGGCGGCCCGGTCACCGGCCGCGGTGGCGGCACGCAGATACGACTCGGCTCCGTCGAAGTCGCCGCGGCGCAGCAACATCGCGCCGAGGACGCTCATCGCCTCGACGTCACCGGCGTCGGCCGCGAGCCGCCGGCGTACTTCCTCGGCGGCCTCGTCCGCGGCTTCCTGGGCCTCGTCCGCGCTCTCCTCCTGACCGGACGGCTGGGCAAAACGCCCTGTCCCGAACAGATTTGCCATGTCCCCCATAACGTCCATCGTCGCACCACCTGCAACCTGGGTACATCCGGTATACCGCAGCCAGTGAGGTCACTTCAGCGTTTTGTCGACATGCCCACAGGGAGACAAGTCAAACACAGATCTCCCCAACTCCCCTTGGCGGCGCGGCCGTAGACACCACCGGCACATGCGTTCGCACATCACAAAGGCCCGGATCCCTTTCGGAATCCGGGCCTTCGTGGTCGTTCGCCCATGGCTCACGACTTCAGTAGCGGGGACAGGATTTGAACCTGCGACCTCTGGGTTATGAGCCCAGCGAGCTACCGAGCTGCTCCACCCCGCGCCGTTGTGTTCACAACTCTAACACGGCGCGGGATGGGCTTTGACCAGCTCGAACGCCCGCCTCGAAGCAGCGGGGTCAGCCGCTGTCCGAGCCTCCACCGGAATCTCCGGTCGGGGTCGGCCCCGGACCGGCCTTGCCGTCCTCGGCCTTGTCCCCGGTCTTGTCGTCCCCGTTCTTCCCGCCGGCGCTCTCGTCGGCCTTGGCCTGCGCCGCCTCGGCGCGCTGCAGGGCCGCCTCGAGGTCCTTCTGGGCCTTCGCGTACGCGGCCAGGTCCTTCTGCTCCAGGGCCTTCTGGCCGGCGTCGAAGGCCTTCTGCGCGTCGCTCAGCGCTTCCCGGACCGTCGGGTTGGTGGACGTCGGTGGTGGCTCGGTCGTGCCCTCACCCTCGTCCGCCGGCGGCTCCGGCGTGGAAGCCTGCGCTCCGAAGACCTTGCTGAGCGCCTCGTCGAGCGTGTCCTCGAAGGCGGTGGCGCCCCCGTAGCTGACCAGCACCTTGCGCAGCAACGGGTACTTGAGATCGCCACCGCGTACGTAGACCGGCTCCACGTACAGCAGTCCGCCGTCGAGCGGCACCGTCAGCAGGTTGCCGTACTCGACCTCGGAGTCGCCGCCTCTGAGCAGCCTGATGGACTCGGCGATGTCCTGTTCGGAGTTGAACTGGCTCTGGACCTGTTTGGGCCCGTTGACGGTGGTGCTCGTCGGCAGCTTCAGGATTCTGATCTTGCCGTAGCCCTCGGTCCCCGCCTCGGCGTCGACCGCCATGAACGCGCTGAGGTTGTCTCGTCCGTTGGGCGTCAGCGTCGTCGTGAGCGAGAACGCCTGCTTGTCCTGATCGGGCATCTTCATGCTCAGGTAGTACGGCGGCACCGCGTCGCCCGACTTGTTGGTCGGGTCATCGGGCACCTGCCACACCTCGCTGCCGCTGAGGAACGTGTTGGCGTCCTTCACGTGGTAGCGCGTGAGCAGCTCGCGCTGGACCTTGAACAGGTCCTGCGGGTAGCGCAGATGCGCCATCAGCTCGCCGGAGATCTCGCTCTTGCCCTGCACGGTGTTCGGGAACGCCTTCATCCAGGTCTTGAGGACCGGGTCCTTGGTGTCCCACTGGTAGAGCTTCACGTCGCCGCTGTACGCGTCGACGGTCGCCTTCACCGAGTTGCGGATGTAGTTGACCTGGTTCTGCTGGGCCACCACCGCGCGCTGGTCGTTCGCCGCGGTCAGCGAGTCGGCGGTCGTGTCACCGAGCGTCGTCCGCGAGGCGTACGGATAGCCGTTCGTCGTCGTGTACGCGTCGACGATCCACTGGATACGGCCGTCCACCACCGCGGGATAGGCGTCGCCGTCGATGGTCAGCCATGGGGCGACCGCCTCGACGCGCTCCTTGGGCGTCCGGTTGTAGAGGATCTTCGACCCCTCACCGATCGCACCGGAGTAGAGGATCTGCGGCTCGCTGAACGCCGCCGCGTATGCCGCCCGGTTGATCGGGTTGGACAGGTCGACCCCGCCGTCACCCTTGTAGCTGAACGTCTTCTCGCCGCTGTCGTCGGAGTAGTCGATCTCCTTCTGGGGACCGCCGACGATCGAGTACGTGGTGGTCTTCTCACCGTAGTAGATCCGCTGCTCGTACGTGCCGAGGTCGCCCTCGGACGGCAGGTTGGACTCGGTGAAGACCGGGCGGCCCTCGGCGTCGACCTCGGTGCCCTTGGCCGCGACCACGCCGTAGCCGTGGGTGTAGCGGAAGTGGTTGTTGATCCAGTTCTTCTTCGGGATGCCGGCCAGGTTCAGCTCGCGCAGACCGATGACCGTGTCCTGGTCCTTGCCGTCCTTGGCGTAGCGGTCGACGTCCAGGTTGTTCGGGAACGCGTAGTAGTTCCGCATCTGCTGGAGCTGCTGGAACGTCGGCGAGATGACGTTCGGGTCCATGATCCGGATGGACGCGGCGGCATCCACGTCGTCCCGGAGCTTGGTCTTGTCCTGGGTCTGGCTCACGCCCGGGTACTCGGTGACCTGGGTGCCCGCGATGCCGTAGGCGTCGCGCGTCGCCTTGAGGTTCTTCTCGACGTACGGCGCTTCCTTGGCCTGCTCGTTCGGCTGGACCTGGAACTTCTGCACGAGTGCCGGATACAGGCCGCCGATGAGGATGGCGGAGAGCACCATCAGACCGAAGCCGATCACGGGCAGCTGCCAGGTGCGCCGCCAGATGGTGGCGAAGAACAGCAGCGCGCAGATGACGGCGATGCAGAACAGGATCGTCTTGGCCGGCAGGTAGGCGTTGGCGTCGACGTACCTCAGACCCGTCCAGCTGTCGGTCGCCTTGAAGTCACTGGACTTCACCGCCAGCCCGTACCGGTCGAGCCAGTAGGCGACCGCCTTGAGGGCGACGAAGACGCCGATGAGCACCGACAGGTGCCCGGTGGCCGCGGCCGTGGCGCGCGCACCCGGGCTGGTGACGCGGAGCCCGCCGTACAGGTAGTGGGTGAGCGCGGCGGCGATCACGGAGATGATCACGGCGGCGAAGCCGAAGCCGAGCAGGAACCGGTACCAGGGCAGGTCGAAGGCGTAGAACGAGACGTCCAGCTTGAACTGGGGGTCCTTCTGCCCGAAGGACACCCCGTTGACCCACATGAGCCAGGTCCGCCACTGACCGGACGCGGAAGCGCCGGCGATCAGACCGACCAGGGCGGTGATGCCGAGCAGCAGCCACTTCTTGTACGGGGCGATGCCCATGCGGTACCGGTCGAGGTTCTGCTGCTCCATCGACATGGCGCTCAGCGGCGGCCGCAGCCGGTGGGCCAGCCAGATGTTGAACCCGACGGCGAGCGCCATCAGCAGGCCGAAGACGAAGAAAAGCCCGATCTTGGTCCACAGGGTCGTCGTGAACACCGACGAGTAGTGGACCGACCGATACCAGAGCCAGTCCGTCCAGAACCCGGCGAACATGGTGAACGCCATGCCGAGCACGGCGAGGACACCCAGTGTCATCAGCAGGATTCGGACACGCCGGGACGGGCGGCCCACTCTGATCCGCGGCCCCGTCGGGGGGCCTCCGCCGCGGTCCGGCATCTGGAAAGCCAAGGTGCGCACCTCGAAAGTTCGCTGTTGATCCGTCAGGCCCTCGGGTTCGCGGGCCCCCCGTGCGCCCCCGTGATCGTGGGCCCACACCTATGCAACTTACTCATCGTTTACTCGGTTCCCGATTCGGGCCATGAACGAGGCAGGATTGTGACCATGTCCAACACCCCCATGGCAGCGAGCCCCCTCACCCGGGCCGTACTCGAGATCGACGAGTACGTCTCCGGACTCGGCTGGGACCAGCCCGCACGCCTCTTTGCACTTGTCGACACCGCCCGGCTCCGGGCCGATCAGCCCTCACTCGCGGACCGGCTCGGTCTGCAGGACGAGTCGGAGAGCTCCGGCCTGACCCCGATCGAGCAGGACGAAGTTCCAACGGACCAGCCGCTCGACGAGTTCCTGGGCACCATCGCCTGGCCCGACGCGGTGGTCGGCTGCGCCCTCGCCGTGGAGCGCCTGATGCTGCCGCCGTCCGCCGAGGCCCAGGTCCCCGAGGGCCTGAACGAGACCAAGCTGGCGCGGTGGGTGGCGGAGCACCCCGACCGCCAGGAGGTCCGCATGACGGTCGCGGTCCTGCGCGACGGCGCCCGCGACTCTGCCCTGCGGCTGCGCGAGAAGGACGCGGCCACGGAGGTCCTCACGGGCTCCGACCTGGTGCCGGGGCTGGCCCAGGCGCTGACGGCGACCTTCGAGGAGTAGCCCCTCGGGGCTCTAGGCGGCCGCTCGGACCGTCATCCGGTCGTGCACTTCGGCAGGTCCGATGTCGTCCCCGAGCGGATGTCCTTCAGCGCGCCGAGGGCGTCGTCGATGGTGTCCACCTTCACGAGGGTGAGCCCGTCGGGGATGTCCTCGGCGGCGGCCGCGCAGTTGTCGGCGGGCGTCAGGAAGTACTGGGCGCCCTTGTCGCGTGCGCCGATGGTCTTCATCCCGATGCCGCCGATCGGGCCGACCTTGCCGTTGTCGTCGATCGTCCCGGTGCCGGCGACGAACTTGCCGCCGGTCAGGTCGCCCGGCGTGAGCTTGTCGTAGATGCCGAGGGCGAACATCAGACCGGCGCTCGGGCCGCCGACGTCGGCCAGCTTGATGTCGATGGAGAACGGGAACGTGTGATCGGTCCCGGCGGCGATCCCCACGATGGCGCGCTTCTCACCGGCGTCGTCCGAGGCCGCGGTGGTGATCGTGACCTCCTGCGTCGCGGTGGGCGTCCGCCCCTCCTTCTCCGCGGCGGCCTGCTCCTTGGCGGGCACGATCGTGAAGACGACGTCCTGTCCGGGCTTGTGCTCGGTCACCAGCTCGGCGACGTCCGCGGGCTTCTTGACGGCCGTGCCGTCCACCGCCTTGATCACGTCTCCGGCGTGCAGCCTGCCCTCGGACGGCGAGTCCTTGACGACCGTGGAGACGACCACCCAGGACTTCACCGGGATGTCGAGTGCCTTGAGGGCGGCGACCTTGGCGCTCTCCTGGGACTGGCTGAACTCCTCGGCGTTCTCCTGGGTGGCCTCTTCCTCGGTCTTGCCGTCCGGGTAGAGGGTGTCGTGCGGCACCACGCGGTTGTCGTGTGCCAGCCAGCCGTAGACCGCTTCCACGAGGTTCATCTGGTACTCGGCGCTGGTGACCCGGACGGTGGTCATGTTCAGATGGCCGCTCGCCTCGTAGGACTCGCGCCCGTCGATCTGCAGCACCGGCTCGCCGTCGTGATCCCCGAGGGTGTTCACCGTCGGCCCCGGAGACATCTCCGAGTAGGGCACGGGAATGAACACACCCGCGCACAGGAGCGCGATCAGCATCAGGGTGGAGGCGAGCATCGTCGCGGTGCGGCGTGGCATGGCACGACAGTACGGGACTGGGCTGTCAGAGCACCGTCAGGGCTGCACCGTCCGGTCAGGGCCCGGTGCGGGGCCTTTCCATGGCCTCGCGGAAGCGGGCGTACCCGTCCAGCTCGGGCCCGTCGCTCCGCGCCTTGCGGGTCCTGTTGGCCCAGCTGCCCCACAGACCCGCGCCGACAGCAGCCACAAGCGGAATCAGCAACCAGGCAAGTGCTGCCATGTCGACCTCCCAACCCCATGAGCGTCCGCCACTGACTGATCAGCAGATTAACCATCCGCAGTGACAACGCTCACGCCGGGGGGTCGGTTACGCAACCGGAGTCACGGGAGCGGTGCCGCTCTCAGCAGGCGCCGACCCACTCCTCGGTACCGTCCGAGAAGGTCTGGTGCTTCCAGATGGGCACCTCGTGCTTCAGGTCGTCGATCAGCTTCCGGCAGGCGTCGAAGGCCTCGCCCCGGTGCGGGCAGGACACGGCGACGACCACGGCGAGATCCCCGACCTCCAGATCCCCCACCCGGTGTACCGCCGCGAGCGCCCGTACGGGGTACTCCGCGACGACCTTCTCGGCGATCCGCCGCATCTCCGCCTCGGCGCTGGGGTGGCACGAGTACCCGAGCCGGTCGACGTCTGTCCCGCCGTCGTGGTTGCGGACCGTCCCGACGAACAGGGCGGTCCCGCCGGCCGCGTCGTCTCCGACGGCCCGGAAGACCTCGTCCACGGAGAGAGGTGTCTCCCGGATTCCGATCAGCTTGACGGGGTCCGGCGCGGCCAGTTCACCGGGGTGGTCGTTCGTGGTTGCCATGCGCCCATCGTGCCCCACCACGCGGACGGCGTGGAATAGCGCTATCACCCGGCACGCGCGCGTACCGCTTTGGAGCCTTCTACAGGACCCGCGGCCGGTGTGCGGGCGGGAGAAGGCCGGGCGCGGCGCCGCGTCCGCCTCAGATCCGCCGCCGGACCTTCCGCGCCCGTCGTACCACCGCGGCCGCGCCCAGCAGGGCCACCGTCGCTCCGGCGGCTCCCGCCGCGGTCGCGTCCTTGCGCCCGAGGCGCCGCCCGGCGACCGTGTGCCGCCCGGAGACCTCCTCCAGCAGCTCCGCGAGCACCTCCTCGTTGGTGTACTTCGGCCGCCATCCGGCGTCGTGCAGCCGGCTGCCGCTCACCACCCAGGGGTACATCGTGTACGCCAGGTCCCCGGCCGGAGAGGGCGTCAGCCCGATGCGGTGCAGCCGGGCCGCCGCGCCGAGCGCGACCGCCGACGGCAGTTCCATCCGACGGATGCCGCTGAGCTCCTCGACCTCTTCCTGCTCCAGCCAGCCGTCGCAGCCGACGGCCAGTTCCCCGTCGGCCTTCTCCAGCACGGCGTACTCCAGGGCACTGCACAGGTCGTCGACGTGGCAGAACTGCCAGGCCGGGCGCGACCCGGCCACGACAAGCAGCCGCGGCGACTCGAAGTACCTGGTCAGCGCGGTGTCCATGCCTCCGACCAGCACCGCCGGCCGGACGACGGTGACGTTGAGGCCGGGATGCGCCCGAGGTGCGCGACGCGCGAGCCGCTCGATCTCCAGCAGGTCGCCGACCCCGGTGGCCTCAGCCGTGGCGCGCAGTTCGGCGTCCTCGGAGAGCGGCAGCTCGTTGTCGGGGAGGGCGCCGTAGACCATCGCGGAGGTACACAGCACGACACGGTGCACGCCGGCCGCCGCCGCGGCGGTCAGGACGGTCTGCGTCCCCCGGACGTTGTAGGCCGTCCGGGCGGCGGCGTCGGTCTCCAGATCGAGGTCGAGTGCCAGGTGCACGACCACGTCCGCACCACGCAGTTTCTCGGCGATGGCCGGGTCCCGTACGTCCAGAATGTGCCACTGTGCCGCGGCGCATCCGCCGCGTCGTTCGTCGATGGCCACGACCTGTCTGACCTCGTCGGACGCGGCGAGCCGCTCGGTGAGCAGCGCCCCGACCCCGGACGCGGCACCGGTGACCGCGACGACGGGTCCGCGCGCGCCGGGGCGGGAGGAACTGGTTGACTGGTTTCGCGCTGCGCGAACCTGCGGATCTGGGGAACTCACCGGGCGTCTCCAGCGGTTGTCTTCAGTACGGGCGCGAGCGACGCGTACGTACCAGGTGGCATCCATCCTGCCGCAGGCCGTCAGTCGGCGAAGCACCGAGGCCCGAACCGCCCCGGGTGTCTACGCTGGGTGGTGATGTCGGGCAGCCGTGCCGCCGGAAAGAACCGGCGGCCCTACCAGCCGAGGAACCCCGTGAGTGACACCCCATTCGGATTCGGCCTTCCGCCGGAGGAGCCGGACGACGGCGACGAGGGCAAGAAGAAGGACCAGCAGGGCGGCGGTGGTCAGGGACCGGCCAACCCGTTCGGATTCGGGCCCGGAGCCGGCGGCCTTGGCGGCCCCGGCGCGGACAACCCGTTCGCTGCCATGTTCGGTTCCATGAACCCCAACGACCTGGGCGCCGCGTTCCAGCAGCTGGGCCAGATGCTCTCCTACGAGGGCGGCCCGGTGAACTGGGACATGGCCAAGCAGATCGCCCGCCAGACGGTCTCCCAGGGCACGCCGGACGGCACGAAGGACGCCAGCATCGGCCCCAGCGAGCGCACCGCCGTCCAGGAGGCAGTCCGCCTGGCCGACCTGTGGCTGGACGACGCGACCGCCCTGCCCTCCGGCGCGGGCACCGCGGTGGCCTGGAGCCGCGCGGAGTGGGTCGAGGCGACCCTGCCCGCCTGGCGGGAGCTCGTCGACCCGGTCGCCGAGCGCGTCGGCACCGCCATGGGGGACGTGCTGCCCGAGGAGATGCAGGCCATGGCCGGCCCGCTGATCGGCATGATGCGCTCCATGGGCGGCGCCATGTTCGGCACGCAGATCGGGCAGGCCGTCGGCGTCCTCGCCGGCGAGGTCGTCGGCTCGACCGACGTGGGTCTGCCGCTCGGCCCGGTCGGCAAGGCCGCGCTGCTGCCAGCGAACATCGAGGCGTTCGGCAAGGACCTCGGCGTGTCCCAGGAGGAGGTGCGGCTGTATCTCGCCCTGCGTGAGGCCGCGCACCAGCGCCTCTTCGCGCACGTGCCGTGGCTGCGCTCGCACCTGTTCGGCGCGGTCGACGGCTACGCCCGCGGGATCAAGGTCGACACGGCCAAGCTGGAGGACGTGGTCGGCCAGTTCGACCCGCAGAACCCGGAGCAGTTGCAGGAGGCTCTCCAGCAGGGCATGTTCCAGCCGGAGGACACCCCGGAGCAGAAGGCCGCCCTGGCCCGTCTGGAGACGGCTCTGGCACTCGTCGAGGGCTGGGTGGACGCGGTGGTGCACACCGCCGCCAAGCCGCGCCTGTCCTCCGCCGACGCACTGCGCGAGACGCTGCGCCGTCGTCGGGCCTCGGGCGGCCCGGCGGAGCAGACGTTCGCCACGCTGATCGGCCTGGAACTGCGCCCGCGCCGCCTGCGTGACGCCTCCCGTCTGTGGGCGTCCCTGACGGACGCGCGCGGGGTCGACGGCCGGGACGGCCTGTGGGCCCACCCGGACATGCTGCCGACCGCGACCGACCTGGACGACCCGGACGGCTTCGTCCACCGTGAGCAGCTCGACTTCTCCGAGCTGGACAAGATGCTCGGCGAGGCAGCCGGCAAGCCCGACCTGAAAAAGAAGAACGAGAAGGGCCAGGACGAGGCCGACGGCAAGGGTGACGACGCCGGGTGAGCCTCCACGACGACGCGGTCCTGGTCCTGAAGGACCACGAGGGCCAGGACGAGCTGCGTCAGGTGTACCTGGACCACCTCGCGGCGCACCCGGACGGCCTGTGGAAGGCCTGCGGGGACGGGCACATCACAGCGAGCGCGCTCGTGATCGACCCTTCTCGCGAGCGGGTCCTGCTGACCCTGCACAAGAAGCTGCGCATGTGGCTGCAGATGGGCGGCCACTGCGAGCCGGCCGACGAGACGCTGGCGAGGGCGGCTCTGCGCGAGGCGACCGAGGAGTCGGGCATCGCAGGCCTGGCCCTGGCCCCGGGCGGCCCGGTGCGGCTGGACCGCCACCGCACGCCGTGCGCCTGGCACCTGGACGTCCAGTACGCCGCGGTGGCTCCCGAGGGGGCCGTGGAGGCGATCAGCGACGAGTCCCTCGACCTGCGCTGGTTCCCGTACGCGGAGGTCCGGGACGTGGCCGACGAGTCGGTCGTACGCCTGCTCGAGGCAACCCGCGCCCGGCTCTGAACCCGTAAGGGGTGACCGCCCATTGCGATCACCCCTTACCGGACTGCGCGTACCGGGCTGCGCTCCGCGCTCAGCTCCAGACGTTCCCCTGGTTCTGACCACGGGCTCCCTGCTGCCCCATGCCGTACTGCGCGGCAACACCCTGCCCGAGCTGGGCGTTCTGCGGCGGCAGCAGTTCACTGGGCTGGACGAGCGCGAAGCCGCTGCCCATGAAGTTGAGCTCCCAGCCCTCGCCGGTGCTGCCGCGACGCCGCCACACCCCGGAGGAGTGCGTCTGGGCCTGCATCTGCACCCGCAGGCCGGTGGACCAGGCGACGATCGCGTCGGCGTCGCAGTTGACGTACTTGTCGGGCGTCACCTGCATCAGCAGCGGGGCGCCCGAGGTCATCAGGGCGACCTTGCCACGGCCGGTGATGTTGAGCTGGTACTTCCCCGAGCCGGAAATGCCGTACAGGCTGTCGACCGCGATGACCTCGTGGTGCAGGGACGAGTCCATCGCCAGCACGTAGCTGCTGTCGACGGTGAGACCGTCCTGGTCGACCTCCATCACGTGGATGCACTGGGCGAGGTTGGCGAAGAAGACCGTGCCCTGCCCGTGGCAGCGCATCAGGTCCAGGCCCTCACCGGTGTGCGCACGCGCGCGTGACTGGTTGTTGTTCTGGTACTCGGCGTCGAACTCGACGAGCCCCTGGTAGGCGACCATCGTGCCCTTGCGGGCGAGCACGTCGTCGTGGCCCTCCAGGGCGACGCGGAGCATGTGCTTGTTCTGCAGGCTCCAGGCTTCCTGGCTCTGCTGGTCGTTGTAGGCGAAAAGCGGGCTCTGCATGATGTTCTGGTCTCCCCCTCAGCCCCGGACCCGGAGGCGGTCGGTGCTGTCCTCGCTGGGCTGGACGACGACGATGCCCTGACCGGAGAAGGCCATCTGGTAGGCCTCGCCGCTGCCGCGGCCGATCAGCGACTGTGCCTTGAAGCTGCGCTTGCCCTTCACCTTGAGGTTCGGGGACCAGGCGACGAGCGCGTCCGGGTCGACGTACGTCTCGTCCTCACCGCCGCCGCAGTCGACCACGATCGGCTTGCCCCGGGAGGTGAGCGCGACCCAGCCCTGACCGGAGATCTTGGTGTTCCACAGGCCCTGACCGGCGAACTTCGCCAGGCCCTTGACCCGCTCCACACCCCAGGTGAGGTGGGCGTCGAAGGCGAGCAGGTTGGTCGCGTTGACGGAGATCCCGTCGCCGTTGAGGTTGATGACGACGACGTTGGCGCCGTAGTCGGCGAGGTAGAGCAGGCCGTCGCCGGAGCACTTCATCAGCGGCGCGCCCTCGCCGGTGGCCCAGTCGCGGGCGATCTGGCGGACGGCCGGCGGGTTGGGCTCGTACTGGACGAAGCCCTCGTAGGCGGTCATCGAGCCCACGCGCGCGAGGAGGTCGTTCCCGGTCTGCATGGCGACCTTCAGCATGTGGTTGCCGTGGTTCTCCATGCGGGCGGTGACCGGTGCGGGAGCATAGCCCGCGAGCGGCTGGTTCATGTCGGGCTCTCCCTCAGATCTCGTACGGCTGGACGACGACGAAGTTGCCGGGCGCCGCCCGGAACTGCAGGTTGACGCTCTCGCCCGTGTCGCCCGCGTAGGAGTTGCGGCGCATGCGCACCTGGCTGGAGACGACCACCTGGGCGGCGGCCGACCAGGCGACCACGGCGTTGCAGTCGGCGAACGTGGTGGGCGTGACCGGCAGCACCACGGGCACGCCGTGCGTCTTGACGACGATCGTGCCGGTGCCCTGGAACTGCATCGTGAACAGCGCGCCACCGGGGATGCCGTGTCCCTCGATGCGGCGGACCTCGTACTGGAGGCTCTCGTCGAAGGCGAGGACGTTCTCCGCGGAGACGCACACGGCGTCGCCCTGGAGCTCGATGGGGTGCAGCATCGCGCTGTTGTCGGCGAGGAACACCTGTCCCTTGCCGGTGCAGCGCATCAGCTGCATCTCCTGGCCGGTGGCGTTGCCCACGACCCGGCCGGCGAATCCGGCGCCCTTGTAACTGAAGTCGACCTTGCCCTGGTAGAGCACCATGCTGCCCTGGCGGGCGAGCACGGGCTGGCCTTCGGCGCCGAGGTCGACACGGACGAGCTTCTTGTTCTGCTGGGTCCAGCGCTGCCCGGTCGCCGTCTCCTTGAACTGCTGGAGCGCGGCCATCACTCCGGCGCCCTGCGGCGCTCCCTGAGGCATGCCCTGCGGGGCGCCGAGGGGGGCCTGCTGGCCGTAACCGGGGGGCGGGGTGGGCTGGCCGTAGCCCGGCGGCGGGGTGGGCTGGCCGTAACCGGGGGGCGGGACCGGGGCCTGGGGGGCCTGGGGCTGGCCGTAACCGGGGGGCGGCGGGGCGGTCTGGCCGGACACCTGACCGTACGGCGGCTGCTGACCAGGCTGGCCGTAGCCGGGAGGCGGCGGGGCGGTCTGGCCGGACACCTGACCGTACGGCGGCTGCTGACCAGGCTGGCCGTAGCCGGGAGGCGGCGGGGCGGTCTGGCCGGACAC
>NZ_JBIRHU010000031.1:46180-79670 GCF_044328675.1 Streptomyces sp. NPDC017890
ACCTGACCGTACGGCGGCTGCTGCTGACCGGGCTGGCCCGGCTGGCCGTAGCCGGGGGGCGGCGGGGCCGAGGGCGGCACGGGGGATCCGCCGGGCGGTGTGTTCACGGGCGCGACGATGGTCTGCGCGGCGTGCACGTCGTGCCCTGGCGCCGGGGCGGGGACCAGGGGCGGTACGGCGCCGGGCGGAGCGGCGAAGCCCTGCGGGACGGGCTGCGCGGGCTGTGGCGCGGGAGCGGGAGCCGGTGTGGGAGGCGCGCCGAACGCCGGGGGCGCGGAGGCCTGGGCGGGCGGGGCGAATCCCGGGGCGGCGCCGGCCTGCGGCTGCTGCGGCGTGGGCGCCTCCTCCTCGGCCACCTCGCCGCCGAAGTTCCTCAGCAGAGCGTCCAGCCCGCCGTCGAAGCCCTGCCCGACGGCGGCGAACCGCCACACGTCCTTCAGATAGAAGTCGCCGAGCATCACCGCGCGCTCGGTGGAGAACTCCGAGCCGCTGAACGGGTACCGGGCCACCTCCTCACCGCCCGCGACGATCCGGATGTATCCGGGGCCGGTCTGCGACATCTGTCCGGCGCCGTCGATCGTCGCTGTGAAGGACAGCTTCTGGATCTGCGACGGGATCCTGTCGAGGGTGACCCGGAAGGACTCCGTGTCACCCGCCTGCGCACCCAGGAGCTGGATGGACTCCTCGGGGGTCTTCGGCTGGTTGAAGAACACGAAGTAGCGGTCGTCCGACAACCGCTCGTCGGCGTCGAGGCCGAAGCAGCTGATGTCGAAACTCAGCCCGGGGCCGGAGATCTGCACGCCTACGTACAGATCCGTGCCCGCGGTGAGGTCACTGATCCTGGCCTTGTGGCCGCGTTGGAATTCCCTGGCCATGCGTTACGACCGTCCCCCATCCGAATGTGAGTGCGTCGCGCCAGGCTAACGGCAATTCCGGACACCGGAGGAGGTCGGTACAGACCCGGTACAGAACGCGGGCGCGGCCGTGCCGAACGCCCCGCCTGCGCTCGAGCGGAGGTGCGCGCTACTCGCTGCGGGCCCCCGGCACGTGCGGCAGCCGGTCTGCGGCGACCACTCCCTCGAGGTAGCCCCGAGCCCGCTCGGTCCTCGGATACGCCTCCAGCAGCCGCCAGAACCGGGGCCCGTGCCCGGGGACGAGCAGATGCGCCAGTTCGTGCAGAAGGACGTAGTCGACGACGTACTCGGGCATGCCCTGGAGGCGGTGCGACAGCCGGATGCTTCCCTCGGAGGGGGTGCACGAGCCCCAGCGGGTGTTCTGGTTGGTGACCCAGCGGACCGAGGTGGGCCGTGCCCGCCCGTCGAAGTACTGGCCCGACAGGCGCTCCGCGCGTCCGGCCAGTTCGGCGTCGCCGAGGACTCGCTTGCTCTCCTGGGCGGCCAGCTTGTCCAGCATGACGCTCACCCAGCGCTGCTCCTCCGCCTCGGACATTCGGGCGGGGATCAGCACGACGGTGCGGTCGCCCTCGCGGTACGCCGAGACCGTCCGGCGGCGCCGGGTGCTCCTGCGGACCTCGATCGCGCTCGCCCCCGAGCCGTTCGGCGGCTGATTCGTCGGTGCGCGCTGGGGCGCCCCGGCACGGTGCAGTGGGTCGGCGGACACGCCACGACGTTACCCGCTGCACACGGGGAAGTCCCGGCTCCGGGACGGTTCGGTGCCGATCCGCCACCCCTCCTCCGGATGTACGACTGATTTGTACGACTCGTTGTACGGATCGCGCGTACGACTCGCACGTACGACTCGCTTGTACGACGAATACCCACCGCCTGTGGACAACTTTCGGCGTCCGGCCACGCGTCCGGGCATGCTGGCACTCACCGGCGCAATCGTGACCGACCGCACGAACCGGTACGCGACCGGCCGCCGCCGGACACACGGGACGTTCGAAGACCTTCGAAAACCTACGGGGGACCTGGCATGCATCCGATGGTGAAGCCCGCGCTCAGGCGAGGCTGGCGCGATCTGAACACCGTGCAGTTCGGGATGACACCGGCGCACGCGCTGACACTGGGCCCGGTGGACACGGCCACGGGCAGTTTCCTCGAACTGCTCAACGGCACCCGCGGCCCGGCGCTCCTGCGCGAGGAGGGGCATCGCCTTGACCTGCCGGAAGGTCATGTCGACCGGGTGGTGGAGGGCCTGGCGCGGGCCGGCCTCCTCGACGACTTTCGGGGCGGTGGGCCGGACGCCGACGCCCTGCGCAAGAAGAAGGAGGTCCTCGACCGGCTCCGCCCCGACCTGGCCTCCCTGTCCCTGACCACCTCCGAACCGGGGGACGCGATGAGACACCTGGCCGCCCGGCGCGCCCAGCGGGTGCGGGTGAGGGGCGCGGGTCGGGTGGGCGCGGTGCTGTCCGGCCTGTTGTCGGGCGCGGGCGTCGGCGAGGTCGACGTGCTCGACGGCGGCCGCGTCGAGCCGTGGGACGTCACCCCGGGCGGGCTCCCCGCCGAGTCCGTCGGTGACCGCCGCGACGATGCGGCCCGCCGCGCCGTCCGGCGGGCCGCCCCCGGCCGCCCGCCGCGCCGCAGTCCCACAACGCCGCCCGAGGAGGGCACCCCGGGCTTCTCCCTGGTGGTCGTCGCCCCGCGCGACGACGTCGCGGTGCACACGCCCGACCCCGCTGCCGCGGAAGCCCTCATGGCCTCCGGCACTCCCCACCTGTACGCCGGTGTCGTGGAGGGGACCGGCGTCGTCGGCCCTCTCGTCCTGCCCGGCGAGACGGGATGCGCGGGCTGTCTGTACGAGGACCGCACCGACCGGGACCCGGCCTGGCCCCGTCTGGTGGCGCAGTGGCGGTCCAGCAGGCAGCGGCAGGTACGGCCCTGCGACCTCACCCTGGCCGCGACGGTCGCCGGGCTGGCGGCGGCTCACGCACTCGCCTTCCTGGACGGCCGGACTCCTTCGAGCGTCGGCGCACGCTGGGAGGTCTCGCTGCCGGGTCTGCAGTGGCACACGCGGCCGGTCCGGGCGCACCCGGCCTGCCCGTGCGGAGCCACCGGAAAAGGTAAGCAGGAACACACCCCCGAGGATGGGGAGCGGCGCGCGACAATGGCTGGGCAAGGGCCGTCGGCGGATGTACGCCGTGAGGCAGAACCGGGGCGGCCGGCTGGGACTTGGAGGGCGCATGTCTGATCTTCCGCGCAAGGCGGTCACCCGGACCGCCAAGCTCGCCGCGCTCCCGCTCGGCTTCGCCGGGCGGGCGACCTGGGGGCTCGGCAAGCGGATCGTGGGCGAATCCGCGGAGATCGTCGGCCAGCAGCTGCAGCAGCGCACCGCGGAGCAGCTGTTCAAGGTGCTGGGCGAGCTCAAGGGCGGGGCGATGAAGTTCGGACAGGCCCTGTCCGTCTTCGAATCGGCGCTGCCCGAGGAGGTCGCGGGCCCCTATCGGGCCGCGCTGACCAAACTGCAGGAGGCGGCACCGCCGATGCCGACCCGCACGGTGCACTCCGTGCTCGCGGAGCGGCTCGGCGAGGACTGGCACGACCTGTTCCTGGAGTTCGAGGACAAGCCCGCCGCGGCCGCTTCGATCGGTCAGGTGCACCGTGCGGTGTGGCACGACGGCCGCGAGGTGGCGGTCAAGGTGCAGTACCCGGGCGCCGGCGAGGCCCTGCTGTCCGACCTGAACCAGCTCAGCCGTTTCGCCCGCCTGCTGGGCCCGCTGGTCCCCGGCATGGACATCAAGCCGCTGATCACGGAGTTGAAGGACCGAGTCTCCGAGGAGCTGGACTACGACCTGGAGGCGCAGGCCCAGCAGGCCCACGCGGAGGAGTTCGCGCACGACGCGGACATCGTGGTGCCGGACGTCGTCCACCAGTGCGAGCAGGTGCTGGTCACCGAGTGGATCGACGGCATCCCGATGTCGGAGATCATCGCCGATGGCACACCGGAGCAGCGCGACCGGGCGGGTCAGCTTCTGGCCCACTTCCTCTTCTCGGGCCCGGCGCGCACCGGCCTCCTGCACGCCGACCCGCACCCCGGCAACTTCCGTCTGCTGCCCGGCGGGCCGGACGGGGAAGACGACTGGCGCCTGGGTGTCCTGGACTTCGGCACGGTCGACCGCCTCCCGGGCGGCCTGCCCGAGCCCATCGGGGCGGCCCTGCGTATGGCCCTGGACGGCGAGGCGGACGCCGTCTACGAGATGCTCTGTGCGGAAGGCTTCGTCAAGGAGTCGATAGAGCTGGATCCCGACGCCATCCTCGACTACCTGCTGCCGATCATCGAGCCCGCCCGGGTCGACGAGTTCACCTTCACCCGCGGCTGGATGCGGAGCCAGGCGGCCCGGATCGGCGATCCCCGCTCCCCCGCGTACCAGCTGGCCAAGCAGCTCAACCTGCCGCCGGCCTACCTGCTGATTCACCGGGTGACCTTGAGCACCATCGGTGTGCTGTGCCAGCTGGGAGCGACGGTGCGGCTGCGCGACGAGCTGGAGGAGTGGCTGGTCGGGTTCCTCCCCGAGGAGGACGAGTACACGGCGGAGGACGAGTACGAGTTGGGGGAAACGGCGGCGGAGGCGTGAGCCGCCGAGGATGAACGCGCCGTAGGGGCCGGCCCGTTCGGACGGGCAGGCCCCCTGGGGAGCTTCGCCTCCCTTGCGGGAGGCCACGCTGCGGTGTGACCTGGCTACTGCATGACCGCCATGGCGAGCGCGCGCCGGGCACGCATCGAGGCGCGCTCGGCTCGTCGCTGCATGCGGCGAGCGGTCGCCAGGCGCAGGGCCCGGCGTTCCCGCTCGGCCTCCTGCAGGCGTTCGTGCATATGCGCACGAGCCAGGGCTTCTGGGATGAGTTGCATCTCACGGGTCCTGTTCCGACGCGAGTCCTTCGCGTCACTGGTGGTGAAGTCTTCAGGCGTGAAGCCTGCGATGTCGTGGGTGGACGGCTTCATCGGGGCCTGCTTCTTGGGGTCGTACGTGAGGGGACGGTCGATCGTTCCTGCGGTGTTCATGCCGAGACCGGGTTCTTGCGCGGGCGGCCACGGGGCCGCTTCCGGGCGACGACGACACCCTGCACGAACAGCTCGCCACCCCAGACGCCCCAGGGCTCACGCCGCTCCTTGGCACCGGCGAGGCAGGCCTCGACCAGCGGGCAGGTGCGGCACAGGGACTTGGCGTACTCGACGTCCGCCGGCGACTCGGCGAAGAAGACCTCCGGGTCGTAGGAACGGCAGGGGACGGGCACGCCGAGGTTCTCGATGGCGTCGTCGAGCGCGGTGAGCGCGGTGAGCGGGGTCAAGGTGGAGTCCTCCGTGGGGACGGGCTTGGGGATCGTGTCGGAAGGCGGTACGGACGGGGCGTGCGCTTCGAGTTGCACGGGGTTTCTTCCTCGTCTGGTCGTTCCGGCCGGTCGGCCGGGTGGCGGCTTGGTACCGGGTTCTTTTCTTGTCCCGAGGCTCCTTCGTGCTGTCGTCCCCGTTCGGGGACAAACAGAAGGGCCGCGGATCCCGGATGGGGTTCCGCGGCCCTGAAGGCGCCGGCCTGATCGTCGATCAGACTGGATCACTCCAGGGTTCTGGCCCACGGAAGGCCCACATCAGGTGGTGCTGCGTCGTCTGCTTCCGGAATCCGGCACCGGTCGCGGTAAAGGCATAGGCCTGCGCCTGCGCCGTTACTGCTGCTTCCAGTGCCTTGGTCGGTCGCTCATCGCGCTCACGGACGGGAAGGTCCGCGGAGGCGACGGGGGCGGCGGCCGGAAGGACGGCGCGAATGCCGGACAGACCGGTGCCCGGGTTGGAAACGCCGAGCATGCACAGGGAGACGGCCGAGCGATCGGTCAGTTTGGCGGTGGAGCTGACGATGGAGCTGAAGTTGATGTTGATCACTGGACTCGCCTCCTCTCGGCGTCTCGGGGGACTGGGACGAACCAGTCCGCGGATATGCAAGTACAACACGGATTCAGGGCCTTCGGGAAGGCCGCTGCTCCCGTGACCAAGAACCTATGGGGATTCCCGGGGCATGCGCAAACTATTTTTTCGACGAGTTTGAATCAGTCGTCTTCGTCAAGCCCCACTCCGCTTTGGCCTGCGCAGATGGCCAGGACGTCCGCTCCGTACCGGTTGAGCTTCCGCGCCCCGACGCCCGGGATCCGCGCCAGCTCGCGCTCGTCCTCCGGGACGGACTCGGCGATCGCCATCAGCGTCTTGTCGGTGAAGACGCAGAACGCGGGCTGACCGCTGTGCCCCGCCTGGATCGCACGCCACTCGCGCAGCCGCTCGTAGACACCCTCGTCCATGTCGGACGGGCAGTCCTCGCAGCGCATCAGCTTCATCTCGCCCGCGTCGGTGAGCGTGCGCCCGCAGACCCGGCAGCGGGCCGGCACCCGCTGTACCCGTCTGGGGACCGGCACCGCGGCGCCGCCGCCCCCGAAGCCGCGCTCCACGCCTCCCGAGCCGCCCGCGGCCGCCCGCCCGCCGGCCGTCCCCGAACCTGGCCGCAGCCCTTTCAGGAAGCGGCTGGGACGGCGGCTCGGCCGGCCGCCGGGCGAGCGGGCGAGTGCCCAGGAAAGATGCAGGCGTTCGCGCGCACGGGTGACGCCGACGTAGAGCAGGCGCCGTTCCTCCTCGACCTGCTCGTCGGTCTTTGCGTAGGCGATCGGCATCATGCCCTCGGTGACGCCCACCAGGAAGACGACGTCCCACTCCAGCCCCTTGGCCGAGTGCAGGGAGGCGAGGGTGACGCCCTGCACCGTCGGTGCGTGCTGGGCGCCCGCCCGCTCGTCGAGTTCCGTGACGAGGTCGCTCAGCGTGGCGCCCGCTCTGGCGGCGGCGAAGTCCTGGGCGAGGTTGACCAGGGCGGCCAGCGACTCCCAGCGCTCGCGGACGGCGCCCGACCCTGCCGGGGGCTGCGGGGACCACCCTTCGCCGGACAGCACCGCGCGCACCTGGGAGGGCAGGTCGACGGCGTCGTCGAGGAGGGAGTCGTTGCCACCGAAGCGCGCCGCGGCCCGCAGGGAACTGCCGGCTTTGCGTACTTCCGGGCGGTCGAAGAAGCGCTCCGCGCCGCGCAGCTGGTAGGGGACCCCGGCGTCGGCGAGGGCCTGCTCGTAGGTCTCCGACTGGGAGTTCGTACGGAACAGGACCGCGATCTCGGCGGGCGGAACGCCCGAGTCGATGAGCTCACGGATACGACGGGCGGCACCCTCGGCCTCGGCCGGTTCGTCGGTGTACTCGGCGTACACGGGCTCGGGGCCCGCCGGACGCTGGGAGACCAGCTCCAGACGGTGGTCCGCGGCCCGGCCCCGGGCCTGGACGAGCAGGCCGTTGGCCAGGTGGACCACCTGCGGGGTGGAGCGGTAGTCACGGACCAGCTTGACGACGGTCGCGCCGGGGTGGCGGCTGCGGAAGTCGAGCAGATGGTCGGGGGTTGCTCCCGTGAACGAATAGATCGTCTGGCTGGCGTCGCCGACCACGCACAGGTCGTCGCGGTCGCCGAGCCACAGCTCCAGCAGGCGCTGCTGCAGGGGGCTGACGTCCTGGTATTCGTCGACCACGAAGTGCTGGTACTGGGCACGGACCTGTTCGGCGACGTCGTGACGGTCCTGGAGGACGGCCACCGTCAGCAGCAGCACGTCCTCGAAGTCGATGACACCGCGCCCGCGCTTCAGATCCTCGTAGGCGGAGTAGAGCTGCGCGATCTCCGCCGGATCGCGGGGCACCTCACGGCCGGCCTTGGCCGCCGCGAGGGCGTAGTCGGCGGGGACGGTCTGGGTCACCTTGGACCACTCGATCTCGGCGGTGACGTCGCGCAGCTCGCCCCTGTCGAGGCGGATACGGCAGGCGGCGGCCGCGTCGGCGACGAGCTGGATCTTGCGGTCGACGAGTCTGGGCAGGGAGCCACCGATCGCTTTCGGCCAGAAGTACTGGAGCTGGCGCAGCGCCGCCGAGTGAAAGGTGCGGGCCTGAACGCCGGCGGCACCCAGCTGGCGCAGCCGGCCTCTCATCTCCCCGGCGGCCCGGTTGGTGAAGGTGACGGCGAGCACGCTGGAGGGCTGGAGGATCCCCGCACGTACCCCGTAGGCGATGCGGTGGGTGATCGCCCGGGTCTTGCCGGTACCGGCGCCCGCCAGCACGCACACCGGACCGCGCAGGGCGGTCGCCACCTCGCGCTGCTCGGGGTCGAGCCCTTCGAGCACCGCGTCGGCCGAGTCCGGTACCTGCGGGAAAAGGGTGGAGTGCGTTGCTGCTGTCACACCGCCATGCTGCCAGGTCGCGGGAGACGGGTGAGTCGGTTGTCCACAGGCACGCACCGATAGTCGTACCGATGCGGCAGGCGTCACACGCCTCGGTCGCGCCGGGAATGGTGGCGCCGCCGAAGACGTTCCCCCGGTGCGACCTCATCCCCGAGCCGCCGAAGGAGCGCGATAGACATGCCGGGCACTGTGACGATGTACAGCACCACGTGGTGCGGCTACTGCCGTCGGCTGAAGAGCCAGATGGACCGCGAGGGCATCGCGTACACGGAGATCAACATCGAGCAGGACCCGGAGTCCGCCGCGTACGTGGAGAAGGCGAATGGCGGAAACCAGACGGTACCCACTGTCCGGGTGGTCCCTTCCGCGGGTGGCAACGAGGTCGTCATGACGAACCCGAGCCTTGCCCAGGTGAAGCAGGCTCTCGCGGTCTGACGCTCGCCCGCGACCCCCGACCGTGCCCAGGATGGCTGGTCGGGGGTTTCGTGTGCGCGCCTGCCTCGCCGTACGTCCCGTGGAAGCACGAACACCGTCAGGTATCAGGGCCTTCGACCACCATCGGGGCCTTCCAACGGGTCCGGGACAACGTTTCAACCCGAAGATCGCGGTCTTGTACACGGACTTGCTGCCCACGCTCGCGCCGTACGGCTTCTCACCGCATATCGGGATGCCGGCCAAGGCCCGCGCCTTCTTCGAGAGGACGCGTACGCGGGCACGTCAGACGTGCGACACGTGTTGAGGGGTGGCCTCCCCGGGGAGGCCACCCCTCTACACGTCGTCCTGCCTCAGAAGGAGCCGCGCGTCGGCAGCGGCCTGCCGTACCAGAGCTCGATGAGGCGGGCCGCGATGGAGATGCCGTAGGGCGGGAGCACCTCGCCGGAGTCGAAGGCGGCGCCCAGCTCGTCGCGGGAGAACCAGCGGGCCTCGTGGATCTCGTCGCCGTCGACGTTGATGTCGGTCGAGGTGGCGTGGGCCATGAAGCCCAGCATCAGGCTGGAGGGGAAGGGCCAGGGCTGGCTGGCGACGTACTCGACGGAGCCGACGGTGATGCCGGCCTCCTCGTAGACCTCGCGGCGGACCGACTGCTCGATGGACTCGCCGGGTTCCACGAAGCCGGCGAGCGTCGAGAAGCGGCCTTCGGGCCAGTGGACCTGGCGGCCGAGCAGGATGCGGTCCTCCGCGTCCGTGACCGCCATGATCACCGCCGGGTCGGTGCGCGGGTAGTGCTCGGCGCCGCAGGCGGGGCAGCGGCGGATGTGTCCGGCCGCGGCGATGACGGTGCGCTCGCCGCAACGGGAGCAGAACCGGTGCAGGCGCTGCCAGTTCTCCAGGGCGACCGCGTGAGCCAGCAGACCCGCGTCGCGGGGCGACAGGAGCAGCCCGGCCTCGCGCAGGCCCGCCGGGCGGGCGGACTGGTCCATGCGGCCGGGCAGGGAGTCCTTCTGGAGGGCGAAGTAGCTGACGCCGTCCTCGTCGGTGCCCAGGAAGTAGCGGTGTGCCTCGGTGAGCGGGGCCTCGAAGGACGGGGTCATGACGAGTTCGGTGCGCCCGTCGGGCGTCTCGTCGATGAGGGCCTGACCGCCGGAGACCACGAAACAGCGCGTCGAGGGGTGGCTCCACGCCGCAGCGAGCCACGCCTCGTCGAGGCGGTGGTGAGCGGCGCGGTCGATGCCGCTCGGGGCGGTGAGCGAGATGGGACGGTCGGCGGTGTGGTCGGTCCAGGTGGTCACGGGTGCTTCCAACTCCCCCGGTGAGCGGTTCGGTGCGGCAGGCGGTTCAGCGGGTCGTACGGCGGGTGGCGACCGGGTCCGGAGGGCTCGGCGGTGCGGGGCGGCCATTCCAGTGTGCCGCGCGCGCGATGCCGGTCCGGACCAGGACCGTGCGGGGCGTTCAGGGCGCGTGGCTCCAGTGTTCCGCCAGGTCACCCCACAGGTGGGCGGACGTCTCGACGCCCTTGAGGAGCAGATCGAGCTCCACCTTCTCGTCGGGGGCGTGCCAGCCGTCGGACGGGACGGAGATGCCGAGGAAGAGCACCGGTGTGCCGAGGACCTCCTGGAGCTCGGCGGCCGGCCCGGAGCCGCCCTCGCGGGTGAAGCGGACCGGTTTCCCGAAGGCCCGGCCCATGGCGCGGACCACCGATTGCAGCGCCGGGTGGTCCAGTGGTGTCAGGCATGGGCGGGTGGCCGCGCTGAAGGTGATCTCGCAGCGGATCCCGGCGGGCACCTGCTCGGCGGCCCAGGCGCGGACGGCCTTCTCGACGTGGTCGGGGTCCTGGCCCGCGACCAGCCGGAAGGAGAGCTTCACCATGGCGGACGACGGGATGATCGTCTTGCTGCCCGGGCCCTGGTAGCCGCCGCCGATGCCGTTGACCTCGGCGGTGGGGCGTGCCCAGACGCGTTCCAGGGTGGTGTGCCCGGCTTCGCCGTGGGCGGCGTACGACTTGGCCGTGCGCAGCCACTGCCGCTCGTCGAAGGGCAGCTCGGCGAAGAGGCCGCGTTCGTGGTCGGTGAGTTCGATCACGCCGTCGTAGAAGCCCGGGATCGCCACGCGCGCGTGCTCGTCGTGCAGGGCGGCGGCGAGGCGGGCGACGGCGGTGGCCGGGTTGGGGACCGCGCCGCCGAAGGAGCCCGAATGGATGTCCTGGTCGGGGCCGTGGAGCCGGATCTCGCATTCGGCGAGGCCGCGCATGCCGGTGCAGACCGTGGGGGTGTCCTCGGACCACATGCCGGTGTCGGAGACGATCACCGCGTCGGCGGTGATCCGCTCGGCGCGCTCCTCGGCCAGGGCCCGGAAGTGCGGGGAGCCGGATTCCTCCTCGCCCTCGATCAGCAGCTTGAGGTTCACCGCGGGGGTCGTGCGGCCGGTGGCGGCGAGGTGGGCGCGGACGCCGAGTGTGTGGAAGAACACCTGCCCCTTGTCGTCGGCCGCACCGCGCGCGTAGAGGCGCTTCCCACGGATGACGGGCTCGAAGGGATCGCTGTTCCAGCCGTCCTCGCGGGCTGCGGGCTGCACGTCGTGGTGGCCGTAGACGAGGATCGTCGGTGCCTGCGGGTCGCTGGAGGGCCACTCGGCGAAGACGGCCGGGGCGCCCTGGGTCGGCCAGACCTCGGCGGTCGGGAAGCCTGTCTCCTTCAGCTTGGCGGCGAGCCAGTCGGCGCTGCGGCGCACATCGGTCGCATGGTCGGGCTGGGCCGACACGGACGGTATGCGCAGCCAGTCGACGAGGTCGTCGAGGAAGGCGGCGCGGTGCTGCTCGATGTACGTACGGACAGCGCTGACAGCATTGTCAACGGGGTGGCTCATACTCACGAGCCTATCGGCCCGCATGGACACCCTGATCGTGCGGTTCGTCACCGACCGGCTCGGTCAGCAGCAGATCCTCCAGCGCGGCGCGGTCCGGCAGCCCCTCGGGCCGTACGACCTCGCCGGTGCGTACGTACAGGAAGGCGGCCGTCACCGACTCCAGCGGTACGTGCATCTGCTCGGCCCAGGCCAGGCGGTAGAGCGCGAGCTGGAGCGGGTCGCCGCTGGCGGTGCGGTTCGTCTTCCAGTCGATGATCTCGTACGTCGCCGTCGCCCCGTCGCCCTCCTTGTAGACGGCGTCGATGCGCCCGCGTACGACACGGCCGGCGAGCGAGAGCTGGAAGGGGGCTTCGACGCGGTACGGGGTGCGCCGGGCGTACTCGGTGCGTTCGAAGGCGTCCTTGAGGAACTCCAGGTCGCGTTCGTCGGCGACCTCTGCCTCGCGGCCCGGGAGCTCCTCCGGTTCGAGCAGGGGCAGCGTCAGTGGTTCGAAGCGGGCCTCCACCCAGGCATGGAAACGGGTGCCGCGGCGGGCAGCGGGCTGGGGCGGGCGGGGCATCGGCCGGGCCAGCTCCTGCGCGAAGCCGTCCGGATCGGCGGCCAGGCTCAGCAGTTGGGAGGCGGTCAGCGACGCGGGGAGGCGCACCTCGGTGACGCTCTCGCGGGCGCGCAGGAGCTCGCCGGTGAGGGCGTCGAGGTCGCGGTCCCAGGAGGCGACGGCGCGCGCCTCCTCCGGAGTGAGGCGGGCGGAGGCGGTTCGCCCGGTTCGCGGTTCCTCGAAGTGGGGGCGGGGCAGGTCGGTGCCGCCGGGCTGCCTTGGAGGGGTCGCTTGGTGCGGGATGGCGGGGCTGGTGTCCGGCGCCGTTGCGGCCGGGGCCGACGGGGCGGTGGGCCGGTCGGTGGTCCAGGAGTCCCAGTCGGCGGGGTCTTCCGTCCAGCCGGGGTCGCCGGGGACCTCTTCCTCCTGGAGTACCTCGTCGTCCCCGGGCGGCGGCGGCCAGTCCGGGTCGTCGAAGGTGTCCGGGTCGTGCGCGGCTGCGGCACGGCCCTCCTCGTGGGAAGCGAGGCTGTCCAGGTGGGCGAGAACCGTTTCGGCGGCGGCCCGGCGCCGGGCGAGTGCCTCGTCGTCCAGGGGCAGGGGCCAGGCCTGGTCGGCGGTCGCCCGGTGCAGGGCCGGGTTCACCTCGTCCTCGGCGGGTTCGTCCGCCCAGGCCTCGATCTCGCCGTGACCGGCGGCGCAGTGCTCGTACAGGTCGGTGAGGAAGGCGGACGGTCCACGGGGTTTCTTCTGGCTGGGGCCCCACCAGTGGCCGGAGCCCAGCAGCAGGGAGCGGGGGCGGGTGAAGGTGACATAGCCGAGGCGGAGCTCCTCGGTGTGCTGGTGTCCCTTCATGGCTTCGTGGAATGCCTTCAGTCCCCGGGAGTCCCAGGACCCGACGTCGGGCAGGGTGTCGGCGTCGCCGCGCAGGCCGTGCGGCAGCACCTTGCCCTGGGCGGTCCACTTCTCGCGGCCCTGGCCGCTGGGGAAGGTGCCGGTGACCAGGCCGGGTACGGCGACGACGTCCCACTCCAAGCCCTTGGACTTGTGGGCGGTGAGCACCTTGACGGTGTTCTCGCCGCCGGGCAGGGCGTTGTCCAGGCCCTTCTCGTACTGGGCGGCGGTGCGCAGGAAGCCGAGGAAGGCGAGCAGGGTGGCCTCGCCGTCGCTCGCGGCGAAGGATGCGGCGACGTCCAGGAAGTTCGACAGCGTCTCGCGCCGGCGGGCGGCCAGGGCGTGCGGGGACGCCGACAGCTCGATCTCCAGGCCGGTGACGGCGAGGACGCGGTGCAGGACGTCCATGAGCGGGTCGGACAGGGCCCGGCGGAGGTCGCGCAGTTCGGCGGCGAGCCGTGCGAAGCGCACGCGGGCGTCCGTGGAGAAGGGCAGCCCGTCGTCGCCGCCGGTGCCGTCCAGCGGGGTCTCCAGGAAGGTGTCCAGGGCGTCCGCGAGCGATATCACCTCGGACGGGTCGACTCCCTCGACGGCCGCGGCGAGTCGCCGGTCGGGGTCGTCGTCGCCGTCCACGCGCGCGTGGCTCACCAGGAGCCGGGCGCGGCGGCCCAGCAGGGCGAGGTCGCGCGGGCCGATGCGCCAGCGCGGGCCGGTGAGCAGGCGGACCAGGGAGGCGTTGGCGCCGGGGTCCTGGAGGACTTCGCAGACGGCGACCAGGTCGGCCACCTCGGGCAGGTGCAGCAGCCCGGAGAGGCCCACGACCTCGACGGGAACGTCGCGGGCCACCAGCGCGCCCTGGATCTCGGCGAAGTCGGTCGCGGTGCGGCACAGGACGGCGATCTCGCCGGGCGCCTTGCCGGTGCGCACGAGGTGGGCGACGGAGTCGGCGATCCAGTCGATCTCCTCGGCGTGGGTGCGCAGCAGGGCGCAGCGGACCGTGCCGTCGCGTTCGGCGCCGGGGGCGGGACGCAGGGCCTCCACACCCGCGTGCATGGCGCGCAGAGGCTCGGCGAGGCTGTTGGCGAGATCGAGGAGGCGGCCGCCGCTGCGGCGGTTCTCGCTGAGCGCCTGGCGGGTGGCGGGCCGGCCGTCCGCGTGCGCGAAGTGCTCCGGGAAGTCGTCGAGGTTGGCGACGGAGGCGCCGCGCCAGCCGTAGATCGCCTGGCAGGGGTCGCCCACGGCGGTCACGGGGTGGCCGGTGCCGCCGCCGAACAGGCCCGCCAGGAGGATGCGCTGGGCCACCGACGTGTCCTGGTACTCGTCGAGCAGTACGACCCGGAACTCGTCTCGCAGGACGCGGCCCACCTCCGGCAGCCCGGCGAGCTGGGCGGACAGCGCGATCTGGTCGCCGAAGTCGAGCAGGTCCCGTTCGCGCTTGGCGGCCCGGTAGCGGATCACCAGGTCGGCGAGTTCACGGCGTGCGGCGGCGGCCTCGGGGACCTTGCGCAGATCGGCGTTGCCGAGCTTGACGTTCTGCAGGGAGTCCAGGAGGCCGGCGTCCCAGGTGCGCAGTTCCTCCGGGCGTACGAGGTGCTCGGCGAGCTCCGCGTCGAGGGCGAGGAGGTCGCTGACCAGATCGGCGAAGGAGCGGGTGAGCGCCGGATAGGGGCCGGGAGCCTCGCGCAGGACCCGCGCGGCGAGCTGGTAGCGGGTGGCGTCGGCGAGCAGACGGGAGGTGGGCTCCAGGCCGAGGCGCAGACCGTGGTCGGTCAGAAGGCGGCCCGCGAAGGCGTGGTACGTCGAGATCACCGGTTCGCCCGGCGGGTTGTCCGGGTCGATCACGTCCGGGTCGGTGACGCCCGCCCTGATCAGCGCCTTGCGGACGCGTTCGGCGAGTTCGCCGGCCGCCTTGTTGGTGAACGTGAGACCGAGGACCTGTTCGGGGGCGACCTGGCCGGTGCCGACCAGCCACACCACGCGCGCGGCCATCACCGTCGTCTTGCCCGACCCGGCTCCGGCCACGATCACCTGCGGGGCGGGCGGCGCGATGATGCACGCCGTCTGCTCCGGGGTGAAGGGGATACCGAGGAGCTCCTTGAGCTGATCGGGATCAGTGAGATGGGCCGGCACGTCAAAGAGGCTAGCGGCGGGCACTGACAACGGGCGGCGGGATCGCCTCCGGAGTGACGAGAAGTGCAGGTCAGCACCTGTGGTGCGTCTCGTCACACCAGGCGGTCCTTCCGCTTCGGCCGCTTACTCCACGACGTGCCGACCCTCGGGCCGCGCACTGCACGACGCGCGGAAGGCGCAGTGGGTGCAGTGCTGGCCCGCGGTCGGCGCGAACCGTTCGTCGAGGACCTTGCCGGCGGCCGTGGCCAGCAGGTCCCCGACCCACTCGCCCCCCGGCCCTTCCAGGGAGTCCTGTGCCTGCACCTTGGGGAGGGTCTCGCCACCGTCCCGTTTGGGCGCGCCCTGGCGCAGCTGGACGAGCTCGGCGCCGCCCGGCTCCGGGCGGGTTCCGTCGAAGACGTCATCGACGGCACCCTCGCGGACGGCGAGCTGGTAGACGGCGAGCTGCGGGTGGTGGGCCACCTCGGCGGAGGTGGGCGCCTGTTTGCCGGTCTTGAAGTCGACGACGTAGGCGCGGCCGTCGCTGTCCGCCTCGACGCGGTCCATCTGGCCGCGGATGCGCACCTGGTAGTCGCCCGCCTCCAGGGTCACGTCGAAGTCGTGCTCGCTCGCCACCGGCGTGCGTCCGGCGCGGTCCATGACGTGCCACTTCAGGAAGCGTTCGAGCGCCACGCGCGCGTTGGCCTTCTCCTGCGCCGACTTCCACGGCGCGTCGAAGGCGAGCGCGTTCCACACCGAGTCCAGGCGCTCCATGAGGACGGCGAGGTCGGCCGGCGTGTGACCGGAGGCCACCTCGTCGGCGAGGACGTGCACCACGTTGCCGAAGCCCTGGGCGGCGGTCGCGGGTGCGTCGGCCTTCACCTCGCGGCCGAGGAACCACTGGAGGGCGCAGGTGTTGGCCAGTTGGTCGAGGGCGCTCCCGGAGAGGGTGACGGGCTGGTCGCGGTCGCGCAGGGGCACCTTGCTCTCGGTCGAGTCCCACATGCCCCACCAGCGGTACGGGTGAGCGGACGGCACCAAGGGACGGCCGTCCTCGTCGGCGAGAGCGGCGAGGCGGGCCAGGCGGCGGGCGGCGGCCTCCCTCAAGGGTTCGGAGACGCGGGGATCGACCGTGGTGGCGCGCAGCTCGGCGACGAGCGCCGAGACGGCGAGCGGGCGACGGGGGCGGCCCGTGACGTCGGCGGGTTCGACTCCGAGTTCGGTCATGAACCGGGAGGGCTGGTCACCGTCGTCGGCCGGTGCCTTCACGGCGGTCACGACGAGCCGCTCACGCGCGCGCGTGGCGGCCACGTAGAACAGGCGGCGTTCCTCGGCGAGCAGCGCGCCGGGGGTGAGCGGTTCGGCGAGTCCGTCGCGGCCGATCCGGTCGGCCTCCAGCAGGGAGCCGCGACGGCGGAGGTCCGGCCACAGGCCCTCCTGGACGCCCGCGACGACGACGAGCCGCCACTCCAGTCCCTTCGAGCGGTGCGCGGTCATCAGGCGGACGGCGTCGGGGCGTACGGCACGCCGCGTGAGGGTGTCGGCGGCGATGTCCTCGGCGTCGATCTCCTCCAGGAAGTTCAGGGCACCCCGGCCGCCGGTGCGCTCCTCCGCACGGGCGGCCGTCGCGAAGAGCGCGCACACGGCGTCGAGGTCGCGGTCTGCGTTGCGTCCGGCCGCGCCACCGCGCCGGGCGGAGCGTTCCAGGCGGGTGGGCCACGGCGTGCCCTCCCACAGGTCCCACAGCGCCTCCTCGGCGCTGCCGCCGCCCGCCAGGCGCTCGCGGGCCTTGCGGAGCAGCGCGCCGAGGCGCTGGGCGCCACGCGCGTACGCGGGGTCGTGCACCGCCAGCCTTTCCGGCTCGGCCAGCGCCCGCGCGAGCAGTTCGTCCGAGGGCGGCGGCAACGGGTCGCCCGCGGCGCGCTCCTCCTCCCGCAGGGCACGGCCGAGGCGGCGCAGGTCGGCGGCGTCCATCCCGGCGAGCGGGGAGGTGAGCAGGGTGAGGGCGGTCTCGGTGGGGAGCCAGCACGGGTTCTCCGCGCGGTCGACACGCTCACCGGGCACGGTCCGGACCGCGGTATCGCCGACGGCCTCGGGCACGACCGCATCGGGCACGACCGCATCAGGCATGACCGCGTCGGGCATGACCGCGTCGGGCACGGCCGCATCAGGCACGGCTTCCGGCACGGCCTTCACGGTCGCCTCGGGCCCGGCTTTCGCCTCAGCTCCGGCCTCAGGTCCCGCCTCCACCCCAGCGTCGGCATCCGCCTCACGGCCCGCCTCCACCCCAGCGTCGGCATCCGCCTCACGGCCCGCCTCCACCCCAGCGTCGGCATCCGCCTCACGGCCCGCCTCCGCCCCAGCGTCGGCATCCGCTTCGCCTCCGGCCTCCGCCATCTCACCGAGGCCAGCCTCGGTCCGTTCTCCCGCCTCCGCCTCCGCCACCGCCACCGCCCGCAGTGCCGTCAGCAGGGGCGCCACCGCCGGCTCGTGTCGCAGGGGAAGGTCGTCACCGTCGATGTCCAGGGGGACGCCGGCCGCGGTGAGGGCGCGGCGGACCATGGGGATGGTGCGTGACCCGGCGCGCACCAGGACGGCCATGTCGCCCCAGGGGACGCCGTCCTCCAGGTGGGCCCGGCGCAGGATGTCGGCGATGTTGTCCAGCTCGGTACCGGACGTCGGGTACGTGAACACCTCGACGCGCCCTCCGTCCCGCACGGGGGCGAGCTCGCGGTGGGCGCGCACCTTGTCGGCGGGCAGTCGGGTCAACGGCATGCGCTGGGTCAGCAGCCGGGTCGCGGCGAGGAGGGCGGCCTGGGACCGGCGTGAGGTCCGCAGCACCTCGACCGGTGCCGGGCGGCCGTCCGCGCGCGGGAAGGCGGTCGGGAAGTCGAGGATGCCGTTCACGTCCGCGCCCCGGAAGGCGTAGATCGACTGGTCGGGGTCGCCGAAGGCGACGAGGGTGCGTCCGCCGCCGGCCAGGGCGTGCAGCAGCCGGACCTGGGCCGGGTCGGTGTCCTGGTACTCGTCGACGTAGACCGCGTCGTACCGCGCGGCCAGGTGCTCGGCGACCTCGGGACGGCGGGCGAGGAGCACCGCGCGGTGGACGAGTTCCGCGTAGTCGAGCACGCCCTGCAGGTCGAGCACGTCGAGATACTCGGCGAGGAAGACGGCGGCGGCCCGCCAGTCGGGTCGGCCGAGACGCCGGGCGAAGGCCCCCAGGGCGTCCGGGCCGAGGCCCAGTTCGCGGCTGCGGGCGAGGACCGCGCGGACCTCGTCGGCGAAGCCGCGGGTGGTCAGGCAGGCGCGCAGTTCGTCGGGCCAGCGCACATGGGCCAGGCCGAGCCGCTCCAGGTCGACCTGCCCGGCGAGCAGCTCGCGTACCGTCACGTCCTGCTCCGGGCCGGACAGCAGCCGCAGGGGCTCCACGAAGAGGTCCCCGGCCTGGTGAGCGCGGACCAGGGCGTAACCGAAGGAGTGAAAGGTCGTCGCCCGGGGAGCACGCGTGGCTCCCATGCGCAGCGCCATCCGGTCGCGCAGCTCGAGGGCCGCCTTGCGGCTGAAGGTCAGCACCAGGATCCGTTCGGGGTCGCCGCCCCGGGCGATCCGTTCCGCCACGGACTCGACGAGCGTGGTCGTCTTGCCGGTGCCCGGGCCCGCGAGGACGAGCAGCGGTCCGGCCCCGTGGTCAACCACGGCGCGTTGCGCGGCGTCCAGAAGAGGGGGATCCATTCGCTCCGGCGGGGTACGCACCAGCCGGTAAGCGCCACGGCTCCCCCGTCGCCCCTGGGGGTGCGACGGGTGTCTGGTGGAGGAGAAGGAGCTCACGTGGTTCGCCGGTCCTGGTGGGTGTGCTGGTGGGCCGTCCGCACTGCGGGCACGACGGGGGCCGCGGGATGAGAGGGACTGGTGCAGCCGACGCTACGCCGACGGATGAGACGGAAGCAGGGCGTCCTCTTCTTCCCTCGGGTCACGCGCGGAGCCTGTGTCCCTCGCCCCACGAACGTACGTCATGTCTCGGACGTGCCCGAAATGCGCCTTTTACCTCATACGGATCACGGGTCACACGTCGGCCGACCCGATGGCGGAAGCTGTCAGGTGTGACCCTGTGCGCGTTCGCCGCCGTCCCACCGCGCCCGCTTCAGGTCGAGGCGCGGCAGATGATCCTCCGCGGCTCTGCTCGCCTCCTTCAGGGGCGTGCCCTCCTCCCGGTAGCGGTCGAGCGCCTCCAGTTCCTGCCCGGCGAGCAGGACCCCGTCCGCGCGGACGACGCGCCACCACGGAACGCCTCCCCCGTAGAGGGACATCACCCGTCCGACCTGACGGGGTCCCCCCTCCTCCAGGTACTCGGCGATGTCCCCGTACGTCATGACACGGCCCGGCGGAATCAGTTCGGTCACCTCGAGAACCCGCTCGGCGTACTCGGGCAGCGCGTCCGCGTACTCCGGGCGGGCGTCGTCCGGAAGACTCTGCTCGCTCATCCGACCCATCCTGCCCCACCCCACCGACAACGCGAGGCACTCCCGACGGTGCGCGTCCCTCGCCCGGAAGCGGCGCTTCGGGCAGACTGTGCGGCCCGCACGGGCACCCTGATGCCTGCCGAGGCCGACGCGGCATGCCACCATCGTGCGGGCGGTGACCAGTGATACGAGAGCAAGAAGAGGCGATGAAACAGCAGGGTGTGCACCCCGAGGACCCCGAGGGCACCTCTGACTCCTCGTCGCGCCCGGACACCGCGGACGGAGACGGCGAGACCGCCGGCCGACGGACGGCCGCAGACCGGACGGCGACCGCCGCCGACCCCGACGACGTCGCGCACATCGACGAGGTGGAGGGCGACGAACCGCTGCTCCCCGCGCGCGTGCACCGTCCGTCCGACCTGATGCGGCTCCTGGTGGGCGTGCTCGCCGTCGCCGTACTGCTCGCCATCGCCGCCTTCGCGCACGGCACCACCTCGGGCCTCGAACAGGACATCAGCAAGGGCACCGGGCAGGCGCCCGATCTGCTGATCAAGATCGCGGGACTGGCCTCCAGCATCGCGATCCTCCTCGTGCCCGTCGCGTTCGCGATCGAGCGGCTGATCAAACGGGACGGGCTGCGTATCGCCGACGGCGTGCTGGCGGCGGTCCTCGCGCACGGGGTGACCCTCGCCACCGACCTGTGGGTCGCCGAGGCAGCCCCCGGTTCCATCCAGGACGCGCTCACCCAGCCGTCGCCCGGCGACGTCCACGCCCTCACCGACCCCGTGCACGGTTACCTGGCGCCGGTCATCGCCTACATGACGGCCGTCGGCATGTCCCGCAGACCCCGCTGGCGCGCGGTGCTGTGGATCGTGCTGCTCCTCGACGCCTTCTCGATGCTCGTCACCGGCTACACGACGCCGTTCTCGATCATTCTCACGGTGCTCATCGGCTGGTCCGTGGCCTACGGAACCCTGTACGCGGTCGGCTCCCCCAACGTCCGCCCCACAGGGCGGACGCTGATGGCGGGCCTGCGGCACGTCGGCTTCCGCCCGGTGACCGCCGCCCGCGAGGAAGCGCCGACGGACACCGCGGAGACCGGGGACCGCGGCCGCCGCTACTTCGTCACACTGGAGGACGGCCGACCGCTGGACGTGACGGTGGTGGACCGGGAGCAGCAGGCACAGGGCTTCTTCTACCGCGCGTGGCGCAACCTGACGCTGCGCGGCTTCGCCACCCGCAGCAGCCTGCCCTCGCTGCGGCAAGCCCTGGAGCAGGAGGCGCTGCTCGCCTACGCGGCGATCGCGGCCGGCGCCAACGCCCCCAAACTGATCGCGACGTCCGAACTGGGTCCCGACGCCGTGATGCTCGTCTACGAGCACACCGGCGGACGCACTCTCGACTCGCTGTCGGACGAGGAAATCACCGACGACCTGCTGCGCGGCACCTGGGAGCAGGTGCAGGCCCTGCAGTCCCGTCGCATCGCGCACCGCAGGCTGGTGGGCGACGCGATCCTGGTGGATCGTTCCGGCACCGTGATCCTCACCGACCTGCGCATCGGCGAGATCGCCGCCGGGGACCTGCTGCTGCGCATGGACATCTCCCAGCTCCTGGTGACGCTCGGGCTGCGGGTGGGCGCCGAACGCGCGGTCGCCTCGGCGGTGGGCGTGCTCGGCCCCGACGCCGTGGCGGACTGCCTGCCGATGCTCCAGCCCATCGCACTCAGCCGCTCCACGCGCGCGACCCTGCGCAAGCTGGCGCGGGAGCGGGCCCAGCGCGAGCGGGAGGCGGTCCTGGAATCGTCCCGGCAGGCCAAGCTGGCCCGCGCGGAGGCGGCTGCCGGTGACGGCGCAGGCCCCACAACCGGACAGCCCGACAAGCTCGACAAGCTCGACAAACCAGTCAGACCCGATAGACCTGAGAGACCCGACAAACCCGCCAAGAAGGTCGTACGCGCCGAGCAGCGGGCGGAGAAACGGGCCGTCGACGAGGCGCTGGAGGAGGCGCGCGAGGAGGACTTGCTCACGCAGATCCGGCACGCCGTACTGCGTATCAGGCCGCAGGCCCCCGTCGAGCCGGCCCGCCTGGAGCGGGTGCGACCGCGCACGCTGATCAGCTTCATCGCAGGCGCGATCGGTGCCTATTTCCTGCTGACGCAGCTCACCCACATCGAGTTCGGGCCGCTGATCTCGAACGCCCAGTGGGGCTGGGTGGCCGCGGCGGTGCTGTTCTCGGCGGCGAGCTACGTCGCGGCAGCGATGGCCCTGCTGGGCTTCGTACCCGAGAAAGTGCCGTTCCTGCGGACCGTGGCCGCGCAGGTCGCCGGGTCGTTCGTGAAGATCGTCGCCCCCGCCGCGGTCGGCGGCGTCGCCCTGAACACCCGCTTCCTGCAGCGCGCAGGGGTGCGCCCCGGGCTCGCGGTCGCCAGCGTGGGCGCGTCGCAGTTGTTCGGGCTCGGCTGTCACATCCTGATGCTGCTGTCCTTCGGCTACCTGACCGGCACCGAGAAGACGCCGTCGCTGTCACCGTCCCGGACGGTCATCGCGGGTCTGCTGACGGTGGCGGTGCTTGTGCTCGTGGTGACCTCGGTGCCGTTCCTGCGGAAATTCGTCGTCACGCGCGTGCGGTCGCTTTTCGCCGGGGTCGTACCCCGCATGCTGGACGTACTGCAACGGCCGCAGAAGCTGGTCACCGGCATCGGCGGCATGCTGCTGCTCACCGCCTGCTTCGTGATGTGCCTGGACGCCTCGATCCGGGCCTTCGGCGACGAGTCGACGTCGATCAGCCTGGCGAGTGTCGCGGTCGTCTTCCTCGCCGGCAACGCGCTGGGGTCCGCGGCGCCGACGCCGGGTGGTGTGGGCGCGGTGGAGGCCACGCTGACGGTCGGCCTGATCGCCGTCGGCCTGCCCAAGGAGGTCGCCGCCCCGGCAGTGCTGCTGTACCGGCTGCTCACGCTGTGGCTGCCCGTACTGCCGGGCTGGCTGGTCTTCAACCACCTGACGCGGAAAGAGGCGTTGTAACGGGGTCTCCAGGCCGGTCCCCGGGCCGCTCTCTGAACCGGTCCCCCGGCCCGCCTCCGAGCCGTTCCCTTACGCTTCGGCCCTGACCCGTACGGCGACGCTTCGGCCCTGACCCGTACGGCGGGTCGAGGCCGCACCCGTGCTCCCCCTGGGCGCGTCCATTCGCCCCGGGGGACTGCCCGTACCTCGGACGGCTCCGGCCCCGAGCGCGCAACTCCGCGCGACCGCACGATGGAGGCATGCCGATCCCCTCCCGGCTGCGCGCCGCCACCCTCACCGCCGCCACCGCCACCGCCCTGACCCTGTACGCGCTGCTGGCGGGCTGCGGCGGCGGAAGCCGGGAAGACGGGGACCTGACGGGGCAGAAGCTCGGCTGGAAGGACTGCCCGGCACCGTCCGAGGCCGAAGGCGGCGGCGCCGCCCCGTCCCCGCTGCCGGACGGCGACGAGTGGCAGTGCGCCACCATGAAGGCCCCACGCGACTGGAACGACCCCAAGGGGGACACGATCGACCTCGCGCTGATCCGGGCCGAGGCCAGTGGTGAGGCCGACCGGCGAATCGGTTCGCTCGTCTTCAACTTCGGCGGCCCGGGCGGATCGGGCGTCACCACGCTGCCCGCCTTCGGCCAGGACTACGCGAAACTGCGCACCCGCTACGACCTGGTCAGCTTCGACCCGCGCGGCGTCGGCCGCAGTGCCCCCGTGGAGTGCCTGGACGACAAGCAGCTCGACACCTACTTCCAGCAGGACGCCACCCCCGACGACGCGGCCGAGCGCACCGAGTTGGCGGACAACACGGAGGAGTTCAACGCGGCCTGCGAGAAGCACTCGAAGAACATCCTGCCGCACGTGCGCACCACCGACGCGGCCCGCGACATGGACCTGATGCGCCAGGTCCTGGGCGACGACAAGCTGCATTACTTCGGCATCTCCTACGGCACCGAACTCGGCGGCGTCTACGCCCACCTGTTCCCCAGGAAGGTCGGCCGCGCCGTCTTCGACGCGGTCGTCGACCCGACGCAGACGCCGGAGCAGGGCTCGCTCGCGCAGGCGAAGGGCTTTCAGCTCGCGCTCGACAACTTCGCCGAGGACTGCGTGTCGAAGGTCGACGCCTGCCCCGTCGGGGACAGCGCCCAGGACGTCAAGGACCGCATCGCACGGCTCCTCGATGACCTCGACCGCAAACCGATCCCCGGCGTCTTCCCCCGCGAACTCACCCAGACCGCCGCGACCGGCGGCATCGCGCAGGCTCTGTACTCGAAGGACTTCTGGGAGTACCTCACCGACGGTCTGGACCAGGCGTACGACGGTGACGGCAGGGTCCTCATGGTGCTGTCGGACGCACTGAACGGACGCAACCAGAACGGCGAGTACAGCAACATCACCGCGGCCAACACCGCCATCAGCTGCGCCGACGCCAAGCCGCGGTACGACCCCGCGTACGTGGAGCGCAAGCTGCCCGAGTTCCGGGACGCCTCAGCGCTGTTCGGCGACTACCTCGCCTGGTCCATGCTCAGTTGCACCGACTGGCCGATCGCAGGTGCCGCCGACCATCCCGACGTCAGCGCGCCGGGTGCGCCGCCGATCCTGGTGATCGGCAACACCGGCGACCCGGCGACGCCCTACGAGGGCGCCGGGAAGATGGTGGACGCGCTGGGGAAGGGCGTGGGCGTGGAGCTGACCTACAAGGGCCAGGGGCACGGGGCCTACGACAGCAAGAACGCCTGTGTGCAGAACGCGGTGCACGACTACCTGCTGGACGGGAAGGCACCGGCGGCCAAAACCGTCTGCTCCTGACCTCCACAACTGCAGATTACGAGCAAAAAGGCAGGTCAGGGCGTTATCCACAGGGCCCGACGGGCGCTGCGCGATCCGCCTACCATGGCATGACCGCCATCCGCTGCACGGCGCGGACGGCTCGCGAGGGGGAGAGCACATGGCACGACTCGTACGGTGGACGGCTCTGACCACCGCCGCCGCGCTGCTGGCAACAGCGGGCTGCAGCAGCGGCTCGTCCGGTGACGACAAGGACGACGGGGGGACAGGGGGGACGAGCAGCGCACGGCCGTCGGCGGCGACCCCGTCCGGGGTGCCCGAGTCGCTGGCCTCCCAGACGCTCGACTGGAGCCGCTGCAAGGGCACCTCCGACTCCCCCGCGCCGGGCGGCGACTGGCAGTGCGCCACGCTCGAGGCGCCTCTCGACTGGGCCGAGCCGGGCGGCGAGACGATCGACCTCGCGCTGATCCGCGCCGAGGCCACCGGCGACGAGCGCATCGGCTCCCTGCTGTTCAACTTCGGCGGCCCCGGCGGTTCGGGCGTCTCCACGATGCCGTCCTACGCCGACACCGTGTCCTCCCTGCACGAGCGGTACGACCTGGTGAGCTGGGACCCGCGCGGGGTGGCCGCCAGCGAGGGGATCCGCTGCCGCGGCGACGAGGCGATCGAGGACGCCGAGTCGGTGGACTCCACGCCGGACACCGCGGCCGAGGAGCAGGCATACCTCAAGGATGCCGCCGACTTCGGCAAGGGCTGCGAGAAGGCCGCCGGCAAGCTGATGGGCCACGTATCGACCACGGACACCGCCCGCGACATGGACCTGATGCGGCACGTGCTGGGCGACGAGAAGATGCACTACTTCGGCATCTCCTACGGCACCGAACTCGGCGGCGTCTACGCCCACCTGTTCCCCAAGCGCGTGGGGCGCGTGATCCTCGACGCCGTCGTGGACCCGAGCGCCGACACGATGGGCCATGCCGAGAACCAGGCCAGGGGCTTCCAGCGCGCGCTGGACGACTATCTGAAATCCACGGGGGCGGACCCGAGACAGGGATCGCGGGAGATCGCCGACCTGTTGGGGCGGCTCGACGCGGAGCCGCTGCCGACGTCGTCGCCCGGGCGGAAGCTGACGCAGTCGCTGGCACTCACCGGGATCGTGCTGCCGCTCTACAGCAAGGACGGGTGGCCGGCCCTGACCAGCGCGCTGGCCGCGGCCGAGGAGGGCGACGGCTCGGAGCTGCTGGCTCTCGCCGACGGCTACAACGAGCGCGATCCTTCGGGGCGCTACGGCACGACGACCCACTCCCAACGGGTCATATCGTGCCTGGACGACAAGCAGCGGCCGACCCTCGAGGAGACGAAGAAGCTGCTGCCGAGGTTCGACGAGGTCTCGCCCGTCTTCGGGGCCTTCCTCGGCTGGGACACGGCCGGGTGGTGCCACGACTGGCCGGTGGCCGGTCAGCACGAGACCCCGGAGGTGAGCGCCTCCGGCGCCGCTCCGATCCTGGTGGTCGGCAACACCGGCGACCCGGCCACGCCCTACGAGGGCGCCCGCAGGATGGCGGACGAACTGGGCAGGGACGTCGGTGTGGTGCTCACCTGGAAGGGCGAGGGGCACGGGGCGTACGGGAGCGGGAGCGACTGTGTCGACTCCGCGGTGGACGGCTATCTGCTGAAGGGGACGGTGCCGGAGGACGGCAAGGTCTGCTCATGACGACGGCGGGGGCTCCGGGACCTGCGGTGCGCGAAGCCCCCGCCACCCGGGGACGGGAGAAGGGCCCGGACAGCCGCAGCGCGTGCATCCCGCCGGCCCGCCGAACGGCACGTCCGCCGTCGCAAGGGCCTCGCAAGGGCCGCTCGCAAGGGCCGCTCGCCGGGCCGAGCGGTTGAAGTCGTCGCGGTTGACCGGACGGCCGTGGTCCCATCGCTCGCGCCGAGGCAGCTCCCGGCCGACTCGCTCCGTCGGCCACGCGTCGTCGTCTGCCGCTGGCTCGGCCGAGCTCGGGGGGTCAGTCGGCGGGCAGGGCCTCCCGCATCGCCTTTGCGGTGACAGTGGGGTCGTAGCCCTCGGGGACGCCTTCGACCATGATGATGTCGCACGTGATGTGCCGCGAGCGCAGCGGTGCGATCTCTTGGTATGCGGGTGAGTCCCACCATGCCCGCGCCTCGGCGATCCCGGGGAAAGAGATCATCACGACGTGCCCGGGCCAGCTGCCCTCGACCACCTCGTGCTCTGTGCCGTGCACGAGGAAGCGTCCGCCGTACGGCTCGAAGGTGGCGGGGATGCGCTCGATGTACTCGACGATCTCCGGGTGCGGGGCGGCCTCTTGCAGATGAGCTATGGCGTAGGCGGGCATGGCGTCCTTCCGGTCGGTCGGGCTCCGTACGCCGAGATCATGGCACGCCGCCGTGCCGGGGGCGATGACCTCACAGGTAAGCGGCCCCACCCGCGCGATCCCCACACAGGTGGCGGTCCGGCGCCGAGGCCGGGCTGTCCCGGGCCGTGCGAGGTTGCTCAACGCCGCCCGACAACGACGGAAGCCCACGGCAACCGAACTGGTCAGAGCCGTGGGCTTCTTCAGTCCCGCTGGTCAGCGGAGCCGGTGATCAGTAGACGGGCTTCTCCGGCTCGATCTGGTTGACCCAGCCGATCACGCCGCCGCCGACGTGGACGGCGTCCGAGAAACCGGCGGACTTCAGGACCGCCAGGACTTCCGCACTGCGGACACCCGTCTTGCAGTTCAAGACGATCTTCTTGTCCTGCGGGAGGCTTTCGAGGGCCGAGCCCATGAGGAACTCGTTCTTCGGGATCAGCCGGGCGCCCGGGATGGAGACGATCTCGAACTCGTTCGGCTCGCGGACGTCGATGAGCTCGAGGCTCTCGCCGTCGTCGATCCACTCCTTGAGCTGCTTGGGAGTGATCGTGGAGTCGGCGGCCGCCGCTTGGGCCTCCTCCGACACGACGCCGCAGAAGGCCTCGTAGTCGATGAGTTCGGTGACGGTCGGGTTCTCACCGCAGACCGCGCAGTCGGGGTCCTTGCGCACCTTGACCTGGCGGTACTGCATCTCCAGGGCGTCGTAGATCATCAGGCGGCCGACGAGGGGCTCGCCGATGCCCGCGAGGAGCTTGATGGCCTCGTTGGTCTGGATGGAGCCGATGGACGCGCACAGCACGCCCAGGACGCCGCCCTCGGCGCAGGAGGGGACCATGCCGGGGGGCGGGGGCTCCGGGTAGAGGCAGCGGTAGCAGGGGCCGTGCTCGGACCAGAAGACGGAGGCCTGGCCGTCGAAACGGTAGATGGAGCCCCAGACGTAGGGCTTGTTCAGCAGCACACAGGCGTCGTTGACCAGGTAGCGGGTCGCGAAGTTGTCCGTGCCGTCGACGATCAGGTCGTACTGGCTGAAGATGTCCATCACGTTGTCGGCCTCGAGCCGCTCCTGGTGAAGGACCACGTCCACGTACGGGTTGATGCCCTTGATGGTGTCGCGGGCGGACTCGGCCTTGGAGCGGCCGATGTCGGACTGGCTGTGGATGACCTGCCGCTGCAGGTTCGACTCGTCGACCTCGTCGAACTCCACGATGCCGAGCGTGCCGACACCGGCTGCCGCCATGTACATCAGGGCCGGCGAGCCGAGACCGCCCGCGCCCACGGCGAGCACCTTCGCGTTCTTCAGCCGCTTCTGCCCGTCCATCCCCACGTCAGGGATGATCAGGTGGCGGGAGTACCTGCGGACCTCGTCTACGGTGAGCTCGGGGGCCGGCTCGACCAGGGGTGGCAGCGACACGGGGACTCCGTTGGTCGGTCAGTGATTACGGTTGTTCTCCTCGTAACACTGCCACGGCCTTTTTCATTCCGAGACACCCGTCCCGACTCGCGAGACGATCTCGTCCCAGTAGCCGGGCATCGTCTCCCAGGGGTCGCCTCGGCCTCCCCGGTCCGTGCGGTCCGTGAAGTAGATCGTCCCGGCGCCCTGCCAGCGGGCGATACGGAGCGCCTCCTCCAGATGTCCGCGGGGGACGCCGTGGACGAAGTGGCAGAAGCGTTCGGGCGGATGGTCGGCGCTCCACTCGGCCGCCTGGGACCAGCGGTAGTCGCTCCAGGCGCCCGAGAAGGTGACGAGTTGGCCGGCGTTCTCGGCGTAGCCGGGGTGGGGGTGGGTGCCGTGGCCGAGGACGACGTGGGCGTCGTCACGCATCACCCGGAGGGTGGTGACGGTGCGGCGGACCTCGGGAAGGCCGGCCTGTTCGGACGGGCAGCGGTCGAGGAGGAAGCCGTCGACCTGGTACCAGTCGAGGTACCGGTGCGCGTCGGAGATCAGGGCGCCGTGGCTTCGCGCTCCGTACGCGAGATCGAGGTGGCCGAGGACGCGGACGCCCGCGTTGCGCAGGCGTCCGCCGGCTTCCAGGCAGCTCGGGTCGGGCTGGGCGCCGGGGCCGTCGGCGACGTTGAGGACGACCCAGTGCAGGGGTGTGCCCGGGCCGGTGAGGCCGGCCCACTCGCCGGGGGCGACGAGGGGGTGGGCCAGGCCCGGGACACCGAGGCCGGTGCGGACGTCGGTGCGCGCGGTGCCCGCTTCGGTGCTGGTCAGATACGGCATGCGGCCTCCATCCAGATATCGGCGAGAGACTCTTCCAGGGCGATCCGGGGTCGCCATCCGAGCCGGTCGCGTGCGGTGCGCACATCGGCCTGCTGCCAGCTGCCGCAGCCGTCCGGGTACGGGTGGGCGGCGGGGGCCGCGTGCTCGGTGTCGGGGCGGTCGCCGCGGTGCCCGAGTGGTTCCGGGCGGTGATGGCCGAGGCCGTCGGTGCGGTGGTGGCCGAGGGTTTCGACGCGGTGGCCGACGGATTCGGTGCGGGGGTGCCCGATGGCGGGCCGCAGTGTGCCGGGGGGTCCGTCGAGTTCGTGCAGGGACCCGCCGTAGCCGGCCACGCGGGCGAGGGTGGCGGCGGCGTCGCGCAGGCGGACGGCGCGGCCGGAGCCGATGTTGATGACCCCCTGCGCGGCGGAGAGCGAGGCGGCGTGGACGGCGCGGGCGACGTCGCGTACGTCGATGAAGTCGCGCTGGGCGCCGAGGCCGCCGAGCCGGAGTTCGCCGTCGCCGGACTGCATCGCGCGGCGCATGGCCTCGGCGAGGCGGCCCAGGGGGGAGCCGGCGGGGGTGCCGGGGCCGGCGGGCGAGAAGACGCGGAGGACGACGGCGTCCAGGCCGGAGCCGAGGACCAGTTCGGTCGCGGCGAGTTTGCTGACACCGTAGGGGCCGCCGGGGCGGGGTACGGCGTCCTCCGCGGTGGAGGAGCCGGGCTGGCTGGGGCCGTATTCCGCACTGCAGCCGACCTGCACCAGGCGGGCGCCGCATCCGCTGCGGCGCAGGGCTTCGCAGACGGTGGCGACGGCGACGGTGTTGTGCCGGGTGAGTTCGCGGGCGCCGCCCCGGGTGGCACCGGCGCAGTTGACGACGACGCCGGGGTGGACCGCGTCGAGGAAGCGGGTGAGGGCGCCAGGGCTGCCGGTGGCGAGGTCGAAGCGGACGTCGGCGTCGTCGCCGCGGCCGAGGGCGGTGAGCTGGACGGCCGGGTCGGCGAGCAGTCGGTCGGCGACGAAGCGGCCGATGTAGCCGTTGGCTCCGATCAGCAGGACTCTCATCGGGCGGCTCCCGGTGCCGAGGCGTCGGGTCGGGAGGTGGTCATCTGGGGGCTCCTTCAGAGGGTGATACGGGCGTGTGGGGGGCTGTCCGGGGGTGCGGTCATCGCAGTCGGCTCCGTTGATGCGTGGGCCGAGGCCCTGGTCAGGCGGCGAGTCGTGTGGACCAGGAGGGTCAGGGCTCCGGTTCCGCAGATCGCCGTCGGAACGCCGGCCGGGCCGCAGGCGGCGACCACGGCCTCCACGGGGGCCGCCAGGAACTCGCAGCCGGGGAGGCGGCCTGCGAAGAGCGTGGCCAGGGCGGCCGCCTGGGCGGTGGCCGACGCGGTGAGGACGAGAGCGGGGGCGTGGGTGCAGCCGTGCACGGTGAGCAGGCGGGCGAGCAGGAGCAGCGCGCCCAGGGTGAGTGTCTGGGCGTAGGCGGCGGGCTCTGCGAGGACCGCGCCGGTCAGCGCGACCAGGGCTGTCAGGACTCCCATGAACAGGGCGAACGTGCCGAGGAGCAGGGGGCGTACGGAGGCGGAGAAGTCGGCCAGGCCGCGACTGGCCGACAGTGTGCGGCGGGCGCGCACGGCGAAGAGGTGGGCACTCGCGGCTGCGGGCGCGCAGGCCAGGGCGAGGGCCAGTACGGGGGTGACGGTGACGGGCCACGGACCGTCGGCGGTGCCGTCGGGCAGGCCGTCGGGGCCGCCGGCCAGCGCGGTGCGGAGCAGTCCGTCACCGAGGAGGGCATAGCCGACGAGCCAGCAGGTCCAGGCCCAGGTGCCGTTCGTACGTGTCGCGGCACTCAGCGGCCCCCGGCGCAGTGCCGCACGCAGAGCCAGGGTCACCGCGAGGGTGCCGACGACGGCCGCGATCAGGCGCGGTCGGCCGTCGGTGAGGCGCAGGCCGGCCACGGCGGCGACACACAGCGCGCCGGGCAGCAGGGCGAGGACGATCCAGGCGGCGCGTAGCCGGGGGGCCGGCAGGTCCGTGGGGCGCGGGGACGTGTCGCCGTCACGCGGGACACGGGCGTACATCTCCTCCGCGAGGGAGAAGACGTCCCGATGGCGGAAGCGTGCGGCGGTCCGGTCGGTGACGCCGTGCGCCTCCAGGCCCGCCGCGATCTCCAGCGGGTCCACGGCGCGTACGCAGAGGTCGTGGTGCCGGTGCATCAGGGCCTTCACCGGATCCGCGGTGGCTCGACGAGCAGGGGAAGGCGGCTGCTTGCCGACGGGTACTGCTCGGCCGGGGTCGGCCGCTCCGCCACGGTCGGCCGCACCGCCACAGTCGGCCACGTTGCCGCCGGCGGCGTCGCGCGGACGCCCGCCCGCCCCCGGAAACGGGTACTCGCCCGATCCGCGGCCATTGCCCGGCCGCCGGCCTTCGCCCGGCCGGCTCCTCTCGCCCGGCTGCCGACCCACGTCCGGTCGGTTGCTCTCGCCCGGCCGCCGACCCACGTCCGGTCGGCTCCTCTCGCCCGGCTGCCGAATCCCGGTTGGGCTCTGGTCGTCACCCGCTCGCCGGTCGGCAGACGCATCCGCGTCGGATGTCCCGGCGGCCAGAAGGGCCCGCGAGCATTCGTCCCAGGCACCCGGGGTGCCCGGGGTCTCGGGTCGGTCCAGTTCGCCGAGGCCGCTCATCGGGCCCCCTCGGCCACGGTGACCGGGGTCGTGGCCCGGGCGGGGGCGTCCGTCGCCCAGCGGGGACCACCTCGGGACGCGACGCGAGTCGTGGGATCGGCCCAGCGGCCGGGGACGCGCGCCTCGGCGGGGACGGCGAACGGCAGGGGCCCGCCGGTGTCGTCGAGGGCTGCGCGGCGTACGGGCGTCATCGCGAGGATCTCCAGGTAAATGCCGTGGAACGCCGCGACGTTCTGCTCGACGGTGAACAGCTCCAGTGCGCGGGCGCGCGCGGCGGCACCCAGGCGCTCACGGCGCTCGGGGTCACGCAGCAGGGCTACGCACGCCTCGGCGAGCGCCCGGGGATTGCGCGGCGGCACGACGAGTCCGGTGCCGCCGATGGCCTCCACCACCGCGCCGACGTCCGTGGACACCGTCGCGCGCCCGCAGAACATGGCCTCGACCAGGCCGGTCGGGAAACCCTCGACGACGCTGGAGAGGACCACCAGGGCGCCCGCGGCGTACGCGTCGGCGCGGGACGGCAGTTCCGGCCCGCCGGTCTCCTCGAAGGACACCGGGTTGCGGCCGACAGCGTGCGGACCGTCGGCCTCGTCGGGGAAGAGATGCGCGGCCAGGCCCTTGCAGTGGGCGAGGTAGGCCGCGCCCTCGGGGCCGGCGGGGGCACCGACGATCCTGAGGCGGGCCCCGGGCTGCTCCTCGCGGATCTCCGCGAAGGCGTGCAGCAGCGTGACCAGGTCCTTGGTGGGCTCGACACGGCCGACCCAGACGAGGGTGTCCGGGTCGGCGCACTCCGGCGACTCGCCCACTTCGGCGTAGGGGGTCGCGTCCATGCCCGGGTGGACCGTGCGGAGCTTGGCACGGTCGGCCCCGCAACGCTCCTGCCAGCGGCGGGCGTGCGTGTTGCCGGGCGTGATCACGGACGCGTGCCGGTAGGTCTCGGCGGCCAGCCGGGCGTGGAAGGCGGCCAGCAGGGACCGTGTCGCGGGTGACGCGTCGGGGTCGGTCAGGTAGTGCGTCCGCAGCCGCACCCCGTACTCGGTCACCAGTAGAGGCACGTCGCGGAAGTACCGGGCGAGCAGGCCGGAAAGGGCCGCGGTGCCACCGGAGGTGGCGTGGCACAGGTCGACGGCACCGAGACCGTCGTCCTCGTACCAGTCGAGCGACAGGGGGCGCAGAGCGCGTTCGAGGCGCGCGGCGACGGCGAGCAGGTCGGGGACGCGCGCCTCACGCGCCGAGCGGTGGGCGCCGGGCGCGCGACAGGCGCGTTCCAGGGCGCGCACAGCGGTCTCCGAGCGCAGTGCGCCGGACAGTCCGCCCTCGTCGCGGGCGAGTTCGGCGAGTCCGTACAGCGCGCTGGCGAAACGGTCCGCCTCAAGGGCCGACGCCTCCTCCGAGGCCCCGGACGAGTCCTTGGGGGTGCTCGTGCACAGAATCGCGGCCAGTTCCCCGTAGCACTCGGCGAAGCGCCTGCGAGCGCGCCGTCCGTGCGCGACCCCGTCCTCCACGGTGTCCCACAGCGGCGCCGTGCGGACCCGGCTGACCTGCGGCGGCAGCGGGACCCACCCATCCGCCTCCTGGCGCTCACTGCGACTGAGCGCGTAGAGGTCGAACTGGTGCTGCCCGAGACCGCGCACCAGCCGGTCGCACCAGAGCCCGGCTTCACCGCTCACATACGGATAGCCACCCTCCGTAAGCAGTCCGATGCGCACGCGTGCACCCCCGATCTCCCGTTTGGGGAGCCGCCGTTGGCCCGGCGGCTCGCAGCGGGACGAACGTATGCGGACAAGGCGGTGGGGGGGGGGGGGGGGGTGGGTGGCCCCCCCCCCCCCCCGCGGGGGGCCGGACAATAAAACAAAGCGGGGGGGGGGTGGGGCGGAGGGGGGGTTGCGCGACCCACAGGGGGGGGGCCGGCCGCCCCCCCCCCGG
>NZ_JBIRHU010000032.1:0-72104 GCF_044328675.1 Streptomyces sp. NPDC017890
GCTGGGGGGCGGGCTGACTCACCCGGCCCTCCGCCCCACCCCCCCCCCCCCCCCCCCCCCCCCCGCCGGCCCCCCGCCGGGGGGGGGCCCCCCCCCCGGGGGGGCCCCCCCCCCCCGCCGGGGGCCGTCACCGGCTCCGCCCCCGCGCCGGCCCGTCACCGAGGGTTCAGGAGAGCTTCACGCAGACGTTCTCGATGACCCTGCCCCCGCGGTCCAGGCCACCGCAGACGAGCAGCGGCTCCCCGCTGAACTCGCGGTTGACGACGAACCGTGCCCGCGACACTCCGGCCGTGCTCTTCGCGTAGTCGCGCACGAAACCACGCAGCGTTCCCGTCACTCCGTCCCTCGTCGTGACCGTGATGTCCTGGACGTAGTCCTTGTCCTGGTGTGCGGTGTTGACGCAGATGTAGGTGCCGCAGCGAGTCGAGACCTCGGCGCTCGCCGGGGCCGCCGTCACCACGCCCAACGCGCATGCTCCGGCGAGGGCCACCGCGACGGTCGTCACCCGCCGCCGCGCCGTCTTCGCCGACCGAACCAATCCCTGGTGTGCGTGCATCGAGCATTCCCCTCAGTAGCTGTCATGAGCCGATCCCGAGAAGATTCATGCTGTCACGCACTCATACCTATGCATATGGGCGCATTCGTTCGCCCGTTGCCTCACACGTGCCTCGGTCCGCCGTCCACGGCACCTGGCACAGGCCTGACCCGTCGGCCGAGCGGAGGCCGCGTCTCACAGGCAGAACAGCCCGGGTTCCGCCGCGAGCTGGGTGCCTCACACCTTCCGCGGCGAGGCCAGCAGGTAACGGGCCCGCGTACGCGGCTCGGTGTGCTCCCCGACCTGCCACCCCGCCCGTTCCAGCGTCGCCGCGCAGCCCCGCAGTGCCGTGCCGTCCGGCTCGTACACGGCGACTGCCTCCGGCTGCGGAGTCGCGCGGACCCGGTATCCGTCACCGCCGTCCGGTCCCGCCGGACGATGCCCCGCCGCCTCCAGCGCGAGGGCCGCGGCGCGCACGAGATGCGTCCGCTCCCACTCGCAGGGCCGCTCCGTGCTCCCGTCCGAACGCGTCATCCGGCGCAACTCCAGCAGCCCCTCCCAGGCGCTCCGCACCTCGCGCAGCCGCGCCGGTCCGGCCTCGCCCGGCACGGCCTCCTCCCCGCCCACCCGTGCGGCGAAGACGCCGCCGGCGGCCGGTGCGGCGGGCTCGGGCGCCTTCGGCGGCTCCGGCTCGGCGGGGGCCTCCCGTATCCGATGCCCGGCCGGCGTAAGGAAGTGGTCGTGCGGCGGCCGCGGGTGCCGGAAGGCGAGTCCTCGTCTCACCAGCGCCGCGAGCTGCGCCTCCGTGCCCTTCAGACGCCCGGTGACGGGCTCGGCGGCGTCGATGACGCGCCGCTGCGCCGCGGTGGGTGACAGTGCCACGGCGTCCTCCTTCCCTCACCGGTGATGCCTTCGAAGGCTACGACGGAGGTCTGACATTCCAGGCCGCGATCACCGGCCGCGCGTGCTCCGTGCCCAGCCGGCACAGCGTGCCCGTGCCCAGCTGGAACAGCGCCCCGTGCGATGCCGGAAGCCCCAGGTACCGCGCGGTGAGCGCGCGCAGGAAGTGCCCGTGCGCCACCAGCACCACACACCCCTCGGTGTTGGCGAAAGCGGCCTCCACCCTGGCCAGCACCCGGTCGGCCCGGTCGCCGACCTGCTCCGGCGTCTCCCCGGGACGGTCCGGCGGCCCGGGTGCGACCCCGTCCGTGAACAGGAACCAGTCCGGCCGGCTCCGGTGGATCTCGACCGTCGTGATGCCCTCGTACCCGCCGTAGTCCCACTCGTGCAGGTCGGGGTCGACCCGCACCTCCTGGAGCCCGATCAGCTCGGCCGTCTCCCGGGCCCGCTGGAACGGGCTGACGAACGCCGCCCCGATCCGGTGCGACCGGATCAACGGCACGAGACCGCGCGCCTGCTTCCGTCCGTGCTCGGTCAGTGGCACGTCGGTCAGCCCGGTGTGCCGCCCGGACCGGGACCACTCGGTCTCACCGTGCCGGACCAGAAAGAGATCACCCATGCGTCCAGGCTACGGTCCGGCGCCGCGACCACGAGCCCGCGCGGCGCGTCGGGGACGGCCGGCGACAGCGTGGCCGTCGCACCCCAGGACAACGAACATCGGTGAAGCGATAATGAAATCATGCAGTCACGCGGCGAGTTGGGAGACTTCCTACGCACACGGCGGGCCAGGATCCGCCCCGAGGACGTCGGTTACGCCTCCGGCTCGGGCCTGCGGCGCGTGCCGGGGCTGCGCCGTGAGGAGCTGGCGCACCTGGCGGGGGTGAGTATCGACTACTACGTACGCCTGGAGCAGGGCCGCAACCGCAGCGTGTCGGACGCCGTGCTCGGGGCGGTGGCCGCCGCCCTCAGGCTGGACGAGGACGAGCGCGCCCACCTCTTCCGGCTGGCGCGGCCCCGGAAACCGGACCCGGACGCCGGGCAGCCCGACGCCGGGCAGACCGACGGTGGGGTGGTCCGCCCCGGAGTGCGTCGGCTGCTGGACTGGATCACCGCGCCGGCGCTCGCCATGGGCCGCCGGATGGACGTGGTGGCCTGGAACCGGCCCCTGTGCGCCCTCATCACCGATTTCGCCGCGCTGCCGCCGGCCGGGCGCAACCTGTGCCGGCTCCACCTGCTGAACGACGAGATCGGCCGCCGCTACCCGGACCGCGAGATGATCGCCCGCGAGGCGGTGGGCCATCTCCGCATCGCGGCGGGCCGCTTCCCCGAGGACCCCGAACTGTGGCGGCTGGTCGAGGAACTCAACCAGGGCAGCGAGGAGTTCAGGCGCCACTGGCAACAGCACACCGTGCGCACCAAGTCCCACGGCCTCAAACGCATCGACCACCCCGACGCCGGTCCGCTCACCCTCTCGTACGAGATCACCCACTTCCCCCAGGACCCCGAGCTGAGCCTCCTCGTCTACACGGCCGCTCCGGGCTCGCCCGAGGAGGAGGCGCTGCGCGTCATGGCCAAGGCTCAGGCCCGCGGGAGCCGCCGGTGAGGGGGGACCGGGAGTACCCAGGTTCGGCGTGTCCCCGGTGGGACAGGGCGGAGGGAGACGAACCGCGACCAGCCCAGGATGAACAGGACCCATCCGCCCCACCGACCCCGCCGAGGTCCTCCATGCGCCTGTTCGCGTCCGCCCTGGCAGCCGTCACCGCGCTCGCCCTCACCGCCGCCACCGACTCTCGGGCCGCCACCGGTTCCGAATCCGCCACCCGCCCCGATACCGCCACCACGCGGCTCCCCGACCACTACGTGATCCCGGGAGACAAGGCATTTCCCACCGGCGTGGCCTACGATCCGCGCAGCGGTCACTACTACGTGGGCAGCGCCCAGGACGGCACCCTCTACCGGGGCCACGTGCGCAAACCGACCGCACGGGTCTGGTCGCCCGACGGGAGGGACGGACGCTCCTTCACCGCCGGCATGACCATCGACGGCGAGGGACGGCTCTACGTCAACGGGGGCGCCACGGGCACGCTGCGTGTCTACGACACGGCGACCGGCGATCTGCTGACCACACTGCACGGCGCGGAGGGCGGTTTCGTCAACGATGTCACGGTGGCCGCGGACGGCACCGCCTATGTCACCGACTCCTTCAAGCCGGTCGTCTACCGCCTGACCGAGGACGAGCGCGGCCGGTGGAAGCTGGAGCACTGGCTCGACGTCGATGACTCGGGCGTCGACTGGGTCGACGGACAGCACAACCTCAACGGCATCGTCGCGGTCGGCGACCGCCACCTGCTGGCCGTGCAGAGCAACACCGGGAAGCTGTGGCGCGTCGACCGCTCCACCGGCCGGACCGCCGAGGTCGACCTCGGCGGCGACACCGTCGTCAACGGCGACGCCCTGGCCTGGAGGGACGGCCGGCTCTACGTGACGCAGGGCAACCTGTACGCCGATCCCGGCACCGAGCCGCAGGTCGCCGTCATCGAGATGAACGACGACCTCACCCACGGCCGCTTCGTGGACCGACTGGTGCCGCCGGAGGGCCTCCTGCATCCCTCCGCCGCGGCCCTCACCGACCACGACCGCCTTCTGGTCGTGAACAGCCAGTACAACCGCTGGGTCGCCGGCCTTCCCCCGGAGAGTCTCCCCTTCACGGTCTCCAGCCTGCCGCTCGGCCAGCGGACGACCGCCCCGAGGACGCACTCCCCGGGTTCCGGGCCGGCGGCTACTGCCGGTACCCGCTGAGGAACCGTCCGATCCGCCCGATGGCGGCCTCCAGGTCCTCCGCGTGCGGCAGCGTCAGGATGCGGAAGTGGTCCGGGCTCGGCCAGTTGAAGCCGGTGCCCTGGACCACCTGGATCTTCTCCCTCAGCAGCAGGTCCAGGACGAACTTCTCGTCGTCGTGGATCTTGTGCACGGCCGGATCGATGCGCGGGAACGCGTACAGCGCCCCCTTGGGCTTCACGCACGACACGCCGGGGATCTCGTTCAGCTTCTCCCAGGCCACGTCCCGCTGTTCGCGCAGTCGCCCGCCCGGTGCCGTCAGCTCGCGGATGGACTGACGGCCGCCGAGCGCGGCCTGGATGGCGTACTGGGCGGGCGCGTTGGCGCACAGGCGCATGGAGGCCAGCATGGTCAGGCCCTCCAGGTAGTCGCGCGCGTGCTGCCGCGGGCCCGTGACCACCAGCCAGCCCGACCGGAAGCCCGCCACCCGGTAGGTCTTGGACAGGCCGCAGAAGGTCAGGACCACGAGGTCGGGGGCGAGCGCGGCGGCCGAGTGGTGCACGGCGTCGTCGTACAGGATCTGGTCGTAGATCTCGTCGGCGAAGACCATCAGGCCGTGGCGGCGGGCGAGGTCGAGGATGCCCTCGACGATCTCCTTGGGGTAGACGGCACCGGTGGGGTTGTTGGGGTTGATGATGACGACCGCCTTGGTGCGGTCGGTGATCTTCGACTCCATGTCGGCCAGGTCCGGGTACCACTCCGCCTGCTCGTCGCACAGATAGTGGACCGCCTTGCCGCCCGCGAGGGTCGTCACCGCCGTCCAGAGGGGGAAGTCGGGGGCGGGGATCAGGACCTCGTCGCCGTCCTCCAGCAGGGCCTGTACGGCCATGGAGATCAGCTCGGAGACGCCGTTGCCCAGGAAGACGTCGTCCACGTCGACCTCCAGACCGAGGGCCTGGTAGCGCTGGGCGACGGCCCGGCGGGCGGAGAGGATGCCGCGCGAGTCGGTGTAGCCGTGCGCCCGAGGCAGCATGCGGATCATGTCCTGGACGATCTCCTCCGGCGCCTCGAAACCGAAGACCGCCGGGTTGCCGGTGTTCAGGCGGAGCACGCTGTGCCCCGCCTCCTCCAGCGCGTTCGCGTGCTCTATCACCGGGCCGCGGATCTCGTAACAGACCTCGCTGAGCTTGTTCGACTGCCGGAATTCCATGCGGCGCTTCCCCTCCGGTATCTGGTGTTGCTTGGTTTTACCAAGTTGGAGCTTGGAAAGTCCAACAACTTGTCTACACTGCGTCGCATGTCACCTCGCCGAAGCTACGACCAGTACTGTTCCGCCGCCCGCGCGCTCGACGTCGTCGGCGACCGCTGGACCCTGCTGATCGTCCGGGAGTTGCTCGCCGGTCCGCGGCGCTACACCGACCTGCACGCCGACCTCCCCGGCGTCAGTACGGACGTACTCGCGTCGCGGCTGAAGGACACCGAGCGCGACGGGCTGACGACCCGGCGCCGCCTGCCGCCGCCCGGAGCGGCGTCCGTCTACGAACTCACCGCCCGTGGACGTGAGTTGTTGCCGGTGCTGGAGGCGCTGGGCGCGTGGGGCGCCGACGAGCTGGGGGAGCGGCGGCCGACGGACGCCGTACGGGCGCACTGGTTCGCGCTGCCCCTGCTGAGGGCCCTGCGGGAGGCCGGGGCGGGGGAGGGGCTCGTCGAAGTGCGCCTGGAGGAGGGCGACTTCCACCTGCGCGTGGGCGCGGACGAGCCGGGTCCCGTGTACGGCGACGGGCCCGCACCGGGGGAGCCCGACGCCCGGCTGGTCCTGGACGCCGGGGCCTGCGCGGCGCTCGCCCGCGGGCGGCTCGGTCTGCGGGACGCGGTGCGGGACGGGCGGGTCCAGGTGACCGGCGACGGCACCGCCGCCAAGGCGCTCCGGGAGGGCTGAGACCGCGCAAGGCCCGCCCCCCGGGCGGGCCTTGCGCGGTCACGTCAGGCCGCCGGCGGGACCCGTGGCGGTCGGCCCGACCCTCGGGTCAGCGCATACCCGCCGATGCCCGCCAGCGCGGCCAGCACACCGCCGATCCCGGTCCACACCCACCGGTCGGACCACCAGCCGGAGGACCAGCCGTCCTCGGGCTCGATCGCGGACAGTACGGCACTGCCGTCCGAGTCCTCCTCGTCCGCGCCGGACGTCATCGCCACGCCCGGTACCAGCGGCTCGGCCAGCGAACCGTCCACCGCGGCCGCCCCGCCCATGTCCTCGGAGCCCGCCTGGACCTCGGCGGAGACCGGGACGCCCAGGTCGGACGTCGGCAGGTTCACCGCCGTCAGCCGGATGTAGTAGGTCCCCGGCAGCGGGTCGTCCGCCCACGGCTCGGACCAGGCACGGACCGTGCGCAGCACGCAGGCCAGCTCCGTGGTGGGGGTGCCCGCCGCCGCGGTGCGGGTCTGTGCGCCGTACTGGCAGGCCTGGCGGCGGCGCAGACCGTCGTACACGTCGATCCGCCAGGTCTGCGCGGCATGCGTCTCGGGCAGCTTCACCGTGGCCTTCACGGTGGGACGCTGTCCGGCGTCGGCCGGGAACGACCAGTACAGGTAGTCGCCCGCGGAAGCGTCGGCGGTGGCCCGCCGGCCCTGCTCGAACTCGGCCGCCGTACGGAAGGACGTGCCCGCCCGGGTCGGCGCGCCGCCGTCGCCCGACGGGCCGGCGGTGGGCGAGGAGTCGGTCGCCGCGGGGGTCGCGGCGAGGCCGAGCAGCAGCACGGCGGCGATCGGCACTCGGGTGAAACGCATCAGTTGGTCCTCCAGACCGCGAACCGCCAGCGCGACAGCCAGCCCCACAGCAGACCGGCGACGAAACCGATGAGCACCAGCGCACCGAGCAGCCACCAGCCGCGTCCGAGGCCGAAGGAGGCCACGTCGCCGGCGTCGCTCGGACCGTCCACGACGTCGACCGTCAGCTCCAGCGGCAGCCCGGGTGTGGTCTTCGCACCGGAGGGGACGGAGAAGGAGTTGGTGACCTGGAGGCACACGGTCTCCGCGGCCGGCTTGTCCGCGTCCACGTCGTCGCGCTCCGCCTTCGGGTAGCGCAGCCCCGTGGAGAGCACGTCGGTGCGGCCGTTGCCCGCCGCCTCACCGCGCACGATCTCCCGGCCGTGCACCGTCACCGCCCGCAGCAGCACCCCGTAGGACGGGTTCACGGCCCGGTCGGCGCCGACGCTCACCGAGGCACGCAGCTCCTGACCGGGCAGCACGTCCACCCGGTACCAGCGCTGCCGGCCGAACTCCTCGCGGTCGGTGTACAGCCCCGACGTCAGCGTCGGCGCTTTGGCGCACGTGTCCGCGCCCTCGGTGGCGACCGGCGTCACCACCGGGTCGGCCGCCCGGTCCACCAACTGGTTGACCTTGTCGGTCAGTTCGTCGGTGTGCTCGACGGAGGTGTACGTCCCGCCGGTCGCCTCGGCGATGCAGCTGAGCTGCTGCCGCATCTTGACGTTGGGGACCAGACCCAGCGTGTCGATGGTCAGCCCGATGCCCTTGGCGGCGATCTCGCGGGCCACCTCGCACGGGTCGAGCGGGGCGCAGGTGTCCTCGCCGTCGCTGATCAGCACGATGCGCTTGGAGCCGTCGCCGCCGTCGAGGTCGTCGGCCGCCGCGAGCAGCGCGGGGCCGATCGGCGTCCAGCCGGTGGGCGCCAGCGTCGCGACCGCCGTCTTGGCCTCGGTGCGGTCCAGCGGGCCGACCGGGTAGAGCTGCGCGGTGTCCTTGCAGCCGGTCCTGCGGTCGTCGCCCGGGTAGTCGGCGCCCAGGGTCCGGATCCCCAGCCGCACTTCCTCGGGCGTCGCGTCGAGCACCTCGTTGAACGCCTGCTTCGCCGCGGCCATCCGCGTACCGCCGTCGATGTCCCGCGTCCGCATCGAACCGCTGACGTCGAGCACCAGGTTGACCTTCGGCGCGTCCTCGCCCGTGGGTTCACCGGCGGCCGCCCCGGCCGGGAAGGCGATCCCGGCCGTGAGCGCGGCGAGCAGGGCACAGGCACCCGCCGCCAGCCGTGTTCTTGTGATCATCGGCGGATCTTATTGATCAGTGGTGCCGGGCTCCAAAACGAGACCGCGACGACGCCACGACTTCATTTCCAGCGCAGCGGACTGGGCAACTGAGCCCACAGGTCCCCGGCGTTTCCCGGCGAAGTGCGCATCAGCGTCAGCGCCTTCACCGGCAGCGGCTCCTCGCACAGCGCCACGACGTCCGGTGTGCGCGGCAGTTCACCCACGGCCGCCTCCATCGCCTCCCGCAACGCCGCCCCCGAGCCCGCCGTCGCCGCCAGCGCGCCTCCCACCAGCGAGCCGAACAGCTTGCGGCGCAGCACGGCCGGGTCGTCGGTGAGCATCCGTGCGGGCAGGTCCGGTGCGTCGACGCCGTGGCGGACGAGGCGCGCCGGGCTGACCCGGATGTCGGCCAGGTCGCGGTAGACCAGACGCAGCGGATCGCCCGCCGGGGACAGCACCACGAGGAGGTTCTGGCCGTGCGCCTCCAGGGCCACGCCCACCTCCAGCAGGCGCAGCCCCACGGTGAGGGCGAGGCGGGCGAACGCCGCCCGCCACGCGGGGGAGCCGGGCAGCCCGGTGCCCGCCAGTGCGGCCACCGGGACGACGTGCTCGCCGGGGGCCGCGTACACCCGGGGCGACTCGCGCAGTACGGCGGCCAGGTCGGGGGAGCCGGCGGCCACCGCGCCCAGCGTGCGGGTGACGTGCAGCAGCCCGTCCGCGCGCGCCGTCAGCGCCTGCCCGAAGTCCGACACCTGGGCCGACGCGGCGATCGAGGCGACCGAGATGTCCCGCACCGACGACGTCAGCCGGGCGCTCAGCGCGGTCTTGACGTGCGGCCCGCCGGGCACGGCGAGCGTGCGCAGGGACATCAGCGGGTGCGCGGCGAGCCCCTCCTCACACGGCCGCTTGAGCACGTGCGCCGCCTGCCACGGATGCACCGGGACCAGCACCCTCGTCCCGTCCCGCAGCTCCGGCGGCCACGACCCCGTCACCAGGCATCCGGTCGCCGGCACCGGCACCAGCCCCAGCCCCACCACCGGCCCGTGCTCGGGCCCGAACGCGAGCTGATCGGCCACCGAGAAGCCGGGCCGGGAGCGGCAGCCCGGGTGGTACGGATGTCCGTCGACCACCCGCCGCTCCCAGCCCCAGTCGCTGTCCGGCCACTCGTCCGGGTGATCCTCCTGCCCCGCCCGCGAGAGCGCCAACGACGCGACGCTGTGTCCGAGTTCCGCGGCGAACCCCGCCGAGTGCGGTGCGGCGACGTCCGTCACCAGCCGCGCCGGATCGTCGTACGCGGCCCCTTCGAGCCGTACGACGCGGACGTAGGCGTCCGTGCGGTACGGGTCGGCCGCCGGACCGGTCAGCCGGCGGCCGTCCCGCAGGCGCAGGACGAGTCCGTCCCGGACGGGCTGCCGGCCCGCGATCCACGGCAGCGGTTCGTGGGCGAACGCGCGCCACAGCCGGGTCAGCACGGCCGCACGGGCGCCGGCCAGTTCGGCCGTGTAGCGGGCGACCAGACCGGGGCGGACGGCCGACAGTTCGCCGGCGACCTCGGCCTCTGCGCTGGGGGGACGGTGCACGGGCGGGCTCCTCGGGTACGAGTAGGGCGTCACGACGGAGGGGCGACGGGCAGACATACTGATCGTCCCCGGCACCTTCGCCACCTCCGCCATCTCCGCCATGGACAGACCGTAGGGAACGAGTGGAACGCGTGGATCTCCTGCCCCCGCCCACCGGCGCCGACTCCACCTCCCGGGACGACGTCGCGGAACGCGCCGACGCCTACGCGGCGGTGCCACTGCTGAACTGCCTGCTGCGCGAGGTGGCCGAACCGCTGCCGGGCCCCGGCGTCCGGCCGGTGTACCGGCTGCCCGGCGGCAGACTGCTGCGCGTGCGAGGCGGCCGGCGGCCCGCCGAGCCGGAGGTGCGCACGGCGGACGGCTGGCAGCGCGCCGGCCACACCGAGCTGGTGAAACTCGTCGCGGAGGAGCTGCGCCACCACACCGGCCTGCCCAACCACGAACTGCCCACCGAGATGACCGACAGCCGGGACGCGGTGGCCGCGCTGCTGACGGCGCGCGCGCGTGCCATCCCGCCCGAGGACCCCTACCTCCGCTCCGAACAGTCCCTCCTCACCGGCCACACCCACCACCCCGCCCCCAAGGCGCGCGGCGGCGGCCCGCACGCCGGCTGGCTGCCGTACGCGCCCGAGGCGCACGCCCGCTTCCCGTTGACGCTGCTCGCCGTGCGCGAGGACACGGTCGTCGACGAGGGCGACACCGCCGCCCTGGACGCCCTCGGCAACCCCCCGCCCGGCTACCGGCTGCTGCCCGCCCACCCCTGGCAGCTGAACCTGACAGCGGCCGCCCTCGCCCCCGCCTTCGCCGACGGCCGCCTCCTCCGCCTCGGCACGACCGGCTTCTTCACCTGGCCGACGGCCGCCATCCGCACGGTGTACGCACCCGAATACCTCCCCGACCGCGACCTGTTCCTCAAGTTCAGCCTCGACGTGCGCATCACCAACGACATCCGCCGCCTGTGGCGCCACGACCTGCTGAAACTGCGCCGCGCCGACACGGCGGTCACCGAGGCCTTCACCGCCCTCGGCTCCCCGGCGGCGGCCTGGCTCGGCGACCGCGGCTACCGCACCGCGGACTTCGCCTTCGAGGAGCTCGCCGTCGTCGTCCGCGACGGACTGCGCGACCGCGTCCTTCCCGGCGCGACCCCGCTGCTCGCCGCCGCGCTCGTGGAGGGCTTCCCGGACAACCCGCTGGCGCGCACCACGGACCCGGCGGCCTGGTGGGAGGCGTACCTCGCCGCCGTCGTCCCGCCCGTCCTGACCGCCTTCGACGACGACGGCGTAGTCCTGGAGGCACACCTGCAGAACACCCTGGTCGCCGTGGACGCCTCGGGCACACCGGTACAGGCCCTGTTCCGGGACGCCGAGGGCGTCAAGCTCCTGCCGGACACCTCCCGCCCGGCCGGCTGGGAGCGACTGGTCTACTGCCTCGTCGTCAACCACCTCTGCGAGATCGCCGCCGCCCTCGCCGAACACCACCCCGGCCTCGACCCCTGGCCCGCCGCCCGCCGCGCCCTGGCCCGCCACGACGACCTGCCCGAGATCCGCGCCCTCCTCGCCTCACCCACCCTCCCCGGCAAGACCAACCTCCTGCTCCGCTGGACGGGCGCGGACGGCGCCGCCGCCCGCTACCGGCCGCTGCCCAACCCGCTGCTCGGGGCGTGAACGCCGGGCCGTGTTCGGGACAGCCGGTGGTCGAAGAGGGGGGATACCCCCATCGCCGCGACCGTTCGGACGTCGCTAGCGTCGAAGCCGGCTGCCCCCGCTCGCACTTGGACCAGGACTGGAGTCACCGAAATGACGATGACGCGCGCACGCACGCTCTCGGCCGTGGTCGCGGGCGGGCTGGCCGCAGTGACGCTCAGCGCGTGCGGGCCCGGGGAGACCTTCGAGGACGACGCGTCGCTGCGGGAGCAGGTCACTTCGGTGCGGCTGGACATGGGCAACGGCAGTGCCACGATCCGCGGCCGGGAAGGGCTCGACGAGGTCACCGTGCACCGTGAGATCACGTACCACGGGGACAGGCCCGAGGAAGCGACCCACCGGATCGACGCGGGACGTCTCACACTCGGCGGCTGCGGCGACGACTGCGAGGTGGACTACACGGTGGAAGTGCCCGCCGGGGTCCCGGTCGACGGCAAGACGTCGCGGGGGGACGCCGACCTGTCCCAGGTCGGCCCGGTGGACCTGAGCACCGGCTCGGGCGATGTCACGCTGGAAGGTGTGACGGGGCCGGTGAAGGCCCGGACTTCCAACGGAGACGTCAACGGCAAGGACCTGCGGGGCGGCCGGACCGACGTGGAGACCTCCAACGGCGACATCGACCTGGCCCCCGCAAAGCCACAGGACATCCGCGCCAGGACGAGCAACGGCGAACAGACGGTCAGGCTGCCCGACAGCACCTACCGGATCTCCGTGAAGACCGGCAACGGGGACGAGAACATCGGTGTCCGCAACGACCCGTCCGGCGCCCACCGGATCGACCTGACCAGCGGCAACGGAGACATCGCGGTCAAGCCGGCCTGAGTGCCTCGCCGGTACCCGGCGCCGTGGACGGGGGTGACTCCCGCGTGCTCGTGGAGCGCACCGCCCCGGAGGCGGCTCAGGAGCGGGGCGTTCGGCCGTGCGGCAGTGTCAGACGCTCGTCGCGTACGAGAGGAAGTGGGTCCACGCGGCTGGAGTGACGGCGAGCTGTGAACCCTGCCGTACCTTCGAGTCCCGGACGTGGATCGTCTCGGGGCAGCCAGTCCGGTGCTGCGCAGGCCAGCGCCTCCAGCGCGGCCCGCAGTGTTTCCCCGGCCAGCTCCAGCCGGTTCAGGTCGCGTACTGCCGCCAGCACGCGGGTGGAGTCGGTGCGCTGCCTGCCTCCGGCCTTCACCAGGCCCGGTGACCAGCCCGGCCGCCCCCGCACCCCGAACGCCTCGGCGAACTCGGCATCCGCGAACAACTCGCCCAGCTCATCACGGACCCGCATCGCCAACGGGTACGGACCCCGTGCCGCCACCGCCCGCGCCACCTGCGCGGTCAGCTCGGGCACCTTCGGCCACGGCCTCGGCTGCATCGACATTGCACACCCCACCCGCGACCGGGGCGTCAAGACGGCCGCTGCTGTCCCGACCAACGAGCCGCCAGCCCCGCTGGGCACGGAATAAGCCAGCAGGATCGGTGACAGAGTTCTTACCGGCACCCCGATTCCGGCTCCTGGTCGAGCAACTTCACGGGCAGGCAGGGACAGCTCTACCAGCGTTGCCAGGAGGGGATGAAGGAGCGTCGGGGCGGGCGGTCAGGCGGTGTGTCATCAGGGTGACGGCGGCGGTGGAAGGCACGCGAGGGTCATAGTCGCGTGGCCGTTCGGATCAGCCCGGCGAGGGCGAGGGAGCGGCTGTGTGCGGGCCAGGCGATGTGCGTGACGACGGGGGGCGCGTCGGTCAGGGGAACTGCGGTGTGCTCGGCCCACAGCCAGGCGCGGGCCGAGTCGGGGAAGACGGCCGCGGTGCGTCCCAGGGCGATGAGTTGGGCCAGCTGCGTCTGGTCGTGGATCTCGGGGCCTGGGCCGGGTGGGTAGGTGCCGTCGTGGGCCCAGCGGGCGAGGGGGAGATCGGGGATGTCGCTGACGGCGGCCAGTGACAGGGTCCTGTGCGCGGCAAGCGGGTGCCCGGTGGGCAGGATGGCGATCTGCCCCTCGGTCATCAGCTCCTCGCTGTCGAACCCGGCGAGGGAGTTGAACGGCGCGTGCATGAGCGCCACATCGGCGCGGCCGTCGCGCAGCATCTCCCCCTGTTCACATGTGCCGCTCGGCAGCACGTCGATTGCGGCGGCGTCGGGCTCGGCCGCGTAGGCGTCGAGGAGCTTGTGCAGCAGCTCGTGAGACGCGCCGGCCTTCACCGCAAGGACCAGGCGGTTGCGGGGGCCGCCCAGCCTGTCGGCGCCACCGGCGCGACGGGTGCGGCGAACGGCGGCGGTGGTCGCGTCGAGGGCTGCGCGGCCCTCGTGCAGCAGCATCTCTCCGGCGCCGGTCAGGGCGACTTTGCGACGGTTGCGTTCCAGCAGCAAGACGCCGAGGCGCCGCTCAAGCTGTTGGATCGCCCGGGACAGCGGTGGCTGGGCCATACCGAGGCGCTCGGCTGCGCGGCCGAAGTGCAGCTCCTCTGCGACGGCCACGAAGTACCTCAGCTCGCGGGGCTCCAGGGCGTCCATCGCCACAGCGTACCTCGGTGATACCTACCGGGTATGACAGAGCACCGCATCGGTATTGGATGCGTTGCTGGTCGACGAGCGAACATCGACGGCATGGGGAACGGAAGTCTGCGCCGGTAGCCGACGCGGGCAAGGCGCCGTTGACGAGCGGCGGACCAGGCGACCCGCAGCCCTCTCAAGTATCCGGCTCAGCAGGAAAGGCACAGTCATGAACACACTCCCCGCGCCACTGCCCGGCGGCACCTGGACCCCGGGCGACCTGAGCGTTACCCGCTTCGGCTACGGCGTCATGCAGCTCGCCGGCCCCGGCGTCATGGGCCCGCCCGCCGATCACGACGGCGCTCTCGCCGTCCTGCGCGAAGCCACCGATCTCGGGATCGCCCACATCGACACATCCGGCGCATACGGACCGCGCGTCACCAACCAGCTGATCCGTGAAGCACTCCACCCCTACCCCGAGTCGCTGCACATCGTGACCAAGGTCGGCGCGGTCCGCGATCAGCACGGCGGATGGCCCCCGGCCCGGCAGCCCGACGACCTGCGCCGCGCCGTCCGCGAGAACCTTGCGGACCTCGGCCTCGATGCACTCGACGTGGTCAACCTCCGGCTCGGCGACGCCCAGGGCCCTCAGCCCGGCTCGCTCGCCGAGCCCTTCGAGACCCTCGTCGAACTCCAGCAGCAGGGGGCTGTCGGCGCACGGCCCGGGGTGAGAACGACGGACAGCGGGCGGCAGCGCCGGTCGTCGGAGAGGTGCCTCTTTCAGCTCGGGCTGCCGCACGAGTCGGGCCCACAGATTCGGCGCCCGCCACCGTCCGCCCTCTTCGCGCGCGGCTTCTCCTCCTCGACCGCCTTCTCCAGCGTGGTGAGGACTTCGGCATCCACGAGCATGCCAGCGGCGTCGTGGTGGGCCTTGGCCGCAGTGGAGTCCACGCTGAGCAGGCTGTGGTCGACGTGTCCGCGTGCTGCGGCCTCGACCGCTCGGTTCACCCGAGGCGTGCGCCTCGGCCCAGACAACAAGGAGCTTCCCCATGTCATCGGACAAACCACGAAACCGCACGGCCCGCCTCACCGCGGGCGCGGCGTTCGCCGCGTTGCTCGTCACGGCCCAGGGCGCGTCTGCCGTCCCCGACCGTGGGCCGGGCTACACCCTCCACACGATCACCCAGAAGGTCTCGCTCACCGGCAGCGGGCCGGCCGACCAGACGCTGAGCGCCGTGAAATACCGACCGAGCCACGCCCGCGTGAAGGGCATTCAGGTGATGATCCCGGGCGTCACCTACGACCACCGGTACTTCGATCTCCACACGAACCGCGGCTGGATTTCGCAAGCCCGCGAGGCGGCCAAGGACGGCTGGATCACCGTCGCCGTCGACCGCCTCGGAACCGGCGACTCCAGCAGCCCGGCCGCGGACCAGCTGAACGGCACGACTCACTCCGCCACCATCCACCAACTGATCAGCAGGCTGAGGAGCGACCACAAGGGGCTGCCGATTGCACTGGTCGGCCACTCCATGGGCAGCGTGGTCGCCATCCAGGAGGCCGCGTCCTACAAGGACGTCGACGCCGTTGTCGTCACCGGATTCATGCACCATACCGGCCCCGGCCGCCTGTTGTTCAATGCCGCGATGCACCCGGCCGCCGAAGACGCTGCCTTCGCCGGCCGCGCGATTCCGGACGGCTCCCTCACCACCCGGGACGGCATGCGCCACCTGTTCTACTGGCCGTTCAACGCCGATCTGAGCACCGTGAAGGCCGACGACAAGGTCAAGCAGATCGCCACCCTCGGGGAATTCACCTCCTTCGAGGACGAACAGAACGACGGCACCTACGGCAAGAACGTCAACGTTCCTGTCCTGTCGCTCGTGGGCCGGCACGACGACCTGTACTTCGATCCTGCCGATCTGAACACGACCCTCAAGGCGGAGACCGCCGCTTACCCGGCCAGCCCTGACGTCGATGTGAAGTCCATTCCCGGAGCCGGCCACGACCTGGCCCTCCAGCGCAACGCCGACAGCACCACCAACATCATCAACAAATGGCTGTCCCGCAAGTTCTAGCTCGCGCACCGCGGCGCCGGGTACTCGGCCGGGCGTCCTCGGCCTTCCCCGGCGCCCGGCATGCGTTCCAGGTGTTGACCGCCGTTCATGTCGAGCTGGAACCGGCCGTAGGGGTTCACGTGAGTCTGGAGCCGAGCGCCGGACAGGCCTCTTCCCTCGGGGAGCTGAAGGCTCTGCGGGTCGCCGCCGGGCCGGCGGTGACCGGGCTGAGCGCGCTGCGCGAGTGGACGATCGAGTACTGCCGTGTAGGCAGCCACCCTGATGACCTGCTCCACGTCATGCGCAAGGTGGGATTCGGGCCGATGGAAGACCCGGACGCGGACGAGGACGAGGACGAGGTGAAGAGCCTCACCCCGGCCAAGTTCGCCTTGGCGCACCACGTCACCGGAGTCCGGCTGACGCGCCGGCTCCTGGAGACGGCGGAGTTCACCTGCGGGCTGGTGACGAAGAGACCCGCCACCTCCTGGCTGCGGGCCTGAGACCCCGGCAGAGCGGCGGCCCGCTCGGTCACACGCACCCGCCCACCAGCCGGCCGTGGAGCTCCGGCGCTCGAGGCCCGACCGCGCGTGCCCGCGCGGCGCCCGGTCACGGGGCCAGTGCGGCCGCCCACCGTGTGAAGATCTCGGCGTACCGTGCCGGGTCGGACTGGTGCATCATGTGTGACGCGTCCGGCACCGACTCGTAGTCGACCTTCACCCCTGCCGCTTCCATCAACCGCCGGGCCTGTGCGGCCTGTTCGTCGGAGAGTGCCCCGAGCAGGTTTCCGGTCTCCTGGTCGGTGCCGCGCATGTGGTGCGTGAGGAGCACCGGCGTGTTGACCCGGCCCAGCATGCGCTCGTGCGGGCAGTTCAGCCCGACGGTCCCCTCGTAGAAGGCCCGGGCCCATTCCGGGTCGTACTCCTTCAGGTGCTGCGGGATCGCGTCCGCCACGAAGGACCGCGCCATCGGCGACGCCGAGGCGCCGGCCGCGCGGCAGAACTCCTCCCAGTCACCCACACTCCACTGGTCGCCGAGATACGTGCGGAACAGCTCGAAGACCGGGCCTGCCCCCTGCCGGACCGAGTGACCGTGTGCGGGGACGAGCTCGGACGCGAAGAACGGCGGGTCCTCGCACAGGACGCCGCGGAGCTGACCGGGCATGGAGTACGCCGACAGCCACGCCGCGAGGACGCCGCCGGAGGAATTGCCCGCGACGACGACGGGCCGCTTCACCACCAGGGTGATGAACCGGACCAGGTCGTTGCCGAAGTTGTCGAGGCTGTACCGCTTCGGGGTCCAACTGCTGCGCCCCTGGCCCCGCAGGTCGACGGCGTAGACGTGGAAGTGCTCCGAGAGGAGGCCCATCGCCTCCTCGTACGACCACCAGGATCCCGTCTGCTCGGGGATCAGCAGCACGGCGGGCCGGTCCGGGTCACCGGCCTCGGCATAGTTCATGGTGATCTCGCCGAGATCGACCTGCTGTTCGGGGTAGGCGTGAGGGACGTGGACGTCGCGCAGCGCGGGGCTGTTCACCATTGTATTCTCCTCGGTCTGTGCTGCCCGTCGTTACGGGCGGACGGCGCTTCCCGCGGCCCGGCGCCGGTGATCAGAGCCGGCGCCCGCCCTCACCGGGTGGGCACGTCACAGAGCTATTATTCGAACCGTGGCAGACGACGCGCACCGACGATTCCGATGAGTGGAACACCGGTACAAGTCCCGCGCTCGGGCAGGCCGTTGCGCGGCGAGCCGGTCCTGGAGCGGGCCTTCCGGGTCCTGGGTGCCTTCACCGAGGCGGGCGAGGGCCTGGCACTCCACACACTCGCGGCCCGGGCGGGCCTTCCGAAGAGCACCACGTCCCGGATCGCGGCTCAGCTGATGGAGGTGGGAGCCCTCGAACGCCTCGACAACGGCGACTTCGTCGTCGGTCTGCAACTGCTCGAGATCGCCTCGCTGGCACCCCGCGGCCATGGACTGCGCGCCGCCGCGTTGCCGTTCATGCAGGACCTGCACCGGGTCACCGGCCAGCACATCCTCCTCGCCGTGCGCGACGGTGACGAGGCCGTTCTGGTGGAGCGGCTGTCCGCACGGGGCGCGGCGGCGGTCAAGTACCGGGTCGGCGGACGCCTCCCCCTCACCGGGACCGGCATCGGCATCGCCCTGCTGGCGCACGCCCCCGGGCGCATACGGAAGGAAGCGCTGGCCGGCGCGGACGACGCGGCCTGCGTCCGCCGGCTCCTGGCCACCGTCCGCACGGACGGCGTCTGTGCCGTGACGCTGCCCAACCCACTGCGCTCCGGGCCCACCGCCATGTCGACCGTCGCCGCCCCGATCCTGAACCGCCGCGGCGACGCACTGGGCGCGTTGTCGTTGGTCGCACCCGATGAGGGCGGGCCCCGTACCGCGGCCGTGACGGCGCTGCGCAGGGCGAGTCTGGCGATCTCCCGGGCCGCGGGGCCGTGAACACGCCTGCGCCGGACAGCAGACCGGCGCCCGTCGGCGGGAACGCCCACGGCCCGGCCCCCTGTCACCGCTCCGGCCGCCTCAGGGCTCGACGAACTTGTCGGCCAGTCCCCGGTCCAGGTAGTCGTCCGGCAGATCCTGGATGACCAGCTCGGCTTCGGTCCGCCCGGTGTGCAGCCGCCAGTAGGCGTCGGCGATCGTCTGCGGCTGGGAGTCGTGGCCCCCCTGGCCGATGAAGGCGGCGATCGCCACGTGCGCGGCGTAGACGCCGGTACCGGAGAGCGCCGCGTGCAGGTTGAGTACCCAGTTGCGCATCCCACCGGTGGCGATCTGGACGTTCGCCACCTGCGGGGCGATCACCGGCCCCGACCCCGCCCCGCTGCTGACCAGGATCGTCCCCGTGCCACGCTCCAGCATGCCGGGCAGGACGTGCTGCACCGCCGCCACGCCCCCGAGCAGATAGAGGTCCAGCTGGGCCAGAACCGAGTCGACGGTGACCTTCGTGGCCTCGACCAGCGGCGCCCGGCGCAGGTCGGCCAGGGACGGCGCGGGCGAGTACTCGAGTATGTCGATCGGTCCCAGCCGCTCCTCGGCGGCGCTGAGCGCCGCGTGCAGAGCGGGACGGTCGGTCACGTCGGCGGGGAACGCCTCGGCCCGCACGCCCGTGTCGGACAACTCGTCGGCCACCGCCTGCAGCGTCGTACGGCTGCGGGCGATCAGCGCCACGTCGACCCCCTCGGCGGCGAACCGCCGGCCGATCGCGCGCCCGAGTTGAGGGCCTGCGCCCACGATCGCGAGCGTGCTCAATTTCGCCACCTCGTTACCCTTGTATCGACATTCCGGACTGCGGATGTCGGATCTTCGATGTATGCCGGAACAAGGGTAGGAAGCGTGTGGTCCCGGCGCCTCGGACCGGTGCGTCAGCTCGAACGGGAGATTCGCGACAACGATGAGCGGGACTTTCTCGGCGGACGTGAGCGGCGCGAACGCCTTCAGCGTCTTCGCACAGGAGTGGCGGAGCAGGATGGGCGAGTCCTTCGCTCTGGCGCCCTTCCGCCGGACGACCGTGTCCGGGTTCTCGGTGCGGTCCCGTGGGTTCCGGGTGCGGGACATGATGTTCAACCGCTTCGAGACGGCGGCCGCCCTGCGGACAGGGGGCCGGCGGGTCGGGGTCGACGATCACGTACGCCTGTGGATCGTCCACCGGGGGGCCTGGCGGTTCGGTGAACCGGGAGGAGCCGAGCACACGGCACCGGCCGGCCGCCTGCTGGTACAGACGGGAAGGCTGTCCCACTTCTCCGCGGCGCCACGCACCGTCGTGCAGGTACTCGTCCTGCCCGCCGCAGAGGTGCGGCCCCAACGCGGCGGGCCGGCCTCCGGTCCGGCCGACACCGCCGAGGTGCGGCTGCTGACGGCGCACGCCGCCATGGTGGGCCGGATGCTGGACCGTCTCGGGCCGGCCGGGGTCGACGCCGCCCGCGGCACTCTGGCCGAATTGGCCCGGGCCGCCGCCGGGGGCGGCCTGGACGACGTGGAGCCCCTCTTGTCGCCGGCCCTGGCCCAAGCCGCGCGGGACCTGGCCGACCGCCGGCTCACCGACCCCGCTCTGTCCCCCTCGGCTCTCGCCCGGGAGCTGAACGTCTCCCCGCGTACCCTCCAACGGGCCTTCGCCAGGGAAGGCCGACCGCTGAGCGCCTACATCCGGCGCCGCCGCCTCGAGGAGGCATGCCGCGCGCTCGTCGCATCGCACCGGCGCATGACCGTCACGGAGATAGCCGCCCGCTGGCAGTTCGCCGACAGCGGCCACTTCGCCCGCGCCTTCCGCAAGTACTACGGCCGGACCCCGACCGACTACGCCGCGACCGCTGCTCGTGAAACGGATGCCACATAGCTGGGCGGGGCCGGTGCCGCCACCCGCCCACGCCAGGGACGGCCGGGTCAGCCGACGCACACCACCAGCAGACAGAGCTGCGACGACGACGGTTCCGCCGCGGGTGGTGTCCGGGACACGTCCTTCGGCCGGTGCACACGCAGCACAGCGGACAGCGTCCGGCCCCGGTGGTCTTCGTCGCAGGCTTGCTTACGGGCAGTCCTCATTCGTCCAAACTGGTCGCCTACCCTGCGGGGATCGTGGGCAACGGAGGGGACCGATGGTTCCTGCCTCCCCGCCCCGGAAAAGTGATCCGTGGATCATAAGGTTGAAGAGATGGGTGGCCTGGGAAGTGTTGAAAAAGGTCGTAGTGACCCGCTACGTCGAGCCCCTGCGCACCGGCGGCTCCGTCCCCGGTGTCGTCGAGGCCGACGACCTCGGCACCTACGTCGTGAAGTTCACCGGCTCCGCGCAGGGCCGCAAGGCGCTGGTCGCCGAGGTGATCGTCGGGGAGCTGGCGCGTGAGCTGGGGCTTCGGGTGCCGGAGCTGGTCCTCGCCCACTTCGACCCGGCGATCGCCGCCGGCGAGCCGCACCAGGAGGTGCGGGACCTGCTGGACGCGAGCGCGGGACTCAACCTCGGCATGGACTACCTGTCGGGCGGCGCCGACCTCACGCCCGAGGTCGCGAACGTCTTCCCCGTCGGCTCCGAGGAGGCCGGACGCGTCGTCTGGCTGGACGCCCTCACCGTGAACGTCGACCGCACGGTGCACAGCTCCAACCTGATGGTCTGGCCCACCTTCGGCATCGCGCCCCCGCGCCTGTGGCTGATCGACCACGGGGCGGCCCTCGTCTTCCACCACCGCTGGGGCGCCTCCCCGCCCCAGAAGGCGTACGACTTCCGCCACCACGCCCTCGGCCACTACGCGCCCGACGTCCGGGCCGCCGACGCCGAGCTGGCGCCGAAGGTGACTGAGGAGCTGCTGCGCGACGTGGTGGCGCGGGTGCCGGAGGCCTGGCTGACCTGTGAGGCCGGCTTCGGCACGCCGGACGAGGTCCGTGCCGCCTACGTCGGCTATCTGCACGCGCGCGTGCGGGCCTCCCGGGAGTGGCTGCCCACCGACTTCCCGACCCGCGAGGAACTCGCCGCCGAGAACGCCGCGCGTGCGGCACGTACCGAGCGTGGCCGTCCCGACTGGCTCAAGCGGGTCCCCGACCTGCACGGCAAGCCGCCCGCCGAGCAGGACTGGTCCGTGCACCTGGGCTGACGTACGCGGCCCGGCACGCGCGCACGCACACGCCCGCGCCCCGGTGCCGTGCGGTACCGGGGCGCGGGCGGGCCTTGCCGTGACCGGGCGTCAGCCCTTCAGCTGCTCGTACGCCGGCAGTGTCAGGAAGTCGGCGTAGTCCTCGTCGAGGGAGACGGTGAGCAGCAGGTCGTGGGCCTGCTGCCAGTTGCCGGCCGCGAAGGCCTCGTCGCCGATCTCGGCGCGGATGTTCGCCAGTTCCTCGGCGGCGACCTTGCGGGCCAGCTCGGCGGTGACCTGCTCGCCGTTGTCGAGGACGACCTCCGCGTTGATCCACTGCCAGATCTGCGAGCGGGAGATCTCGGCGGTGGCCGCGTCCTCCATCAGGTTGAAGATGGCGACGGCGCCGAGGCCGCGCAGCCACGCCTCGATGTAGCGGATGCCGACCTGCACGGCGTTGACCAGGCCCGCGTAGGTCGGCTTGGCGTCCAGGGAGTCGACGGCGATCAGGTCGGCCGCCTTGACGTCGACGTCCTCGCGCAGTCGGTCCTTCTGGTTGGGCCTGTCGCCGAGGACCTTGTCGAAGGACTCCATGGCGATCGGGACCAGGTCGGGGTGGGCGACCCAGGAGCCGTCGAAGCCGTCGCCGGCCTCGCGGTCCTTGTCGGCGCGGACCTTCTCGAAGGCGACCTTGTTGACCTCGGCGTCCCGGCGCGACGGGATGAACGCCGCCATGCCGCCGATCGCGTGCGCGCCGCGCTTGTGGCAGGTGCGGACGAGGAGTTCGGTGTACGCCCGCATGAACGGGGCGGTCATCGTGACCGCGTTGCGGTCCGGCAGGACGAACCTGGCGCCGCCGTCCCGGAAGTTCTTGACGATGGAGAACAGGTAGTCCCAGCGGCCCGCGTTCAGCCCGGAGGCGTGGTCGCGCAGTTCGTAGAGGATCTCCTCCATCTCGTACGCGGCTGTGATCGTCTCGATCAGGACGGTGGCGCGGACGGTGCCCTGCGGAATGCCGACGTGGTCCTGCGCGAAGACGAAGACCTCGTTCCAGAGGCGGGCCTCCAGGTGGGACTCCGTCTTCGGGAGGTAGAAGTACGGGCCCTTGCCGAGGTCCAGCAGGCGCTGGGCGTTGTGGAAGAAGTACAGGCCGAAGTCGACCAGGGCGCCGGGGACCGGGCGGCCGTCCACCTGGAGGTGGCGCTCGTCGAGGTGCCAGCCACGCGGGCGCATGACGACCGTCGCCAGCTCCTCGTCCGGGCGCAGGGCGTACGACTTGCCGGTGCGCTCGTCGGTGAAGTCGATGGTGCGGGTGTAGGCGGAGGCCAGGTTGAGCTGGCCGAGGACGACGTTCTCCCAGGTCGGCGCGGAGGCGTCCTCGAAGTCCGCGAGCCAGACCTTCGCGCCCGAGTTGAGTGCGTTGATGGTCATCTTGCGGTCGGTGGGGCCGGTGATCTCGACCCGGCGGTCCTGCAGCGCGGCCGGAGCGGGGGCCACCTTCCAGGAGTCGTCCGCGCGGATCGCGGCCGTCTCCGGGAGGAAGTCGAGCGTGGAGGTGCGGGCGATCTCGGCGCGGCGCTCCGCACGGCGGGCGAGGAGTTCGTCACGCCGGGGCGTGAACCGCCGGTGCAGCTCGGCCACGAAGGCGAGCGCCGCATCGGTGAGGACCTCCTCCTGCCGGGGCAGGGGCTCGGCGTCGACGATGGCCAGCGGGGACGGCGCTGGTGCGGACATGAGCTGTCACTTCCTTCAGCGGTGGCACCGGGTGCCAGAGGGCGCGTATGGGGCATTGCGCACCCGATGTGCGGCCGGGTGCTTCTGGTCAGTGGATAGTAGTTTCCTCATCGTGGAACTTCAATGGTTTGTTGATGTCGAGATTCTCCGGGTCGAGGGAAGGTGGCGCTCGGTGCCACCTCCCTCACTCAAGGTGGACCAGGTCGGCCTCGGTGTCGATGTCGTAGGGCTGCGCCACGTCCCCGCACTCCACCAGCGCGATCTCCGCCGCGTGTGCCCTCAGGTAGGCGCGTGCCCCCCGGTCCCCGGTCGCAGTCGCCAAGACACCGGCCCAGTGGGCGGCGCCGAGGAGGACGGGATGTCCGCGCACGCCCGCGTACGCCGCCGAGGCGAGTGACGTCTCGTCCCGGTACCCGGCACGCACCCGCGCCATCGCCTCCGTGCCGATCCCGGGCTGGTCCACCAGTGAGACCAGTGCGGCCCCCGCCCCGGTGCCGGTCAGCGAGGCGAGTCCGGCGCACAGTGACGACCCCATGCCGCGTTCCCAGTCGGGGTTGTCCACGAGAACGCACCCTTCGAGCGCCGCCCGCGCCCGCACATCCGCTGCCCGCGCCCCCAGGACGACGTGCACGCGGGCGCAGCCTGCCGCGCGCAACGCGGCGACCGCGTGTTCGACGAGTGGATGTCCGCGGTGTTCCAGCAGGGCCTTGGGGCGTCCGCCGAGCCGCCGCCCGCCCCCGGCGGCGAGCAACAGCCCCGCTACCCCCGCTACCTGGTCTTCGTTGTCCGTCATGCGTCCTGCATACCTGACCGCCCGCCGAACGCTCCGGCGTGCGCCGGGTTTCCGAAGGCTGAATTTCGGTCCATCCGGTGGCGCGTCCGGTGCGGGGTGGACTTTACTTGCCCGCGTCCCCGGTGCCCGGCCGGTGCCGAGGGGCGCTCGGCACGTTCACCGCGGAGGGGCGCACAACGGGGTGCGAGGGGGAGGGACTGTGTTGCGGAGCTTGGGGCAGGAGCAAGTGGCCGTCGGGGACGAGGACGTGAGAGTGACCGCACTGCGGACCGCGGTGTCCCGGTTACGCCGCCAACTCGCCCTGCTGCCCACCGACTTCCCGGACAGGGTCTTCGCCGAGGACGAACTGGCCGACCTCGCCGCGATGACGGACCACGGTGTCCCCGAGGTGCCGCGACTGCACCGCTCCCTGCTGCTGATAGTGGGCGCGATCGGCTCCGTCAGCGCCCTGTCGCGAGGACTGGCGGACGTCCGTCACGCCGTGGAACTGTTCGGCGAACCGACGCGCCCGTGAGGTGCTCGGACGCCGAGGCGCTCAGACACTGACGCGCCGGACGCGCGACGCCCGCGGCCCCCGGCCTCGGCAGGCCGGGGGCTGTCCGTTCGTGGTGCGGCCCGTGGTGTGCCTCAGGCGGCCGGGTTGCCGTTCGAGGCGAGCAGGGCCTCCGACAGTTCCGCCGCCACCTGCTGGAGCAGCGGCACCATCCGCTCGGTCGCGGCCTCCGTGACGCGGCCGGCCGGACCGGAGATCGAGATGGCGGCCGCGGTGGGGGAGTCCGGCACGGAGACGGCCAGGCAGCGGACGCCGATCTCCTGCTCGTTGTCGTCGATCGCGTATCCCTGGCGCCGCACCTCTTCCAGCGCCGCGATGAACCCGTCCGGCGTGGTGATCGTCTTCTCGGTCGCGGCCGGCATGCCGGTCCGCCCCAGCAGGGCCCGCACGTCCTCCGCCGGGAAGTCCGCGAGCAGCGCCTTGCCGACGCCGGTGGAGTGCGGCAGGACGCGCCGGCCGACCTCGGTGAACATGCGCATGGAGTGCTTGGACGGCACCTGCGCGACGTACACGATCTCGTCGCCGTCGAGCAGTGCCATGTTCGCCGTCTCGCCGGTCTCCTCGACCAGGCGGGCCAGGTGCGGGCGCGCCCAGGTGCCGAGCAGCCGGGAGGCGGACTCGCCGAGCCGGATCAGACGAGGGCCGAGGGCGTAGCGCCGGTTGGGCTGCTGGCGTACGTATCCGCAGGCCACGAGCGTGCGCATCAGGCGGTGGATGGTCGGCAGCGGCAGCCCGCTGCTCGCGGAGAGCTCGCTGAGGCCGACCTCGCCGCCCGCGTCCGCCATCCGTTCGAGCAGGTCGAAGGCGCGCTCCAGGGACTGGACGCCCCCGGTGGCGGACCTGGCGGAGTCGGTGGTGCTGGCGCTGGACGTCGGCACGGCACGTTCCTTTCGAGGCTGGCGGGAGGAAAGAAGCGTACCCGGCGGCCGGTTGACTACCGGCTTGTACGTAGCTACGTTCTGCTTGCTGGAATTCTAATTCCGCTTTGTGGAAACGTCTAGAGGGGTGCCGTCGGGCATGTCTGCGCAAACGGTGCCTCTTGACGTCGCGGAACGGGGAATGAAGACTCCTTCAACAGAACGTTGAAATCGACGGCAGAGAGAGGGGTTCGGGTGTCCGAGGCTGAACTGGTGCTGCGCTCGACGCGCGTCATCACTCCCGAGGGGATACGCGCCGCGTCGATCGCGGTGACCGGGGGGGAGATCACGGCCGTTCTGCCGTACGACGCCCCCGTACCCGCCGGCGCCCGGCTGGAGGACGTCGGCGACCACGTCGTCCTGCCCGGCCTGGTCGACACCCATGTACATGTGAACGACCCCGGCCGCACCGAGTGGGAGGGCTTCTGGACCGCCACCCGCGCCGCTGCGGCCGGCGGCATCACCACCCTCGTCGACATGCCGCTGAACTCCATCCCGCCGACCACGACCGTCGACAACCTGCGCACCAAGCGCGAGGTCGCCGCCGACAAGGCCCACATCGACGTCGGCTTCTGGGGCGGTGCCCTTCCCGACAACGTCAAGGACCTGCGCCCGCTGCACGAGGCCGGGGTCTTCGGCTTCAAGGCGTTCCTGTCGCCGTCGGGCGTGGACGAGTTCCCGCACCTCGACCAGGAGCAGCTCGCCCGGTCCCTCGCGGAGATCGCGGCCTTCGACGGCCTGCTGATCGTGCACGCCGAGGACCCGCACCACCTGGCCGCCGCCCCGCAGCAGGGCGGCCCCAAGTACTCCCACTTCCTCGCCAGCCGCCCGCGCGACGCCGAGGACACCGCGATCGCGGGCCTCCTCGCGCAGGCCAAGCGGTTCGACGCCCGCGTGCACATCCTGCACCTCTCCTCCAGCGACGCCCTGCCGCTGATAGCCGAGGCCCGCGCCGAGGGTGTGAAGGTGACCGTCGAGACCTGCCCCCACTACCTCACCCTCACCGCCGAGGAAGTGCCGGACGGCGCGAGCGAGTTCAAGTGCTGCCCGCCCATCCGCGAGGCCGCCAACCAGGACCTGCTGTGGCAGGCACTGGCCGACGGCACGATCGACTGCGTGGTCACCGACCACTCGCCGTCCACCGCCGACCTCAAGACCGACGACTTCGCCACCGCCTGGGGCGGCATCGCCGGCCTCCAGCTCAGCCTGCCGGCGATGTGGACCAAGACCCGCGAGCGCGGCCTGGGTCTGGAGGACATCGTGCGCTGGATGTCCGCGAACACGGCCCGCCAGGTCGGCCTCGACGGGCGCAAGGGCGCCATCGCGGCCGGCCACGACGCCGACTTCGCGGTCCTCGCCCCCGACGAGACGTTCACCGTCGACCCGGCCGCCCTCCAGCACCGCAACCGCGTCACCGCGTACGCGGGCAGGACCCTGTACGGCGTCGTGAAGTCCACCTGGCTGCGCGGACAGCGCGTCGTGGCGGACGGCGCGTTCACCGAGCCGAAGGGACAGCTCCTCACCCGGGCCTGACCCGTCCGGACCTCCTGAATCCAGATCACCTCGAACGACCCCGAAAGGAACACCTGATCACCGTGACGGCCCAGCAGAACCCCTCGTTGGCCAGCTTCACCGGCGACGCGAACCCCTACGGAGGCGGCGACCCGTACGCGGACTACCGCACCGCCGACCTTCCCTTCACCCAGTACGCCAACCTTGCCGACCGGCAGCTCGGCGCGGGTGTCGTCGCCGCCAACGACGAGTTCTTCGCCCAGCGCGAGAACCTGCTGGTGCCCGGGCCCGCCGAGTTCGACCCCGAGCACTTCGGGCACAAGGGCAAGGTCATGGACGGCTGGGAGACCCGCCGGCGCCGTGGCGCCTCGGCCGGGCACCCCTGGCCCACCGAGGACGACCACGACTGGGCGCTGATCCGCCTCGGCGCCCCCGGAGTGATCCGCGGCATCGTCGTCGACACCGCCCACTTCCGCGGCAACTACCCGCAGGCCGTCTCCGTCGAGGGCACCTCGGTCGCCGGCTCCCCGTCGCCCGAGGAACTGCTCGCGGACGACGTGAAGTGGACGACCCTCGTCCCGCGCACCGCGGTCGGCGGCCACGCCGCCAACGGCTTCGCCGTCTCCGCCGAGCAGCGCTTCACCCACCTGCGCCTCAAGCAGCACCCCGACGGGGGCATCGCCCGCCTGCGCGTGTACGGCGAGGTCGTCCCGGACCCGGCGTGGCTCGCGGCCCTCGGCACCTTCGACGTGGTCGCCCTGGAGAACGGCGGCCAGGTCGAGGACGCCTCCAACCTCTTCTACTCGCCGGCCACCAACACCATCCAGCCGGGCCGCTCCCGCAAGATGGACGACGGCTGGGAGACCCGCCGCCGCCGCGACCAGGGCAACGACTGGATCAGCTACCGCCTGGCGGACCGCGTACAGATCCGCGCGATCGAGATCGACACGGCGTACCTGAAGGGCAACTCGGCCGGCTGGGCGTCGGTGTCCGTGAAGGACGGCGAGTCCGGCGAGTGGCGCGAGGTGCTCCCGCGCACCCGGATGCAGCCCGACACCAACCACCGCTTCGTCCTGCCCGAGGCGGCCGTCGGCACTCACGCGCGCGTGGACATCTTCCCCGACGGCGGCATCTCCCGCCTGCGCCTGTTCGGCTCCCTGACGGAGGACGGCGCCGGCCACCTGGCCGCCCGCCACCAGGAACTCGGCGGCTGACGCACGAAAGGACCGGCCGCCCCACCGGAACGGGACGGCCGGCCCTCCAGGACCCGCGGGGCGCACCGGCCGGACAGCACCGGTGCGCCCCGCGCGCAGTCGTGCGGGCGTGCCGCCTACGCCGCGTGACCGCCGTCCACCGCGAACTCCGCGCCGGTGACGTACGAGGCACCCGCCAGGTACGTCACCGTCGAGGCCACTTCGTCCGCCGTGCCGAAGCGGTTCAGCGCCGTCAGGGCCGACTGACCGTCGGCGTAGGGGCCGTCCGCCGGGTTCATGTCGGTGTCGATCGGCCCCGGGTGGACGATGTTGGCGGTGATCCCGCGCGGACCCAGCTCCCTGGCCAGTGCCTTGGTCAGCCCGATCAGCGCCGACTTGCTCATCGCGTACAGCGTCCCGCCGGGTCCGGGCACCCGCTGCGTCATGCAGCTGCCGACCGTGATGATCCGGCCGCCCTCGGGCATGCGGGACGCGGCCGCCTGCGAGGTCAGGAAGACCCCGCGGACGTTCACGGCCAGCAGCCGGTCGACGTCGGTGAGGGACAGGCTCTCCAGCGGACCGAGCACGCCCAGGCCCACGTTGTTGACCAGCACGTCGAGGCCGCCGAGCGCCTGTGCCGCCCGCTCCACCGAGCCCGCCGCCTCGTCCGCGTCGGCGGAGTCCGCCCGCAGGGCCACCGCCCGGCGCCCCAGTGCCTCGACGGCCCGCACGACGTCCTCGGCCGCGTCCTTGCCGTTGACATAGGTGAGGGCCACGTCCGCGCCCTCACGCGCCAGCCGCAGCGCGGTCGCCGCGCCGATCCCGCGGCTGCCGCCCGTCACCAGGGCCGTCCGGCCGGTCAGAAGTGCGGAGGGGTGAGTGAGTGAGTTCGTGTTCATGGGTCCATCCCAGCGGGCCCGCCCCGCACCCGCTGGCGGTGAACGGACGTCGACCTGACCGATGAGTCGCCGACGCCGCCGGAGTCTCAACGGTGACGACACCACTCACAGCACGAGTCACGGCACGACTCACGGCACCGGAAAGCAGGCACCCGTCATGGGAAAGCTCGTACTCACCACCTTCCTCACCCTCGACGGCGTCTACCAGGCCCCCGGCGGACCCCAGGAGGACACCCGCGACGGCTTCGGCCAGGGCGGCTGGAGCGTCCCGTACGGCGACGAGGACTTCGGCCGGTTCGTCGACGAGGTGTTCGGCCGCGTCGGCGCGTTCCTCCTCGGCCGTCGTACGTACCAGATCTTCGCCTCGTACTGGCCGAAGATGACCGACCCCGCCGACCCCGTCGCGTCCAAGCTCAACGGTCTGCCGAAGTACGTCGCCTCCACCACCCTCACCGACCCCGGCTGGGCGGGCACGACCGTGCTCGGCGGTGACCTCGCCAAGGAGGTCACCGTGCTGAAGGAGCGCACCGACGGAGAGCTCCAGGTGCACGGCAGCGGCGCCCTCGCGGGGTCGCTGCTGGCGCTCGGCCTCGTCGACACGGTCCACCTGCTGACCTTCCCCGTGGTGCTCGGCGCCGGGCGCCGCCTCTTCGTGGAGGGCACCCTGCCGACGGCCTTCCGGCACACCGGCGGGCGCGTGACGGCCGCGGGCGTCTCCATCCAGTCGTACGACCTGGCCGGACGCCCCGAGTACGGCACGTACGAGCTGCCGGAGAACGCGTGACCGCGACGGGGTCGCGTCGCCGCCGCCCGGACGGGCGCGTCCCGGGCGGTGGTCGGTGAACTCGCCGAAAACACATACGACGTTCCGGGAAACTCCACGACCTTGTCATTGACATGCCACTGTCTACGCGCGTCATCATGAGGTCATGCGATTCCCCCCACGCGCCGCTCGGCTCGGCGCAGCAGCCGCAGTCCTGTCCGCCCTCCTCATGGGCGGCACCGTCTCCGCGACCACGGCGGGCGCCGCCACCGTGTCGGGCGCCGCCACCGCGGCGGTCGGCGACATCTGCTACAGCGACCTGCCCTCCCAAGCCCACGACACGCTCGACCTGATCGAGCAGGGCGGCCCCTACCCCTTCGAACAGGACGGGACCGTCTTCCAGAACCGGGAGGGCATCCTGCCCGGCCGGTCCACCGGCTACTACCACGAGTACACGGTGATCACGCCGGGCTCCGACACGCGTGGCGCCCGCCGCATCGTCACCGGTGAGGACTACCAGGAGGACTACTACACGGCCGACCACTACGCCTCGTTCGACCTCGTCGACCACGGCTGCTGAAGGCCGCGCACACCGAGCCGGCACCCCGGATCGCCCGGGGGCTCCGGATCGCCGGCTTCCCGGATCACCGGCTTCCCGGATCACCCGGGTTTCCGGCTCTCGGCGGCGGCGAACAGCGCGAGGGCCAGCACGATGAGGGCCACACTCGCGTAGATCCCGTAGCCGTCGAGAAAACCGACCCGGTGCACGAGTCCCCAGTCCAGGTCGGTGAACTCGTGCACCAGGCCCGCCACGCCCTGCACCAGGGCGAGGAAGCCGATGATTCCCAGTAGTTCCTTCATGCCCCCGACTCTCGCCCCGCGGACCCCCCACGCGCATCGGCCGCGGGGCGAGCCCCGCCCGACCGAAGTCCCCGTCACCCGTCGCCCGGCGCGCCGAAAGTCCCCGGTTCCGCGACTTTGGTCGGCGATCCCGTACGCACGGCGGTCACGGTGTCCGGCGCCGCATAGGTTCGTGGACTGTGAACGAAGACAGGCCGGCGCGGATCACCCCGGCGTTCCCGGAGCGCCGCTGGCTGCTGCCCTCGGCGCTGATCGCACAGCTCGACCCGGGCCAGGAGCACGAAGACCGCGCACCGTCCGGAAGGCGATTCCGGGGGTCCGGGCGGCCCCGGCGAACCGCGCGCGACTGGATCGTCGACTTCAGCTGCTTCCTGATCGCCGTCGTGATCGGCATCCTCAGCGCGGACGCCCTGGAGGACGAGCCGAACCTCCCGTACTCCATGGAGATCGCCGACCAGCTGATCGGCGCCCTAGCCTGCGCCGCCGTCTGGCTCAGGCGCCGGTGGCCGGCCGGGCTCGCCGTGGCCATGCTGCCCATCGGATTCGTCTCGGTCACCTCGAGCGGTACCGCCCTCGTCTCCCTCTTCACCCTGGCCGTGCACCGGCCCTTCCGGTACGTGGCCTGGGTTGCGGGCGCGCACATCGTGTTGCAGCCCGTCCACTACTGGCTACGCCCCGATCCCCAGCTCCCCTACGTCGGGGTCGTCGTCTTCGGCATCCTGCTCGCCACCGCCGTGGCGGGCTGGGGCATGCTCGCCCGCTCCAAGCGGCAGCTCATGCTCAGCCTGCGCGACCGCGCCCGGCGCGCCGAGACGGAGGCCCGGCTGCGGGCCGAGCAGGCGCAACGGCTGGCCCGGGAGGCCATCGCCCGCGAGATGCACGACGTCCTCGCGCACCGGCTGACGCTGCTCAGCGTGCACGCGGGCGCGCTGGAGTTCCGGCCCGACGCCTCCCGGGAGGAGGTGGCGCGGGCGGCCGGTGTCATCCGCGAGAGCGCGCACGAGGCCCTCCAGGACCTGCGGGAGATCATCGGCGTGCTGCGGGCGGCGGAGTCCGACGACGCGGGCCGCCCCCAGCCGACGCTCTCGGCGCTCGACGCCCTGGTCGCCGAGTCCCGCGAGGCGGACATGAAGATCGCCCTCGTGGGCCGCGTCACCGACCCCGCCGCGGTGCCGGCCTCCGTCGGCCGCACCGCCTACCGCATCGCCCAGGAGGCGTTGACCAACGCGCGCAAGCACGCCCCCGGCACCGAGGTCACCGTCTCCGTCGCGGGGGCCCCGGGCGACGGCCTCGCCATGTCCGTGCGCAACTCCCCGCCCGAGGGCGAGGTGCCGGACGTGCCCGGCTCGGGGCAGGGCCTGATCGGGCTGGCCGAGCGAGCCACGCTCGCGGGCGGCACCCTGGAGCACGGCCCCACACCCGAGGGCGGCTTCGAAGTGCGGGCGCTGTTGCCGTGGGGGTGAGCCGGACGTCCGGGGCCGGACGGCCGTCGCCCGCCTGCCGTCCGCCGTCGGCGTGCCGCCGCCGACGGGTCGCCGCTTGCCCCAGGAACCAAGTCGGCCCGCCGCAACCGTGATTACGTAAGCACCATGACTGCGATCAGACTGCTCCTCGTCGACGACGACCCGCTGGTGCGGGCAGGGCTGTCCTTCATGCTGGGCGGCGCCGACGACATCGAGATCGTCGGTGAGGCCGCCGACGGCGACGAGGTCGGGGCGCTCGTCGACCGCACCCGCCCGGACGTCGTCCTCATGGACATCCGGATGCCGGGGGTGGACGGCCTGACGGCCACCGAGCGGCTGCGGGGCCGCCCGGACGCCCCGCAGGTCGTCGTGCTCACCACCTTCCACGCGGACGAGCAGGTGCTGCGGGCCCTGCGCGCGGGTGCCGCCGGGTTCGTCCTCAAGGACACCCCGCCCGCGGAGATCCTCGACGCCGTGCGCAGGGTCGCGGCCGGCGATCCCGTTCTGTCGCCCGCCGTGACCCGCCGGCTGATGGAGCACGCGGCAGGCGGCGCCGCCGACGCCAGGCGCACGCGCGCGCGTGCGCGCGTCGCCGTGCTCAACGACCGCGAGCGCGAGGTCGCCGTCGCGGTCGGCCGGGGCATGGCCAACGCCGCCATCGCGGCGGAACTCTTCATGAGCCTCGCCACCGTCAAGACGCACGTCTCCCGCATCCTGGCCAAGCTCCGCCTCGGCAACCGGGTCCAGATCGCGCTGCTGGCGTACGACGCGGGACTCCTGGAGGCATACGAGGAGGACGGGGCGGAGCGCGGAGACGCACCCGGCGGCGGCTAGCACGGGGACGACACGGCGGGGCGCGGCGCGCAGACGCACCCGGCGGCCCGCTCACCCCGCGAGGGACGCGGCGGCCCCCGGGACCTCGTCCGGCCGCACCGGTCTGCGCTCGCGCCGGGAGATCTCGCAGGCCTCGGCGATCCGCAGCGCCTGCAGCGCCTCGCGCCCGTCGCACGGGTTGGCCCGCTCGCCGCGCACGACCTCGACGAACGTGGCCAGCTCCGCCTCGTAGGCGGGCCCGAACCGCTCCACGAAGCCGGTCCACGGCTTGTCCGCGGCCGGCGGCCCGGTCGGCTCCGTCGAGGCGATCGGCGTACGGTCGTCCAGGCCGACGACGATCTGGTCCAGCTCACCGGCCAGCTCCATGCGCACGTCGTACCCCGCGCCGTTCAGCCGCGTCGCCGTCACCGTGGCCAGCGTGCCGTCGTCCAGCGTGAGGAGCGCCGCGCCGGTGTCCACGTCGTGTGCCGCGCGGAACATCGGCGGCCCGGCGTCGGACCCGGCGGCGTACACGTCGGTGATCTCCCGGCCGGTCACCCAGCGCAGGATGTCGAAGTCGTGGATCAGCGTGTCCCGGTAGAGCCCGCCGGACTGCGGCAGATACGCGGCCGGTGGCGGCGCCTGGTCGCTGGTCACCGCCCGGACGGTGTGCAGCCGGCCGAGCCGCCCGGACCGTACCGCCTCGCGGGCCCCCGTGTAGCCGGCGTCGAAGCGGCGCTGGAACCCCATCTGAAGAATCGTTCCGGCGGCTTCCACCTCGGCGATCGCCTGCACCGTGCCGGGCACGTCCAGGGCGATGGGCTTCTCGCAGAACACCGGCAGCCCCGAGCGCGCCGCCCGGCCGATCAGTTCGGCGTGGGCCGGCGTCGCCGTGGTGATCACCACGGCGTCCACGCCCCACTGGAAGATCTCGTCGACCCCCGGTGCCGCGGTCTCGCCCAGCCGGTGGGCCAGGTCCTGCGCCCGCGTGATGTCGGCGTCCGTGAGGATCAGGGATCCGACGTCGCGATGGCGGCTGAGCGTGTTGGCGTGAACGGTGCCGATGCGGCCCGTCCCGATGACCCCGATGCGCATGGAATCAAAGTGGGCTCACAGCCCGCGCACTGTCAATGTGTATGTCCGGACAATCGAACTGCACAACTTCCCGTCAACAGCGCACGGAGCTACGCTCGGCCCGTGCCGAAACCAGAAGTGGATCCCACCGTGTCGCTGGACCTCAGCGTGGATCGCAGCAGCCCCGTGCCGCTGTACTTCCAGCTGTCGCAGCAGCTGGAGGCGGCGATCGGGCACGGCGCGCTGACCCCGGGCAGCCTGCTCGGCAACGAGATCGAGCTCGCCGCGCGGCTCGGCCTGTCCCGGCCCACCGTCCGCCAGGCCATCCAGTCGCTCGTCGACAAGGGCCTGCTCGTGCGCCGCCGGGGCGTCGGCACCCAGGTCGTGCACAGCAGGGTCAAGCGCCCGCTCGAGCTCAGCAGCCTGTACGACGACCTGGAGGCGGCGGGGCAGCGCCCGGCCACGAAGGTCCTGGTCAACACCGTCGTCCCCGCGACCGCCGAGGTCGCCGCCGCGCTCGGCGTCGCCGAGGAGAGCGACGTGCACCGGGTGGAACGGCTGCGGCTGACGCACGGGGAGCCGATGGCGTACATGTGCAACTACCTGCCGCCCGGTCTCTTCGACCTGGACACCGGGCAGCTGGAGGCCACCGGCCTGTACCGGCTGATGCGCGCCGCCGGGATCACCCTGCACAGCGCCCGCCAGTCGATCGGCGCCCGGGCCGCCACCGCCGGCGAGGCCGAGCGGCTCGGCGAGGACGAGGGTGCCCCCCTGCTCACCATGGAGCGCACGACGTTCGACGACACGGGACGCGCGGTCGAGTTCGGCACGCACACCTACCGGCCGTCCCGCTACTCCTTCGAGTTCCAGCTCCTCGTACGGTCCTGACCGGGCCGACGGGCGGTGCGGAGCGGCCAGGCGGTTGCCGTCCGAAACGCGTCCGATACGCGTCCGACGCGCTGCCCCGTACACCGTCCGATGCGCGTCCGGTACGCCGTGCGGTTCGTCGTGCGAGTTCGTCGCAATGTCCGGACAATGTGACCGACACCTGTTCCCCGGCGCCGAGTGATCGTTTCCCGTGTCGCACAATGGGGCGTTTGGGGTTTCGAGAACCCGGCCGGGTTCCCGCGGACTCCGGCACGCACAGCACGGCACAGCGAGAAGGGCACGGCCTCGTGGCACGGTTTCGGACCTGGGTAGGCATAGCGCTGGCAGGGGCACTGTCGGTGTCCTTGGCCGGCTGCAGCAGCACTGGAGGCAAGCGCGCCGAGGACGCCCGCAAGGCCGCGTCGGCCCAGGGGAAGGCGGCGGTGGACACGCCCCGCTGGACCTTCGCGATGATCACTCACTCCGGTGATGGCGACTCGTTCTGGGACATCGTCCAGAGCGGCGCCGAGCAGGCCGCGCTGAAGGACAACATCAACTTCCTGTACTCCCAGGACGACGAGGCCCAGCAGCAGGCGGAGCTCGTGAACACGGCCATCGACAAGAAGGTCGACGGGATCATCGTCACGCTCGCCAAGCCCGCCGCCATGAAGTCCGCCCTGGACCGTGCCCGGAAGGCGGGCATCCCGGTGATCACCGTGAACTCCGGCTCGCAGGAGTCCAAGCAGTTCGGCGCCCTCACCCACATCGGCCAGGACGAGACCATCGCCGGTGAGGCGGTCGGCGAGGAGCTGAACGAGCGCGGGCGCGAGCAGGCGGTCTGCGTGCTGCACGAGCAGGGCAACGTCGGTCACGAGCAGCGCTGCGACGGCGTGGAGAAGACCTTCGACGGCAAGGTCGAGCGGCTCTACGTCAACGGCACCAGCATGCCGGACGTGCAGTCCGCCATCGAGGCCAAGCTCCAGACCGACAAGGCCGTCGACGCCGTGGTCACCCTCGGCGCGCCGTACGCCGACACCGCCGTGAAGGCCAAGCAGGGCGCGGGCAGCAAGGCCGAGATCGACACCTTCGACCTGAACGCCAAGGTGGCCGCCGGACTGGAGGACGGCTCCCTCGGCTTCGCCGTCGACCAGCAGCCCTACCTCCAGGGTTACGAGGCGGTCGACCTGCTGTGGCTGTACAAGTACAACGCCGACGTCCTCGGCGGCGGCCGGCCGGTGCTCACCGGCCCGCAGATCATCACCAAGGACGACGCCGCCGAGCTGGCCGACTACACGAAGCGGGGCACTCGATGAGCGCCACCACGGAGGCCCGGACTGACGAAAGGATTCTGCAGGCTTCTCCGCTGCGGAAACTGCTGGGCCGCCCAGAGCTGGGCTCCGTCGTCGGCGCGATCGCCGTCTTCGTCTTCTTCGCGTTCTTCGCCGACAGCTTCCTGCGCGCCTCCAGCCTCAGCACGGTCCTCTACGCCGCCTCCACGATCGGCATCATGGCCGTCCCGGTGGCGCTGCTGATGATCGGCGGCGAGTTCGACCTGTCCGCGGGCGTCATGGTCACGACGTCGGCCCTGGTGTCGTCGATGTTCAGCTACCAGATGACCGCCAACGTCTGGGTCGGGGTCGGCGTGTCCCTGCTGGTCACCCTGGCGATCGGCGCCTTCAACGGCTTCATGCTCACCCGGACGAAACTGCCCAGCTTCATCATCACGCTCGGCACCTTCCTCATGCTGACCGGCCTGAACCTGGGCTTCACCAAGCTGATCGACGGCACCGTCTCCACCAAGACGATCGCCGACATGGAGGGCTTCCCCTCCGCCCGCGAGGTCTTCGCCTCCACGCTCACCATCGGCGGTGTCGGCTTCAAGGTCACCATCCTGTGGTGGCTCGCCCTGGTCGCCGTCGCCAGCTGGATCCTGCTGCGTACCCGCGCCGGCAACTGGATCTTCGCGGTCGGCGGCAACAAGGACGCCGCCCGCGCGGTCGGCGTCCCGGTCACCAGGACCAGGATCGGCCTCTACATGGGCGTGGCGTTCGGCGCCTGGATCGCGGGCCAGCACCTGCTCTTCTCGTACGACGTCGTCCAGTCCGGGGAGGGAGTCGGCAACGAGCTGATCTACATCATCGCGGCCGTCATCGGCGGCTGCCTGATCACCGGCGGCTACGGCAGCGCCGTCGGCTCGGCGGTCGGCGCCCTCATCTTCGGCATGACCAGCAAGGGCATCGTCTTCGCCGAGTGGAACCCCGACTGGTTCAAGTTCTTCCTCGGAGCGATGCTGCTCCTGGCGACCCTGCTCAACGCCTGGGTCCGCAAGCGCGCGGAGGCCACCAAGTGACCGAGACGGAAGCACGTACGGCGCTCGTCGAGCTGTCCGGCGTCAGCAAGAACTACGGCAACGTCCGCGCCCTCGAAGGCGTGACCCTGGAGGTCCACGCCGGTGAGATCACCTGCGTGCTCGGCGACAACGGCGCCGGCAAGTCGACCCTCATCAAGATCATCGCCGGTCTGCACCAGCACGACGGTGGCACACTGAGCCTCGACGGCGAGGAGACCCGCCTCGCCTCCCCGCGCGAGGCCCTGGACCGCGGCATCGCCACCGTCTACCAGGACCTGGCCGTCGTCCCCCTCATGCCGGTCTGGCGCAACTTCTTCCTCGGCTCCGAGCCGCGCAAGGGCGTCGCCCCGTTCAAGCGCATGGACGTCGACCACATGCGCCGCACCACCCGCGCGGAACTCCTCCGCATGGGCATCGACCTGCGCGACGTCGACCAGCCCATCGGCACCCTCTCCGGCGGTGAGCGCCAGTGCGTGGCGATCGCCCGCGCGGTGCACTTCGGTGCGAAGGTGCTCGTGCTGGACGAGCCGACTGCGGCGCTGGGCGTGAAGCAGTCGGGTGTGGTCCTGAAATATGTGGCGGCGGCACGCGACCAGGGCCTGGGTGTTGTCTTGATCACCCACAACCCGCACCACGCGTACCTGGTGGGGGACCGGTTCGTGCTGCTGAAGCGGGGCACGATGGTGGGCAACCACGAGCGCGAGGACATCACGCTCGACGAGCTGACGCGGCAGATGGCGGGCGGAAACGAGCTGGACGATCTCCGCCATGAGCTGCGACGCCCCTGAGGGGCGCGGGGCCGTGTCAATCTGCGGCTCGGCCGAGCGGGCGCGACCAGCCGCGACGCACCCGCGCCGGGCAACGAACCGGTCACACCACCCCCTGTCCCATTCGGCACCCGACACGACCGTGCGGCACAATCGCACCCGATGAGCACCTACCGTGACTTCACCGCCCCCATCGGCTCCCGCCGCGCCCCGGTCCTGCGCACCGTGGGCACGAGGGAACGCCGCTCGCATCTGACGGCACCCCGCGTGCCGACGGTCGGTATCGACATCGGCGGTACGAAAGTCATGGCGGGCGTCGTCGACGCCGACGGCAACATCCTGGAGAAGCTCCGCACGGAGACCCCGGACAAGTCCAAGAGTCCCAAGGTCGTCGAGGACACCATCGTCGAACTGGTACTGGACCTCTCCGACCGGCACGACGTGCACGCCGTCGGCATCGGCGCGGCCGGCTGGGTCGACGCCGACCGCAACCGCGTGCTGTTCGCCCCCCACCTGTCGTGGCGCAACGAACCGCTGCGCGACCGGATCGCCGGACGCCTCGCCGTCCCCGTCCTGGTGGACAACGACGCCAACACCGCCGCCTGGGCCGAGTGGCGTTTCGGCGCCGGGCGCGGCGAGGACCACCTCGTCATGATCACGCTCGGCACCGGCATCGGCGGCGCGATCCTGGAGGACGGCCAGGTCAAGCGCGGCAAGTACGGGGTCGCCGGAGAGTTCGGCCACATGCAGGTCGTGCCCGGCGGCCACCGCTGCCCGTGCGGCAACCGCGGCTGCTGGGAGCAGTACAGCTCCGGCAACGCCCTGGTCAGGGAGGCCCGTGAGCTGGCCGCCGCCGACTCGCCGGTGGCCTACGGGATCATCGAGCACGTCAAGGGAAGCATCGGCGACATCACCGGCCCGATGATCACCGACCTGGCCCGTGACGGCGACGCCATGTGCGTCGAGCTGCTCCAGGACATCGGACAGTGGCTCGGCGTCGGCATCGCGAACCTCGCCGCGGCCCTCGACCCGTCCTGCTTCGTCATCGGCGGCGGGGTCAGCGCCGCCGACGACCTGCTGATCGGCCCCGCCCGCGACGCCTTCAAGCGCCAGCTCACCGGCCGCGGCTACCGCCCCGAGGCCCGCATCGTCCGCGCCCAGCTCGGCCCCGAGGCCGGCATGGTGGGCGCCGCCGACCTGGCCCGGCTGGTCGCCCGCCGGTTCCGCCGCGCCAAACGGCGCCGGGTGGAGCGGTACGAGCGCTACGAGCGGTACGCGGAGGCCCGCCGTACGACCCGGGAGTCGCTGTGACGGATTCCCTGCCCCACCAGGCCGGGCCCCCGGACGGGTCCCGGACCCCGGCGGAGGACCGCCGGCACGTGATCCGCCGCCGGTCGCTCACCCTGCTCATCATCGTGCTCCTCATCGGCATCCCGGCCGGCTACCTCGTCATCTCCGCCAACCAGAGCCGCGACAGCGGCAGGGAGAAGGAGGCGAAGTACGCGGCGACCGGCATGACGGAGGGCTGGCCGTCCAAGCTCCAGCGCCGCATCTACGAGGTGCCCGTCCCCGTCCCGTCCGACGAGGTCGCGTACTACGAGACGAACAACTGGAAGACCAGCCGCCTCTACGTCCAGTTCGAGACCACCGGCGCCGGACTGGACGCCTTCCTGGCGGGACTGGACGTCGACCGGGACTCACTGGAGCGGGACAAGATCGCCATCAGCGACCGTGCCCAGCAGGTCACCGGCTGGGAGTTCGGCGGGTCCGGTGCCTGGTGGGGCCTCGTCAACGAGCAGCGGGACCCGGCACCCACCCAGGACGTCGTCGTGAACATGGACAACCCGGACTACCCGATGGTGTACGTCGTCTCGCGCACGGTCCCCTGACCGCGTACGCGTGACGGCCGGGCCCGGCAGGCCGCCAGGGCCGATTGTCAGACCCCGCCCGTAGAGTCGAAGACATCTGATCCGGCACACGGGCGGGAGGTGACAGGACGTATGAGCGACATGGCTGTGGTGGGCACGACGTCCGCCGGACGAGCGGGGGAGCGGCGAGGGGCGAGGCAGCCGGAGAGGCCCGCGCCGTCCGTCCCCGTCCGGCTCGCGGCCGTCTTCCGGCCCGCGGCTCTGCCGCGCGACGCACGCATCGCCTTCTGGGACCCCGAGGGCGGGCCCGTGACCGCCGCCCCGTCTCCCGGTGACGTCCTGCCTCCCGGCGACGATGCCCGGCCCCCCGGATTCACGGAGCTCACCGTCGTACGGCGGCACGGCGCCTCGGTGCGGCGCGGGACGACGCCCGCGCTGTCGCTCCCGCTCGGCGAGGCGCTGCCCCTGCTGGTGCACGCCCGGCACGACCCGGCGGCCCACCCGGCCACCGCGTGCTGGGGTGCCGCGGCGCTGCACGCCTTGCGGCTCACCGCGCGCGGCCGGCTGCTGCCCGGCCTGACGGCGACCGGGCACGACGCCTGGCGGGCCGGCCCGCTGGACCCCGACGACGTCGCGCACCTGCGGGCGGTGGCCGCCGCGATGCCCCCGGAGGGCCACGCGGTCCCGTTGGACGGCCCCGGCCCGATCCGGCTGCCGGAACCGGAAGCACTGATCCGTGCCTTCCTGGACGCGGTCGCCGACACCCTGCCCCGCACCCCGGCCGCACCCCACGCCTCGGGGCGACCCTTCGCCGCACGCGGAGCCCAGCGCCTGCCCGACGCCCACGACTGGGCCGCGGAGGTCGCCGCGGGCATGGACGCGGGCGTGCGGATCTCGCTCCGCCTGGATCTGTCGGCGTACGACCTGTTCGACGGGGACGGCGACGGCAACCCCGGCGCGCGCAGCGCGGGAGCGGCGGTCGTCCAGGTGCACAGCCTCGCCGACCCCACCCTCGTGGCCGACGCGGCGGACCTGTGGTCGGGAGCCGCCGACGCGGCGTTCGGCCCCCGCGCGCGCGTGGACGCCGCCCTCGCGGTGCGGCGCGCGGCGCGCGTCTGGCCGCCTCTCGACCGGCTCACCGAGCAGGACGCGCCCGACGTCCTCAGCCTCTCCGAGGAGGAGGTCATCGACCTGCTGGGCGTGGCGGCCGGCCGGCTCTCCGCCGCCGGGGTCGCCGTGCACTGGCCCCGCGACCTCGCCCAGGACCTCACCGCGACAGCGGTGGTCCGGCCCGCTCCCGGCTCCGCGACCGACGGCACCGGCTTCTTCGAGAGCGGGGACCTCCTCCAGTTCCGCTGGCAGCTGGCGATCGGCGGCGACCCGCTCACCGAGGCCGAGATGGACACCCTCGCGGAGGCCCACCGCCCGGTCGTCCGGCTGCGCGACCGGTGGGTGCTGGTCGACCCGACCCTGGTCCGCCGTGCCCGCAAGCGCGACCTGGGCCTGCTCGACCCGGTCGACGCCCTGTCCGTCGCCCTCACGGGCAGCGCGGAGGCCGACGGCGAGACGGTCGAGGTGGTGCCGGTCGGCGCGCTGGCCGCCCTGCGCGACCGGCTCACCGAAGGCGTACACCCCGCCGAACCACCGCCGGGCCTGCGCGCCACCCTCCGCGACTACCAGCTGCGCGGCCTGGCCTGGCTCGACCTCATGACCTCCCTCGGCCTCGGCGGCTGCCTCGCCGACGACATGGGCCTCGGCAAGACGGTCACCGTCATCGCCCTGCACCTCAAGCGGGCCCGCACCGAACCGACCCTGGTGGTCTGCCCCGCCTCCCTGCTGGGCAACTGGCAGCGCGAGATCAACCGGTTCGCACCCGGCATCCCCGTCCGCCGCTTCCACGGCCCCGACCGCACCCTGGACGGCCTGGCCGGCGGCTTCGTCCTCACCACGTACGGCACGATGAGGTCCGCCGCCGAGACACTGGCCGAGCAGCACTGGGGCATGGTCGTCGCGGACGAGGCGCAGCACGTCAAGAACCCGTACTCGGCGACGGCGAAGGCCCTGCGCACGATCCCGTCCCCCGCGCGCGTGGCACTGACCGGCACACCGGTGGAGAACAACCTCTCCGAGCTGTGGGCGCTGCTCGACTGGACCACCCCCGGCCTCCTCGGCCCCCTGAAGTCCTTCCGCGCCCGGCACGCGCGCGCGGTGGAGAACGGCGAGGACGAGGAGGCCGTGGAGCGCCTCGCCGGTCTGATCCGCCCCTTCCTGCTGCGCCGCAAGAAGTCCGACCCCGGCATCGTTCCCGAGCTGCCGCCGAAGACCGAGACGGACCACCCCGTCCCCCTCACCCGCGAACAGGCCGCACTGTACGAGGCGGTGGTGCGCGAGTCGATGCTCGCCATCGAGTCGGCGGAGGGCATCGGCCGCCGGGGCCTGGTGCTCAAGCTCCTGACCTCGCTGAAGCAGATCTGCGACCACCCCGCGCTGTTCCTGAAGGAGGAGCACCCGCCGGGCGGGGCCGACCGGCTGACCGCCCGCTCCGGCAAGCTCGCCCTGCTGGACGAGCTGCTGGACACGCTGCTCGCCGAGGACGGTTCGGCGCTGGTCTTCACGCAGTACGTCGGCATGGCCCGCCTCATCACCTCCCACCTGACCGCCCGCGCGGTCCCCGTAGACCTGCTCCACGGTGGTACACCGGTCCCGGAGCGCGAGCGCATGGTGGACCGCTTCCAGAGCGGGGCGACTCCCGTCCTCGTCCTGTCCCTCAAGGCTGCCGGCACCGGCCTGAACCTCACCCGCGCGGGCCACGTCGTGCACTTCGACCGTTGGTGGAACCCGGCCGTCGAGGAACAGGCCACCGACCGCGCCTACCGCATCGGCCAGACCCAGCCGGTCCAGGTCCACCGGCTCATCACCGAGGGCACGGTCGAGGACCGCATCGCCGAGATGCTCCAGTCGAAGCGTGCCCTCGCCGACGCGGTCCTCGGCTCCGGCGAGGCGGCCCTCACCGAACTGACGGCCCGTGAACTGTCCGACCTGGTGTCCCTGCGGAGGCCGTCATGACCCCCCGGCCCGCCGACGAGGCCCGCCGCGCCCTGCGCGAGGCGCGCGAGCGAGGTGAGCGGGCGCCGGGCCCCGCCGTCGACGCCGGCGTCAATGCGGGAGCCACGGGCCGTGAGCCGGCGCGGGCACACGGACGGGACCGGGAGCAGGGCCAGGACCGAGGCCGGGACCGGAACCCGGAGCAAGACTGGGAGCGGGCTCAAGGCCGGGACCAGGGCCACGACCAGGACCAGGGCCCCAACCAGGGCAACGACCAGGACCAGTGCCCCGACCAGGACCACGGCCGTGACCAGGACCTCAACCAGTACCAATGCCGTGGCCAGGACCAGGACCAGGACCAGGACCAGGACCAGGACCAGAACCAGGACCAGAACCGGGACCAGGACCGGAAGCCGGACGAGCACCCCGGGCACCGCCCCGGGGACATCGCACGCGCGGCGCTGCGCAGCGCGCGGACCGCACGGCACGTGCGGACGGACGGCGGCGCCGACAGCGCGGCGGGGGAGGGAGGGATCCCTCGGGACGCGAAGCCGGACGCGGCCACGGACGGCCCACCGGGCACACGCGGCGCTCCGCGAGATGAAGCGGACCGGCCCGAAGAGGTGACCGGGTCCGCCGGGGCGGCTGTCCATGGCGGCACAACAGCCGCTGCCCCCATGGACCACTCCGGCGAGGCGAGCACCCCTGGCTCGACACACGCTCCCGCCGACGCGACCACCCCCGCCGCCCGCCCCGGCTCCGCGGACGGGGGCGACGGGCGACCGGCGGACGTGGCGCGCGAGGCGTTGAGGGCGGCTCGCCGGCAGGCGAAAGCGGCCACCGCGGCCGACGGCGCGGTGAGCACACGGCGACCGTCCCGCCAGGCCGGCCGCCCGCAGGGGCCCGGCGGTTCGCGTACCGCCGACGCCCGCGCCCGCGCCGTGCGGGACTTCGTCGCGGACGCGTTCCGTCTGCCTCCGGAGGCGGACCCCGCCGGGGAGGCCCTGCCCTTCGGGGAGCCCGCCGATGGCGGCACCGCCGAGAACCCGGTGGCCACGCACCGGGAGCCGGACCCGTCGCCCGGCCCGTACCACCCCGCCCCCCAACCTCCCACGTCCACTGCCAACGAACCTCGGCTCTCCTCCGCATCGTCGTCCGAGCCACCGCCCCCACTTCCTCCACCGCCCCCACGGCCTCAGGCGCCGGACCCGGTGGCACACGGCCATGCCCTCCCCACACCGCCCGCGAAGCCTCGGGCTCCCCGTTCGATGGCGGCACCGGGTCGCGACGGCGAGCTCCGTCGCACCTTCCCCGCCCTCCCGCCCAGGGCGGCGGACGAGGGCTTCGCCGCAACGTGGTGGGGGAACGCGTGGGTGACCGCGTTGGAGGAGGGTGCCCTGGACGCCGCGCGGCTGGCGCGAGGGCGCGGGTACGCCGAGCGGGGGCACGTCGACGCCATCACCGTGACGCCCGGCCTGGCCCTCGCCTACGTGCAGGGCAGCCGGCCCCGGCCGTACCGCGTGCAGGTGCGGCTGCGCACGCTCGGCGACGCCGACTGGGAGCGGTTCCTGGACGCCGCCGTCGAACGGCCCGGGCACATCGCCGCTCTCCTCGACAAGGAGCTGCCCCACTCCCTGGCGGACTGCGGGGTCCCGCTGCTCCCCGGCCCCGGCGACCTCGCCCCGCAGTGCAGCTGTCCGGACTCCGGGCATCCCTGCAAGCACGCCGCCGCCCTCTGCTACCAGACGGCACGGCTGCTCGACGCGGACCCCTTCGTCCTGCTCCTGCTCCGCGGCCGCGGCGAACGCGAGCTGCTCGACGCCCTGTCCCGGCTCAACGCGGCCCGTGCCGCCCGCGCAGCCCAGGACCGCGGACCGGCGCCCCTGCCCGGCGTCCGGGCAGGCGAGGCCCTGACCGTGCGAGCCCTGCCGCCCCTCCCCGCGCCGCTGCCCACGCCCCCGCACCCCGAACAGCCACCGGCCTACCCGGCGGCGCCGGGCGGCCCCGACCCCTTCGCGCTGGACCAGCTCGCCACCGACGCGGCCGCCCGCGCCCACGCCCTGCTCACCACGGGCCGTGACCCGGTCGGCGGGCTGACGTTGTGGCAGGACGCCGTCCGCCTCGCCGCGGCCCGCCCCGGTTCCGGCCTCACCGTCGGCACCCGAGCGCTCTACGCGTCCCTCGCCGCTGCCGCCGGCCGGGGCACGGCGGAGCTGGCGCGCGCCGTGGCCGCCTGGCGCCAGGGCGGACCGGAGGGCCTCGACGTCCTGGAGGAGCCCTGGGATCCGCCGGCCGGCCGCTTCGACCGGGCCCGTCCGCTGCTGCTCGCCGCCGACCTCCCCGCCTTCCGCCCTTGGCGCAACCGCCTCACCCACCCCCGGGAACACGTCCAGCTCAGGCTCGGCCGGGCAGGACTCTGGTACGCCTACGAGTCCGAGCCGGGCCGAGAGGACTGGTGGCCGCGCGGCACCCCCGACCTGGACCCGGTCGGCGCCCTGACGGGCCTGGGCGGCCCCGGCGACCTCTGACCGACGGCCCACCGCCGCCACCGGTCCGGACGGCCGGCCACAGTGGTTACCGGATCTCGGCCGACGCGCGAACGGGGTGCCGCGGCACAGGCGAAGTCACCCGCCTGTGCCCGCAGACGCTCACCGATGGTCGGACGTCAGCACGTGCGGCCCGCGTAGTGCGCGCCCTGAATGTTGGCCGCCGACCCCAGCCAGGCAGGGTGTCCGGTTCTCGCCAGTCCGCCGTAAATGCCTGGACTGAGAACCTTCCCGGACGGGAGACTTCCGACTTCCGAACCTTCGGGGGTGTGATGGGGACCACAGATGCACAAGGGCCGACGCCGGGCAGGAGCGCGGTCGTTCTGGCGCTGCGCCACTACTGCCGGGAACTGCTGCGACTACGACTGCTGGCGCTGCCCGCGCTGCTGCTGCCGGCCGTGGGCAACATCGGTATCCGCTACGTCGCCCCCCTGCTGATCGCCAAACTGGCAGGACAGGCCGCCGAGGACGGCGGTCTCACCCTCTCCTCGGCGATGCCGTACGTGCTGGGCTTCGGTGTGACGCTGCTGCTCGCCGAGACGGTATGGCGGATCGGGCAGCACTGCCTGAACCGCGTGGACGCCCTCGGCATGGAACACCTGTACGTGCGCGGTATGGACAAACTCCTCGCCAAGGACGCGGCGTTCTTCCACGACAACTTCGCCGGCTCCCTGACCAAACGGGTGCTGAGCTTCGGCAAACGCTTCGAGGACTTCGTCGACACCGTGACGTACCGGATCGTGGGCAGTCTCGTCCCCCTGCTGTTCGGTGCCGTGGTGCTGTGGAGCTACGAACCGATGCTCGTCGCCGGCCTGCTGGTGATGATCGCGCTGACCGTGGTGGCCGCGACACCTCTGATCCGCCGCCGGCAGAGGCTCGTCAACGACCGTGAGGCGGCGGTCGCCCGGGTCTCCGGCCACGTCGCCGACAGCCTCGTGAACATGGAGACCATCCGGGCGTTCGCGGCAGAGCGGCGGGAGGGCGACGAACACCGCAGCCGTGTCGCGGAGTCCCGGCGCCTGACGCTGAGGTCATGGGACTACGGCAATCTCCGCGTCGACACCCTGATCGCCCCCATGTCCGTGCTGACCAACGTGCTGGGTCTGCTCGTCGCCGTCACCTTCGGCGGGTCGGGCCAGGGAGTGGAGGAGGTCGTCGTCGCCTTCACCTACTACTCCAACGCCACCCAGATCATGTTCGAGTTCAACCAGATCTACCGGCGTCTGGAGAGCTCGATGACCGAGGCCGCGCAGTTCACGGAGCTGCTGCTGGATCCGCCCACCGTGGTCGACCCGACGGAACCCGAACCGCTCGCACCGCGGGACACCGGCATCCGCTTCGAGGCGGTGACCTTCGCCCACGCCGAGGCGAAGCCGATCTTCCAGAAGCTCGACCTGGACGTGCCCGCAGGCGCACGGATCGGTCTGGTCGGCAGGTCCGGCGGCGGCAAGACCACACTCACCCGGCTCCTGCTGCGGATGTCGGACATCGAGGACGGACGCATCCTGATCGGTGGTCAGGACATCAGCCGGCTGCGCCAGACCGACCTGCGCTCACTGATCGCCTACGTCCCGCAGGAACCCGCCATGTTCCACCGCAGCCTGCGTGACAACATCGCGTTCGCCCGGCCCGGCGCCACCGACGGGGAGATCCTCGCGGCGGCCGAGGCCGCGCACGTCAGGGAGTTCGCCGAGCAACTCCCCGACGGCTTCGCCACACTGGTCGGGGAGAGGGGGGTCAAACTCTCGGGCGGTCAGCGCCAGCGCGTCGCCCTCGCCAGGGCCATTCTGCGCGACGCCCCGATCCTGCTGCTCGACGAGGCGACCAGCGCGCTGGACTCGGAGAGCGAGATCCTCGTCCAGGACGCCCTGTGGCGGTTGATGGACGGGCGTACGGCCCTCGTGGTCGCCCACCGCCTGAGCACCGTCGCCGGCATGGACCGTCTCGTCGTCCTCGACCACGGAAGCGTCGTCGAACAGGGCACCCACGAGGGGTTGCTCGCGGCGAACGGTGCCTACGCCAAGCTGTGGCAGCACCAGTCGGGAGGCTTCCTCGGCGAGAGCACCGACTCTGCCCCCGGACGTCCGGCCCCGAGCGCCGGTCCCAGCGAGCTGCCCGGACCTGCCGACCCGTCGGCCGGGGACCACAGAACGCCGTCGAACGCCCACACGAGCACCAGGTCCACGTGACCGCGTGGCGGTACGGCGCGCCGGGGTCGGGGGCGCCGTGCACGTCCGCCTCAGCGGGTGACGCCGTCGGCCCCGGTGCTCCCCCTCAGGGGGCACCGGGGCGGAAGGCTGTGCGGTGACGCGGCGTCAGCCGTCGTACGACAGACCGTGCCCGGAGCGGAAGAGGACCTCGGCCGGGTCGTCGGCCCGCTGGATGGGCACGGGCAGCTTGCCGCGCGGCTCGACCCGGCCGGCGATCACCCGGGCGGCGGCGCGCAGTTCGACCTCGGTCCAGCAGTAGGAGACCAGAGAGGCCGGGACGTCGCCGAGGTGGGCGATGTCGTAGGGGTTGCGCACGGCGAGGTGGACGACGGGGACGCCCGTCGCGAGCAGCCGGGACACCAGGGTGCGCTGGGTGCTGGTGGCGTTGACGTTGTCGGTGGTGACCACCACCGCGTCCCGTCCCTGCGCGGCGGCCACGGCCTCGTCGATCTTCGCCGGGTCGGGCGCCCGGCCGGTGGCCAGGTGGGTGGTGCTGTAGCCCAGTCCGTCGAACGCCTTGGCCAGCTCGGGCACCGTGGTGCGGGTGGCGTCGGTCGGGAAGGCCGGGCTGGCGCCGACCACGAGCAGCTTCTTCTGCCTGCGGCGCAGCGGGAGCGCCTCGGCCTCGTTGACCAGCAGGGTGGTGGTGCGCTCGGCGATCCGGGCGGCGGCGAGGCGGTGCCGACGGGCGCCGACGACCCGGTCGACCTCCTTCGCGGAGACGTAGGGGCTGTCGCTGAGCAGGCCGACCTTGTCCTTGACCCGCAGGATGCGCAGGACCGACTCGTCGAGTCGCTCCTCGGTGATCTCTCCGCTGCGGACGGCGGCCAGGACACCGTTGTAGGCGACGCCGATGTCCGGCGGGAACAGCAGTTGGTCGGCGCCGGCCTTGAGGGCGAGGACGGGCACGCGGTCGTCGCCGTACTTGGTGCGCACACCCTGCATGTTGAGGGCGTCGGTGACGATCACGCCGTCGAAGCCGAGCTCGTCGCGCAGCACGCCCTGGAGGATCGCGGGCGACAGGGTGGCCGGTTCGTTGCTGGGGTCGAGCGCGGGGACCTGGAGGTGCGCGGTCATGATCGAGTCCACGCCGGCGGCGATCGCGGCCTTGAAGGGCGGGGCGTCGATGCGGTCCCACTCCTCGCGGGAGTGGGTGATCACGGGCAGTCCGGTGTGGCTGTCCTGCGCGGTGTCCCCGTGGCCCGGGAAGTGCTTGGCGCAGGCCACGACGCCGGCCTGCTGATACCCCGTCACCTGGGCCGCCACCATGCGACCGACCTCGCCGGCGTCGGCGCCGAAGGAGCGGACGTTGATGATGGGGTTGGCCGGATTGACGTTGACGTCGGCGACCGGGGCGAAGTTCTGATGGATGCCCAAGGCGGCGAGTTCGGTGCCCGATATCCGTCCGGCGGTGCGCGCGTCGGAGAGCGAGCGGCCCGCGCCGAGCGCCATCGCGCCCGGCAGCTGGGTGGCGCCGCTGCCGATGCGGACGTTGGCCCCGTGCTCCTGGTCGATGGAGATCAGGGACGGGATGGGGGTGGGCAGGGCGAGCGAGGCCCGCTGCACACCGTTCGTCAGGTCCGCGATCTGCCGGGGGTCCTGGATGTTGTTCGCCCAGCCGGAGAAGTAGATGACACCGCCGATGTGGTACTTGGCGATGAGCTCGGCCACGGTGCGGACGCCGAGTTCCCTGAGGTTGCGGTCCTGGTCGAACTGGCTGGGAGAAGTCGCCGACGTACCGTAGAAGTACGGCACGAACAGCTGGCCGATCTTCGCCTCGATGCTCATCCTGGAGATGATCTTCTTGAGGCGGTTGTCGCGGTGGTGCGCGAGGGCGGGGGTGGCCGCCACGCCCACGACGCCCGTCGCGCTCGCGGCGACCGCGGTCGCGGAGGCGAGAACGGTTCGTCTGGACAGACTCCGGTCCTGCATGCGGACATGCTCCTTCCAGCCTTGCTCATCAAGGGAATCGAAGGAAACGTGAAGGGCTCCGAACTGCGGGAAACGTAGCCCGCGGGTCACGGGCAGGGCAAGAGGTCTAGACAAAATAGGTCCAGACAATTGGAGAGCTCTCCCGGCGTATGTGTGGCTCCCCTGAGCTGCGCTGATACGGGAAACTGATCGAGAAGCCGCTGCTCGACGCCTGCTTCTACGAGGGCGGCCTGCTGCCCGCCACCGTCCGTGCGTCTGCCTCGGCGTGGGCCCTGCCGGGCGGAAGGCGGATGGTGAGACCGTCCCGGGACGCTTCCGGACGGTTCGGGCCGGGTCGATGGGCGGTGCTGGAGACGCCGCCGGTCCAGGAGTCCTCGAAGCCGGCCGCGGTGAGGGTGACACCGGCGATGAAAAGGGCCGCTTTCGCCCCTGATTCACGGGCCGTCGCTGAGTGACTCGTCGTCCAACGACGCTATTTTGCGGAGGATGGCGACGGCCAGCTTCCGCTCGTCGCCGGGCAGCGCGTCGAGAAGTTGTTCGTTGATGTCCTCTGCCGGACCGATCAGGGAGTCGAGCAGTTCGGTCCCCTCGTCCGTGAGGCTCAGCAGGGTCCGTCGGCGGTCCTCCTCGTCGCGTACCTGACTGACGTAGTGCTGCTCGGTCAGCCGACGGACGATGTGGTTGACCGTCGAGCGGTCCAGCGAGGTGAAGCGCGCGAGGGTGCGCTGGTCGATGCCGGGGTCTCGACTGAGGGCGTTGAGGACGGCGAACTGCTGGGAGGTGATCTCCCGGGACACGTGCCGGTGCCACAGAGCGGTGTGCACCTGTTCCGCGCGCCGGATCAGGTGCCCGACGTAGTTGTGCAGTTCCAGTGCGTGCGCCACAGTGTTCCGTCCGTCTGCCGCCGGGGTGGTGCCGGCCGGGGAAACGGCCGGTGCCCAGGAGTCTACGAGGGCCGGCACCACCTGGCGGCGACCGCGCGGTCAGCGGCTGCGGCGGCCGGGACGCTGGTCGTAGGGGGTGGCCCGGGAGCCGTCGACCCCGACCTCCAGGCGGCCGACCTTCTCGATGTCCAGGACCACGCGGTCACCGTGGCCGAGCGGTCCCACACCGGCCGGGGTGCCGGTCGCGATCACGTCGCCCGGGTGCAGCGTCATGACGGACGAGGTGTAGGCGATCAGTTCCCGGACGCCGAAGATGAGGTCTGCGGTGTTGGTGCGCTGCCGGGTGGTGCCGCCGACGTCGCAACGCAGGCCGAGGGTGTCCGGGTCCGGGATCTCGTCGGCGGTCACGACCCAGGGGCCGAGGGGAGTGAACGTGTCGAAGGACTTGCGGGTGGAGCGGTCCTCGCCGGAGCGGACGGTGATGTCCAGGACGCAGGTGTAGCCGAAGACGTGGTCCAGGGCTTCCTCTGCGCTGACGTGCGAGGCGCTGCGGCCGATGACGACGCCCAGTTCGCCTTCCTGATCGGTGCGCTTGTCGGAGTAGGGGAGGAGGATGTCCTCGCCCGGGCCGATGACGGAGGAGTTCGCCTTGAGGAAGATGCCGAGGTCGGCGACCGAGGTGGTGTATTCCATCTCGGCTTTGTGGTCCAGGTAGTTGACCGGCGCGCCGACGATCTTCCCGGGGCGGGGAAGGGGGGCTTCCAGGACCGCTTCAGCCAGCGGGAGACGGGCCCGGCCGGTGACTTCGAACCGGCCGGTCCTCCCGTCGGTGGTGGTCTCGATGCAGCGCTGGAGCGCCCCGGCGGGGCCGGCGGTGTCGGCGCCGGCGACCTGGTCGGTCACGTCGACGAGGTCGTCACCGTCGACGAGTCCGAGGCGTCCCTTGTTGAACAGTGCCAGACGCATGCTGGCCTCCTTGTGGGTGTCGGGTGGACGGATCAGGCGCCGGGGTCGGCGTCTTCGGTGCGGTAGAGGCCGAGGGAACGCATGACCGGCTCGTCGCTGTAGGAGAACAGGACGGCGTCCGCGGAGGCCGAGGCGTTGACGTGGCGGTAGGAGGCCCAGCCGGGGACGGCGAAGGTGTCGTGCTCGGACCACTCCAGCCGCTCGCCGTCGACGATCGTGGCGCCCTCGCCACGGACGACGTTGAAGATCGTCGAGGCCGTGTGGCGGCGACCGGCCCCCTCGAAACCGGGGCGCAGCCGCTGCACACGGCAGCCGATGGTGGGCATGACCGGGCCGCCGGTCCAGGGGTTGGTGTACTCCAGCACGATTCCGTCGACGTCGCTGCCGTCGGCCGTGTCGGCGATGGCGTCCAGGGCGCGCTCCGTCTCCTGCCAGGTGTACCGGGTGACGGGGGAGCTGGGCCCGTCCTGGGTGAGCCAGGCGGGGGTGAGCCGGCCGTGCAGGAACTGGCGGCTGCCGTTGTCGTCGGGCTTGGTCACGGGCTGGAGCCGCTGCGGGTACTGCTCGTAGAAGCCGGCTTCCAGGGCGTTGACCAGGGGGTAGTCGAGTGCGTCGAGCCAGATCATCGGCGCGTCGCCCTCGTGGGTGTGGTCGTGCCAGTGCCAGCCCGGGGTGAGCAGGAGGTCGCCAGGGGCCATGAGGACCCGCTCGCCGTTGACCGTGGTCCAGGCACCGTCGCCCTCCAGGACGAAGCGGAAGGCGTTGGACGTGTGCCGGTGCGCCTGCGCGGTCTCGCCGGGCAGGATGATCTGCAGTCCCGCGTAGAGGGTGTTGACCGTGGCCGGGGGGTCGGTGAGGCCGGGGTTGACGAGCATGAGGACCCGTCGTTCGGCCTCCTCCAGGGACAGGGCCTTGGAGAAGTGCAGGAGGTGCGGGCGGAGTTCGCGCCAGTTCCAGCGGTAGGGGACGGCACGGCTCTTGGGCTGGGCGGGGAACAGGTTGCCGTAGAAGCGCCACAGCGGGGCGGCCCCCAGGCCCTCCAGGGCCTTGTACGCGAGTTCGTCGGTCGTCATGGTGTCCTCCTACGTCGGCTGGGTCACAGGGCGGGAACAGGGGCGGAGGCAGGGGTCCACACCCAGGAGATGTCGTCGAACGCCTCGGGGCCGCGCGACGAGAGGAGCATGTTGCGCAGGGTGGCTCCCATGCCTTCCAGGTGGCAGATCTCGCCGAAGCGGCGGGCGTTGGTCTGGACGCGGGCCGTCCGCTCGCGGCGCCGGTCCGCGTAGGCGGTGAAGGCCTGCACGGGGTCCGCGTCCCGGCCGAGAGCCTGTCCGAGCGTCACGGCGTCCTCCAGCGCCTGGCACGCGCCCTGCGCGAGGTACTGGAGCATGGGGTGGGCGGCGTCTCCGAGGAGCGCGATCCGGCCGTGCACCCAGTTGTCGATCGGGGCGCGGTCGAACAGCGGCCAGCGACGGTCGCGCGAGACGAGGGGCAGGGCGTCGCGCACGGCCTCGCAGGCGCCGCCGAAGCGCTCCTCCAGCTCGGCCTCGGTGCCCCACTCGTCGGAGTCAGGCGTGTAGTGGTCACTCTCGAAGACGGCGACCTGGTTGTACAGCTCACCGCGACGTACCGGGTACTGGACCAGGTGCATGCGCGGCCCCGCCCAGACCATCACCGCCTCCGATGCGGCGTGCTGGGACATCCGGCCGCTCATCTTCCCGGTGGGCAGGGCCCCGCGGAACGCGACGTAGCGTGAGCAGACCGGTTCCCCGTCGCCCACCAGTGCCCGGCGCAGGCGGGAGTGCAGTCCGTCCGCCGCGACGACCGCGTCGGCGGTCAGCCTCGCGTGGTCCTCCGCGAAGTGCAGGTGGACGCGGGAGCCGTCCTGTTCGGCCTCGGCGACGGTGTGCCCGGTGCGCAGTGCGACGCCGGGGTGCTGCCGGCAGGCGGCCAGCAACGCTGCGTGCAGGTCGGTGCGGTGGGTGACCAGGTAAGGGTGCGCGAAGCGTTCGGTGTAGGCGGCGCCGCGCAGGTCGAGGGCGGTGATCTCGTTCCCGGTGAGCGCGTCCATCATCACCAGCCGATGCGGTGCCACCGCGGTGCGCCGGACGGACGGCAACACGCCGAGTTCGTCGAGGGCGAGGGAGGCGTTCGGGGCGAGCTGCAGGCCGGCCCCGATCTCGCCGAACCGGGCGGCTCGCTCCACGAGCGTCACGCGGTGGCCGGCGCGGGCGGTCGCCAGCGCGGCGGCCAGTCCGCCGATGCCACCACCGACCACGGCGATGTGAAGTGGAGAGAGGGTTTCGGGCATCTGGCCTCCATGAGCCGAAACGGGAGGGCACCGGGAGGCGGAGGCGGTCGGTTCCGCTCCGGCTCCGCAAATGATCTGTACATCAATCATTGGTGTACAGATCATATTGCGAGGGTGTTTCCTCCGTGTCAATGGGCTGCGGACGGTGAGGTCCCGCGTGGCCATGCCGGCCGGCTGCGTCGTCGCGGTGGCGGGCGACCCGGGCGAGCGGGACCAGGTTCTCGCGGATGAGGCGGTCGTCGATGCTCGGACGGCCGTCGGCGACGAGGCAGAACCACCACCGCTGCGCGAGACCCTCGCCCGAGTCGGCAGACGGATGGCCGACGAGCCCGAGGTGAACGGTGAGGCGCCGCCACTGACCGCGGACGTCATCCACGGAACGGATGGATGCTATCCGCAACATCGATCACGGCAGGGGTGGGCAGGTCGCCCGACAGGACGCATGCTCGAACGGGGTACGTCGGCGCGTTCCCGTTCGACGTCCTTCCCCGGTCCCGGACCCCTTCGCCTCCGGGATCGATCTCCCGTACAGACGGCCGGAGTCCCGTCATGCCCGTTCACCGTTCCGTGCCCGTAACCGTGGCCGTCGCCGCGCACGTTTCCCACGCCCCCGTGCCGGCGCGGTCAGCGTGCGGGACGCGCCATCGTCGATCGGCGTACGACCAGTTCGGGTTGCAGCACGACGTGGCTGTGCGTGTGCCCGGCCCCGTGGGCCGTGTCCTCGATGAGCAGTCGGCCGGCCTGCCGTCCCATGGCGGTCGCCGGTCGTCGTACCGAGGTGAGCGGCACCACGGCCGACGCGGCGAACTCGATGTCGTCGTACCCGACCACCGCGATGTCGTCCGGCACCCCGAGGCCGGCCTCGTACAGGGCCTGCAGGACACCGAGGGCGAGCAGGTCGTTGGCGCAGAAGACTGCGGTGGGCCGCACCGGCAGACCGAGGATGCGATGTCCGGCGTCCTTTCCGGCCGTCACCGTGAGGGCGTCGCAGGGCAGTTCCCTGAGCGCGGTGGACGGCAGGCCGGACTCGCTGATCGCGGTGAGGGCGCCCCGGCGGCGGTCCCGCACCTGCTGGAGGCGGTCGGGGCCGCTGACGTAGGCGAGGGAGCGGTGGCCCCGCTCGACCAGGTGACGTACCGCGGCCCGGCCGCCCGCCACGTCGTCGATCCCGACGGAACAGGCCGCGGGCTGGGGCGCGTACTGGTCGGCCACGACGAAGGGGACCGCGTTGCGGCGGAAGGCCGCGACGGTGCGCCCCACTCCCTCGCCGGAGGCCAGCACGGCGCCGCGGACCTGGTGCGAAGTGATCAGCGACAGGTGGCGTGCCACCTCGGCGGGAACGTGGGCGCCCGTGCAGACCATGACGCCGAGGTCCGCCTCACGGGCGGCCTCTCCCACCCCGGAGGCGAGCGCGGTGAAGAACGGGTTCGCCATGTCGAGCACCATGACGGCGATCACCCGGGAGGCCCACCCGCGCAACTGCCGGGCGCCCTCGGCCCGGACGTAGCCGAGGGAGTCGATCACTTCCAGGACGCGCGTGCGCGTCCCTTCGGACACGATCTCGGGCCGGTTGAGGACGTTGGAGACGGTACCGAGCGAGACGCCCGCCTCCCGTGCCACGTCCTTGATGCCGACCCGGGAACGTGCACGGCCGACCCGTCCGGCCACGGCCGCTCCTGCGCCGGAACGACCTTCGCGGGGTGCCGTGGGTACGGCAGCCGGCCGGGGGTCCACGGCCTAGCGTCCCGCCGGTGCGCTGGTGGTGGAGCGCACCACCAGGCGGGGGGTCATCGTGGTCTGCATGGGTCTGTCCCTTCGGCTTTCGACGCGTTCGACGAGCATCCGGGCGGCGGCGGAGCCCATGGTGTGTCCCGCCTGGTCCACGCTGGTCAGTTGCACGGGGGCCAGAGCGGCGAGCGCGGTGTTGTTGTAGCCGACGAGCGACAGGTCCTGGGGGATGCGCAGGCCGAGTTCGTGCGCAGCGCGGTAGACGCCCAGCGCTGCGACGTCCGCACCGGTCATCACGGCGGTCGGCGGACGGTCGGCCGTCAGGAGCGTCATGCCCGCTTTGAAACCGCCGTCGTCGGAGTAGGCGGTGTGGTGGACCCGCGCGAACCGGGCGAGTCCGTGCCGTTCCATCGCGTGCAGATAGCCCTCGCTCAGCACGGCCTCCGGCGTGCGCCTCCACTTGTTGGCCCGGGCGCCCGGGGCCGAGACCAGGGCGATGTCTCGGTGGCCGAGCGAGACCAGGTGATCCACCACCAGGCCGGCGCCGAGGTCGTCGGCGTCCACGACCGAGTCGTAGGTGTCCGAGGCGTCGTGGTGCCCGATGACCACGGTCGGCGTCGACGCGGCCGTGGCCAGCACCTCCGCGCGTGGCGTGCCCGGGGCGATGAGGATCAGCCCGTCCATCTGCCGGTCGACCAGGGAACGGACGGTCCTGGCCTGTTCCTCGGGGTCGAAGCCGGCCGCGCCGATCAGCACCGTGTAGTCGGTGTGCCGGAGTTCGTCCCGGATGCCGTCGAGGATGTCGGCGAAGAACGCGTTGCGGACGTTGTCCAGCAGTACGCCGATGGTGTACGTCCGGCCGCGCATCCCTCGTGCCGCGGCGTGCGGACGGTACTCCAGGTCGGCGATGGCCGCCTGGACCTTCTCCCGCATGGCCTCACTCACGCCGTATGCGTTGCGCATCACCTTGGAGACGGCGGCCGTGGACACGCCGGCGTGTCGGGCGACATCGGTGATGGTCACGCGCTTGCTCGGCTTGGCTGCGGAAGCCTCGTCCATGGTCCACATCCCGGATTGTGTAGGTGTAGGTGTAACGGTCTACACATTACTCCCTGGTTCCCGTCAAGCCCGCCGCGCGTCAACATCGTGTTACCCGCTTGTGTCTTGACGATGCTGGGTGAGCGGTGCAAGGTATTGCCCACTCGCAGCGGATAACGTTTTACAAACTCCGCCGCGTCACTGCCTCGCCGTGCCGCCGCGCCCGCTCTTCGCCCTTGGCGCTCTTTCCCGCACCTCCTTCTCTCGTCATGATCCTTGGGAGTCTCCCGTGCCCCTTCGTACCTCCCGCGCCCGTCGGACGCGACTGAGCCTGCTCACCGCAGGCACCGCCTCGCTCGCGCTGCTCGCCACCGCGTGCGGCGGCAGCGGGGCCGGTGGCTCCTCCTCCGCCCCCGAGAACTTCGACTACCTGAGCGTCACCGAGAACACCACCGTGAAGACGGCCCTGACCTCCATGTCCAAGGGCGCCTGCAAGGCCGCGAACGACGCTCTGCCGCTGAAGGTGGAGACCGTGCCGCAGGCGAGCCTGGACCAGAAGCTCCAGTTGCTGGCCGGCCAGGACGCGCTGCCGGTGCAGTTCGCCGCGGGCAACGCCCCCGCGCTCACCCAGCAGCTGGCCAAGTCCGGCAAGGTCGCCGACCTGGAGGCCAAGCTCAAGGAGCTGGGCGTTCTCGACCAGCTGGAGCCGGCCGCCGTTTCCACCATCAAGGCCCTGTACGGCGGGGAACTCCAGGTCCTGCCGTACGAGTACAACATCGAGGGCATCTTCTACAACAAGAAGGTCTTCGCGGCCAACGGGATCAAGGTGCCGGGCACCTGGGAGGAACTGGTGTCGGCCGCGGCGAAGCTGGAGGCGAAGGGCGTCCAGCCGTTCTCCGCCTCCGGCCAGCAGGGCTGGCCGCTCACCCGTCTCATCAGCGGCTACCTCTACCGCAGCCTCGGCCCCGACGCCCTGCAGAAGGTGGCGGACGGCAAGGCGAAGCTCACCGACCCGGAGTACGTGAAGGCCGCCGAGGAGGTCGCGGCCCTCGGCAGGAAGGGCTACTTCGGCAAGGGCGTCGGCTCCATCGACTACGACACGGCGATGAACCAGTTCCTCACCGGCAAGGCCGCCATGTTCTACATGGGCAGTTGGGCACTGGCGAACATCTCCGACGACGAGCAGAACAAGGTCGGCGCGGAGAACACCGGCTTCATGCCCTTCCCGGCGGTGACCGGGGGCAAGGGCTCCGTGGACCAGTACCCGTCCAACGTCGGCCTGGGTATCACCTTCGCCTCGAAGTCCTTCGACAAGAACACCGGGGACTGGGTCTCCTGCATCGCGAAGAGCTACGGCTCCACCGCGCTGAAGGACCACGGCTCCATCTCCGGCTTCAAGGTGAACACCGAGGTGAAGGACGCCAACGAGGTCACCACCCAGGTGCGCGACACCATCAGTGCCTCGAAGCAGAACGTGCTGTGGTTCGAGGCACTGTTCAGCACCAGGGCGACCACCGTCAGCCAGCAGAACGCGGCGGGCCTGGTCAGCGGCAGCACGAGTCCCGAGCAGTTCATGCGGACCGTTCAGGACGCGCTGGCCGCCCAGTGACCGGCCGGGGACGGCCCGCACGCTCCTCCCCGCCCCGCCGCGCGCGGTCCGCCCCCGTCCCTCCCAAGAAAGTGGACACCACCCATGCACCGCGTACTCGGTGACCGCAGGGCCATCGCGATCCTGCTCGGTCCCGCCCTCCTCGTCTACTCCCTGATCATGCTGGTCCCGATGGTGTGGTCACTCGGGTACTCCTTCACCAAGGGCAACACGATCAACGGCTTCACCGGCAACGGTGTCGCCAACTTCTCCCGCCTCCTCGACGACCCGGCCGTCCACGACGCCCTCTGGTTCACCCTCAAGTACGCCGTCGTCGTCACCGCCGGCCAGGTGGTCGCCGGATACCTGCTGGCGCTGCTCTACGTCTTCTTCCTCAAGCGCGCCTCGGCACTCGTCCGCACCCTGGTGTTCTTCCCGGTCGTGCTGCCGACCGTCGCCGTCGGCCTGCTCTTCCAGAAGTTCTTCCAGGTCGCCCCGCAGACCGGCCCGGTCAACTCCCTCCTCAACGCCGTCGGTATCGACTCCGTCGACTTCTTCGGCAGCGCCGGCAGCGCCTTCTGGGTCCTGATCGCGATGGACATCTGGCGCTCCATGGGCTTCTACGCCGTCCTGCTCTTCGCGGGCCTGGTCGACATCCCCGACGAGGTCCTGGAGTCGGCCCGCCTGGACGGGGCCACGGGACTCAGGCTGGTCCGCCACATCGTGCTGCCGCTCTCGCTGCCCGTCCTGATGTCCTCGCTGATCTTCAGCATCAACGGCACGCTGAAGGTCTTCGACTCGATCGTCGCCCTGACGGGCGGGGGCCCCGGCACGGGCACCACTCCGCTGACCCTGTACATGTTCCAGACGTCGTTCACCTACGGCGACTACGGCTACGGCAGCACCATCGCCCTGCTGCTGACCGTCGTCTGCCTGCTGGTGAGCCTGGTCGTCTACCGCGTCTCGCGGCGCGACCTCACGGAGGGCTGACCCGCATGGCCACCATCGACACACCCGTGAAGACCTCCGTGCGCGGCACCGGGAACGCGTCCGCGCGTACTCCCCGGGCCCGGCGCGGCCGTCGGGGAAGCCGCCTCTGGGTCAAGTTCGTCGTCGGGCTCCTGCTGGTCGTCGAGATCTACCCGATGATCTGGATGTTCCTCACCTCCCTGAAGTCCAACGACGACTACCTGAACAACTCCACCTGGTCCCTGCCCACCACCTGGGAATGGGGCAACTACACCGAGGCGTGGACCACCGGCCACATCGGCCTCTACGTCCAGAACAGCCTGCTCGCCGTAGTCCCCGCGCTCGCGCTGATGCTGCTGCTGGGCACCGCCGCCGGCTTCGCCCTGCAGGTCATGGTGTGGAAGGGCCGCAGCCTCACCCTGCTGGTCTTCCTCGCGGGCATGATGGTCCCGCCGCAGATGATCCTGCTGCCCCTGTTCACGGTGTACTTCCAGACCGGCCTGTCCGGCACCCTGTGGCCGCTGATCCTCACCTACACCGGCACGGGGCTGCCCCTGACCGTCTTCATGATGGCCACCTACTACCGGGGCGTCCCCCGAGAGCTGTTCGAGGCCGCCACCATCGACGGCGCCGGCATCCTGCGCGCCTTCTGGACCATCAGCCTCCCCCTGGTGCGCAACGCCCTGCTCACGGTCGGCCTGGTGCAGTTCTTCTTCATCTGGAACGACCTGCTCATCGCGCTGACCTTCACCAACAACCAGGACCTGCGCACCATCCAGGTGGGTCTGCTCAACTTCACCGGCGACTTCGGCGCCACCCAGTACGGCCCCCTCTTCGCGGCCATCTGCATCAACGTCTTCGGCACCCTCCTGATCTACCTCTTCCTCAACCAGAAGGTCATGAAGGGCCTCACCTCGGGAGCGCTCAAGGGCTGACCCCCCGCCCCAGCCCGGCCGAGCCGCCCTCCACGGCCCGCGCCTCGGGGACGGCTCGCCGCGCACACCCACCACGCACCACCACGCTCCCGCATGTGGCCACACGTGAAAGAAGGGTCACCCCTTGCTCCCCCCTCAGCCCTCCCCGGTCAGCTTCGAACACGTGCAGGACGGACTCGGCATCTCAGTCGCCTCCCCCCGACTGACCTGGACCCTGCCCGCGGGCACCGGCCGCCAGGTGGCGTACGAACTGGAACTCGAACGCCGCGGCGGCACCCACCGCACCGGGCGCGTCGACAGCGCCGAGCAGGTCCTCGTGCCCTGGCCCGGCGAGCCCTTGACGTCCCGGGAACGCGCCACCGTCCGCGTCCGCGTCTGGACGCCCGGCGCCGCCGGCCCTTCGCAGTGGAGCACACCGGCAGACGTCGAGGCCGGGCTGCTCGACGCCGCCGACTGGCAGGCCGTACCCGTGGGCGCCGACTGGGACGAGGACCCCGAGGGCGAGCGCCGCCCCGCCCGCGTGCGCAAGGACTTCCGTCTTGGCCGGCCCGTCGCCCGCGCCCGTCTCCACGTCACCGCCCACGGCCTCTACGAGGTCGAGATCAACGGGCACCGCGTCGGCGACGAGGCCCTCGCACCGGGCTGGACCGTCTACCCGCACCGGCTGCGCTACCGCACCCACGACGTCACCGCCCACCTGACCACCGGCGCCAACACCATCGGTGCCTGGCTCGGCGACGGCTGGTACCGCGGCAAGTACGGTTTCGACGGCGGCACCCGCAACATCTACGGCACCGACCAGTCCCTCATCGCCCAACTGGAGGTGGAGTACGACGACGGCACCAGTCATGTCGTCGCCACCGACGGAACCTGGAAAGCGGCATCCGGCCCCATCCTCACCAGCGGCCTGTACGAAGGGGAGACCTTCGACGCCCGCCTGCACGACCCCGCGTGGGCCACGCCGTCCGCAGCCGGCACGGGGGAGTGGACGCCGGTCCGCACGGGCGTACGTGATCCCGCCACCCTCGTCGCGCCCCTCGGGCCGCCCGTACGCTGCACCGAGGAGATGACCCCGGTCACCGTCACCCGTACCGGCGACGGGCGTCACCTGCTCGACTTCGGGCAGAACCTCGTCGGTCGTCTCCGCGTCACCGTCGACGGTCCGGCCGGCACCACCCTCACCCTGCGGCACGCCGAAGTCCTCCAGGACGGGGAACTGGCCACTCGCCCCCTGCGTGAGGCCACGTCCGTCGACACCCTGATCCTCTCCGGGGCAGGGCCGCTCACCTGGGAGCCCCGCTTCACCCTGCACGGATTCCGCTACGCCGAGATCACCGGCTGGCCGGGCGAGATGACGGCAGGCCAGGTCACCGCCCGCGTGTACCACACGGACATGCGCCGTACCGGATGGTTCGAGTGCAGCGACCCGCTGGTCAACCGCCTGCACGAGAACGTCGTGTGGAGCATGCGCGGCAACTTCGTCGACCTGCCCACCGACTGCCCCCAGCGCGACGAACGCCTCGGCTGGACCGGCGACATCCAGGTCTTCGCCCCCACAGCGAGCTTCCTCTTCGACTGCGCCGGCCTGCTCGACTCCTGGCTCACCGACGTCGGCCTCGAACAGCTTCCGGACGGCACGATCCCGTGGTACGTCCCGGTCATCCCGGGTGAGCCGATGTGGACACCGATCCACCCCGGTGCCGCCTGGGGTGACGTCGCCACCCTCACCCCCTGGACGCTCTTCCAGCGCTTCGGCGACCGGGAACTCCTCCGCAGCCACTACCCCATGGGCAAAGCGTGGGTCGACCTGGTCGAACGCCTCGCCGGGCCGACCCGCCTGTGGGACACCGGCGTCCAGTTGGGTGACTGGCTCGACCCCGCCGCCCCACCCGACGACCCTGCCGCGGGCCGCACCGACCGCTACCTCGTCGCCACCGCCTACTTCGCCCACTCCGCCCGCCATCTCGCCCTGGCCGCGCGGGAGTTGCGGAACGGCACGGATGCCGAGCGGTACGCGAAACTCGCCGACGAGGTGGCCGACGCCTTCCGGCACCGGTACGTCCTGCCCTCGGCCCGACTGACCAGCGACAGCGCCACGGCGTACGCCGTCGCCCTCGCCTTCGGCCTGCTCACCCCGGAGCAGCGCCGACCGGCCGCCGACCGACTCGCCGAGATCGTGCTCGCCGACGGAGCGCGGATCTCCACCGGCTTCGTCGGTACCCCACTCATCTGTGACGCCCTCACCGACAACGGTCACCTCGACGTCGCCTACCGGCTGTTGCTGCAGACCGAGTGCCCCTCCTGGCTCTACACCGTGACGATGGGGGCAACCACGATCTGGGAGCGCTGGGACAGTCTGCGCCCCGACGGCACCCTCAACCCGGGCGGCATGACCAGCTTCAACCACTACGCGCTCGGGGCCGTCGCCGACTGGCTGCACCGCGTGGTCGGCGGCATCACCGCCACCGCACCCGGCTACCGCCGGCTCTCCTTCCGCCCCCGTCCGGGTGGCGGAATCACCTGGGCCCGTGTCCGCCACGACACGCCCTACGGGACGGCCGCACTGTCCTGGAAGCTCACCGCCACGGGCATGACGGCCGACGTCACGGTGCCGCAGGGGTGCACCGCCACAGCGGAACTACCCGGCTGCGCACCGCTCGTCCTGGGACCGGGTGACCACGTCCTGGACACCGCCGAACCAGGAGCGGCGGCCTGATCGCACCAAAGGCGCGAAGAGCGACAGCCCGACGGACCAAGCGATGCGCCGGGCTCCTCGAGAAACCGGAAAGCGGTCCTTGTGGGTTCCGCGACCACCCGGCAGCTCCGAGAGCCCCATCGAGCCGGGGCCGGCCGTGACCTGACCCTCGGCCGGCCTCACCCTCCCACCAACCCGCCGGCGGCGTGTCGTACAGCCGCCATGTCAGTCAGGAGAGCCGCTGTGAACCGACGAACGTTCCTGTCCGCCGCAGCCTTCACGGCCCTGGCCGCGAGCATGGCCCCCGCGGTCACCGACCGAGCGGCCGCCGCGCCGGATTCCGCCGCGCAGGACCGGGCCGCCGCACTCCTCGCCCGCATGACGGCCGACGAGAAGGAGGCCCTCGTACGCTGCGACTTCGCCGCCGTCGCCCACCTGGGCGTCCCGGCCCTCACCATGGTCGACGCCTCGGCGGGGCTGCGCGGCGAGACGGGCGTCACCGCCTTTCCCGTCCCCGTGGCCCAGGCGGCCACCTTCGACGAGGCGCTCGCGGGCCGGATCGGCGAGGCCATCGGTACCGAGGGCCGGGCCAAGGGCTACAACAACGCCCTCGGCCCCACCATCGACCTGACCCGCACCTGGCACTTCGGCCGTCAGGCCGAGGCCATGGGCGAGGACCCGGTGCTCGCCGGACGCCTGGGCGCCGCTCTCACCGTGGCCATCCAGTCCCAGCACATGGCGGCCACCCTCAAGCACTTCGCCGCCTACACCCAGGAAGTCGACCGCTTCTTCATCGACACCGCGGTGTCCGACCGAGCGCTTCACGAGTACTACCAGGCGCCCTTCCGCCGCGTGATCGCCGCCGCCCCGGCCACTTCGGTGATGATGGCGTACCCGAGGATCAACGGCACCTTCGCGACGCGGCATCCCGGCCTGTTCGACGACCTGAAGAAGGGGATGGGCCTCCAGGGCTACACCGTGCCCGACTTCTGGGCCGGGGACGACCAGGTGGCCGCCGCCCGGGCGGGCATGGACCTCGCAGGGCTCGGCCCAGGCGCCGTCCGGATTCCGGCGGGTGCCCTCACCGGCGGCGCGATACCGGCCGCCCGGCTCGACGACGCGGCCCGCCGCGTCCTCGTCACCATGTTCGCGAACGGCCTCTTCGACCACCCCGTCCCCGCCCCCGCCCCCGCCGGCAACGTCAGCACGCAGGCACACAGGGACCTGGCGCACGAGGCGGCCGTCGCCTCCACGGTGCTCCTCGCCAACCGCTCCGCCGCTCTGCCGCTCACCAGCGCCGTGAAGTCGCTGGCTGTCATCGGTCCGGCGGGGGCCGACACCTTCACCGGGGTGTCCGGCTCCACCTACGTCGACCCCGGTACCTGGACCACTCCCCTCGACGCGATCCGGGCCCGTGCCGGAAGCTCGGTCGAGGTCACGCACGCCCAGGGAACCAAGGGCGACCTCCCCCTCACCACGGTCCCCTCCACCGTCCTGCGCACCCCTGCCGGGGCGGCCGGTCTGACGGCGAGCTACTACGCCGGGGCCGACGGCACCGGCACACCGGTCACGACCCGCACCGACGCGACCGTCGACTTCACCGCCGCCCCCGTCGAGGGCCTGCCGCAGGTGTGGTCGGCCAAGTGGACCGGCACACTGACCCCGGCCACCACCGGCCTGCACCGCTTCTCCCTGCTGCCGTCGGGGACGACCTCGCTGAAGATCGACGGCAGGACGGTCGTCTCCGGCACCCGCCAGATGGCCCGCTTCTTCCTCGGCCCCTACGACTACCCGCTCCAGGGAACCGCCGGCCTGACCGCCGGACGCGCCGTCACCGTGGAGATCACCTACAACAACGCCACCGCGGAGCCCGGAACGTGCGGCCTGGCCTTCGGCTGGCAACCCGAGTCCCTCATCCCCGCCGCTGTGACAGCGGCCCGCGCGGCCGACGCGGCTGTCGTCTTCGTCAACCGGGTCGCCGGCGAGGGCATGGACCACGACGGATACGCACTGCCCGGAGACCAGGACCAGCTCATCGAGGCCGTGGCCGCCGCCAACCCGCGCACGATCGTCGTACTCAACACCGACGGCCCGGTCGCCACCCCGTGGCTGAACGACGTGGAGGCCGTGGTACAGGCATGGTACGGGGGCCGCGGTGCGGGCACCGCCCTGGCCGCCGTCCTGTTCGGCGACAGCGACCCGGCCGGCCGCCTCCCGGTGACCTTCCCCGCCGACGCCACCCAAGGCCCGGGCACCACCCCCGCCACCTATCCCGGCGTCAACGGCACCGTCTCCTACGACGAGGGCATCGCCGTCGGCTACCGCTACTACGACGCCAGGAAACAGGAACCCCGCTTCCCCTTCGGACACGGCCTGTCCTACACCACCTTCGCGCACGGCTCCCTGGAAGCCGTGTACGACCCGACCGCCAAGAAGGTCACTCTCACCGTCACCGTCACCAACACAGGCCGGCGCCAGGGCACCGAAACGCTCCAGGTGTACGCCACCCTGCCCGGTGCGGCAGCGGCGGAACCGCGCCGCCTGGTCACCTTCCAGAAGCTCACGCTCCCGCCGGCCGGGTCCAAGCGGGTCAGCCTCACGGTCGCCGCTCAGGACCTCGCCGTCTGGAAGTCGGGCACGTGGTCCCTGGTCCCGGGGACGTACGCCTTCGCGACCGCACGCTCATCCCGCGACCTCACCGCACAGCGCACCGTCACCATCGGCTGACCGTTCCCTGGCACGCACCCCGCCCGCGTGACGCTTCCACCCAGGGGGGCGTCACGCGGGCCTCCCCACCGGCCGCCACCCCGACCGCCCAGGACGGCGGTACACGAAGCCACACCTCTCTCCTCGTCCGGAGCCCACCCGTGCCACACCCGTCACGACTCCTCGTCCATGTTCTCGCCGTCGCGCTCGCGGTCTCCTCGACCGCCGGATGTGGCGCGTTCGGTGGATCCGACGACCCGCCCACCGGGCTGTCCGTCATGGCCAACGTCACCGACAAGTCCGCCATGGACAGCGTGGTGGAGGCGTTCCGTCGCCACCACCCCGACCTACGCGTCACCGTCTCCTACGCCGACACCAACGTCCTGCAGAAGCAGCTCCCGGACAAGCTCCGTGCCGGTGAGGGCCCCGACGTGTTCACGGTCTGGCCCGGCAGCGGCAACCCGGCCTCCGTCTCGGCCCTCGCGAGCGAGGATCTCCTGGAAGACCTCAGCCTGCGCCGGTTCAACCTCACCATGCCGATGGGCGTCAAGCCCGTCACAGACGTGGACGGCAGCACCTACGCGGTACCGGTGAACTTCAGCGCGATCGGATCGGTCTACTCGACCGAAGGCCTCGAAGCCATCGGCGGCACGGTGCCCGAGACCTGGTCCGAACTCCTCACCCTGTGCGACACCGCTCGTGACGACGGCAAGGTGCTCTTCGCCCTCGGCAACAGCACCCCCTGGGTCAGGCAACTGGTCCCGTACGCTCTCGTGGCGACGACCGTCTACGCCGACCGACCGGACTTCGACCGGGACATGGAGTACGGGAAGGAGTCGTTCACCCGGTCGCGGTGGCGGACGGCGCTGCACAAGTATCTGGAGATGGAAGAGCGCGGCTGCTTCAGCGCCGACCACCTGAACACCACATACGAGGACACCCTCGACCAAGTGGCGTCCGGCCGAGCGGTGGGCGTCATCCAGATCGCGAGCACACTGTCCGCCGTCAGGGCCGTCGATCCCGACCTGGACCTGCGCATGACGGCACTCCCCGCCACCGACGACCCTGACGAGACCCGCATGCCCGGGGCCGTGTCGGCCGCCTATGGCCTCAACCCCGACAGCCTCCACCGGCGGGACGCCCTCGCCTTCATCGACTTCCTGGGTTCCGAAGAGGGACAGAACCTGTACAACCGCTCAGGCGCGACCCTGCCGGCCATCCCCAACACGTCCTTCGCCGTGGATCCGGCCGTCAAGGAAGTCGCCGAGCGGCAGAAGGCCGGTACAACGGTTCCGTTCATGGACCAGCGCTGGCCGAACTCCGCCGTCCAGCAGACCCACTTCGCACAGATTCGAGCCCTCGTGGCCGGCACCGCTGACGTCGACGAGGTGCTCACCGCACTCGATCACGCCTACCAGGGCCGTAGTTGACGCAGCGTCTGCCGGCCCTCCTGCGAGTATGCTCGCCGACCGCATACGGACACGGCAGCACTTACCAGCCCTGCGAGGGGGGGGCGGTGCGTGGTTGCCTGCCGTGGGGTCGGCTACTGTGTCCGCGCGGCCGCGTCGAGCACGGGCGGCGTGAACGGACACGGAGGTGCGCGACGGTGACGGACCCCGAGGCCGCCACCGGGCACCGGAGCGGCACCGGCCGTGCCCCCGTTCCCGCCCCGCGCAGTCGCGCGGCCGATGACCCCCTGCTCACGCTGCTCGGTCTCGGGGCCGACGAGGACGCCGTCTACCACCTCCTCGTCGACCGGGCGGACAGCGAGCCGGCCGATCTGGCGGGCCGGCTCGACCCGGCACAGATCCAGCTCGCGTTGAACGCCCTGGTCGAGCGCGGACTCGCCAGTGTGCACCGAGAGCAACCCGACGGCCGGCCCCGCTATCGCGCCGCCTCCCCGCTCCTGGCGCTCGGTCCGCTGCTCGAAGCCCGCCGCACAGCCCTTCACCGAGCCGAGTTCCTGGTCACGGATCTCGCCGAACGGCACCGCATGACCCAGGTGCGCGGCTCTGGCGCACCGGTCGAAGTACTGTCCGGGGCCACCGCGATACGCCGCCGGCTGATCGCCATGCAGCAACGGGCCCGGCGCGAGGTGTGCGCCCTCGTGCCGCTGCTGACGCACCCGGCCGCGATCAGCGCCGTGGACAACTTCGACGTGGCGGAACGCGACTCCATGGCCCGCGGCGTTCTCCAGCGCTCGGTGGTGGTCCGCGAGTACCTCGAACAGGGCGGCGGTGACGCGGCCCTGCTCCGGCAGCTCGTCTCGCGGGGGCAGCAGATCGCCGTCGTGGACGAGGTGCCCATCAAGATGGTCATGGTGGACCGTCAGGTGGCGCTGCTTCCCCTCGATCCGGAGCGCGACGAGACGGAGCCCACGGCCCTCGTCGTGCACCGCAGCGGCTTGTTGACCGCCCTGGTGGCCCTGTTCGAGAGATGCTTCGCCGAGGGCACCCTGATGCGCGCCTTCGACGACGGGGGCCCGGCCGGGGACGGCGCCGGCCGGGCAGGCCAGGGGGACGGGATCGACGCCCTCGACCGCCGGATCCTGACCCTGCTGCGGGTCGGACTCACCGACGCGGCCATCGCCCGTCAAGTCGGCGTGGGACACCGCACCGTGCAGCGCAGACTCAGCGCCCTGATGCGACGGACGGGCGCGACGACCCGGTTCCAGCTCGGCTGGCACACAGCCCGGACCGACTGGCTCGACTGAGCCGCCAGGGTGGCGTGTCTGCGCCATGGCGTCTTCGCGCCGTGCGGCGTCCCTTGCTCCCCTTCCGACCGTGGCGAACCATCAAGTGCGTTGCACCACGACGCCGTTGAGCATCGGCGTTCCGTATGCGATGTGGAGGTTCGCGTGAGGAAGAGACCCGTACACCGTGCCGTGGCGGCCGGTGTCGTGAGTGCCGCCTGCGGTGCGGCATTGCTGGCGGCCCCCAGCTGGGCGGCCGACTCGCCGGCCGACGGCGACGCACCGGCCCCGGTGGCCCCCGCCATGACGCAGAGTCTCGACGACGCACCGCGCCCGGGCACCCCGGCGCAGGCGGCGCGGGCCCACCTGAAGGCGCACCAGGACGTCTACAAGGTCCCCGTCTCGGACCTGAAGACGCTCGGCACCACCGAGGACGGGGACCAGGCCGCCGTCCGCTTCCAGCAACGGCACCACGGTGTCCCGGTGTTCGGTGCCCGTTACGCGGTGCAGACCGAGGGAGCCGGGGCGAAAGGGCGGCATGTCACCTCGGCCACCGGCACGCTGTACACGGACCTGACGGTCTCCCCCACCCCCGACGTCGACGAAGCGGCGGCGCGCAAGCGCCTGTTCACCCTCGACCCCGGGCTGGCGGGCGTCGAGGGCCGACGGACCACCGATCACGGCCTGGTCGTGCTGCCCGACGCGCAAGGGGGGCGACTGGCCTGGCACTTCACTGTCACCGGCGGCCGCAAGGACGGCACCCCGGTGCGCCAGGAGTCCTACGTCGACGCGCACGTCGGCGCGCTCGCCCTGTCGTACGACAACATCGACGCCGCCGACGCCTCCCCGGCCACCGCCACCGGCGTCCGGGTCGACGGCAGCGAGGCCACCCTGAACGCCGACCGGCCGAAGGACGGCACCTACACGCTCGTCGACTCCAGCCGCCCGATGTACGCCAGTGCCGGCGGGCAGATCCGCACCTACGACGCCCAGCGGGCCAACTACGCCGACCTCGCCGGCGGACCGGTGCCCGACTCCGTACCGCTGGTGACCTCGACGACCGACCGTTTCGACGGCGACCACACCGCCTCCGGCGCGGTCGACGCCCACGTCAACGCCGCCAAGGTGTACGAGTTCTTCAAGAACGAGATCGGCCGCGACGGCATCGACGGCAAGGGCGGAAGCATCCACTCGGTGGTGAACGTCTCCAGCGGCGGCAAGGACTACGCCAACGCCTTCTGGGACGGCTCCAAGATGGTCTACGGCCACATGGACGGCGTGCCGCTCTCGGTCGGTCTGGACGTGGTGGGCCACGAGATGACCCACGGGGTCACCGAGCACAGCGCGGGGCTGGTCTACCTCAACCAGCCCGGCGCCCTCAACGAGGCGATATCCGACTACTTCGGCAACGCCATGGAGGTGAAGGACAAGGGCGTCGCCATGGACGACCCGGACTCCGGCCTCGTCGGCGAGTACCTGTGCAACGGCACCAAGCCGCTCGAGGAATGCGCCCTGCGCGACCTCAACGACGGCCGCAACGCCCAGCGCGACTACGAACCCATCCCCTTGGGCATCGACAACGGCGGCGTGCACTACAACTCGACCATCGTCGGCGGGGCTCTGTGGGACCTGCGCAAGAGCATCGCCCCGGAACTCGCCGACCGGATCGTCTACCGTGCGGCACAGAACTACCTCACGCCGCTCTCCGGCTTCACCGACATGCGCAGCGCCGTCACCCTCGCGGCGAAGTCCCTGAAGGTCTCGCGCGCCGAACTCGCCGCGGTGGGCGAGGCGTTCGACGGGCACGGCATCGTGCAGGGCTGGGAGTACAAGGGCGGCACCCACGACGGCACCACGATCGCCCGCGACGTGCTGCCGGCGTACGAGGTGTACAGCGGCGTGGACGAGCAGGCCGCGCAGATCAACGGTGACGTGTACGCCATCAGCCACGGTGACGCCATCGCCTGGGACCGCGGCTCCGCCGCGTTCGGCATCATCGTGGGCCGGTTCGGCAAGCCGCACAATCGCGAGGTGGCCGAGGACGACGCCTACCTCCTGGACCCGTCGCTCGACGACGACCGCATGGTCTTCACCCGCATCAGCGCCGACGGCATCGGCATCTACCGCACGGGTGCGAAGGGCCAGGGAGCGATCAAGAAGCTGGTCGACGAACCCGACGCCGACGAGACCGAGCCGGTGACGGAGAACGGCGCGCTCGCCTACGTTCGCACCACGGCCGACGGCGAACAGGACGTGATGCTGCGCGGCGCGGACGGCCGGACCGTCAACCTGACGCCGGAAGCCGGCACCAGGGCCTCGCGCCTCGCCATGCACGACGGCACGGTGGCCTGGGCCGGCGGCGTCGACGCCACGTACCTGAACGTGTACGACATCGCCGGCAAGTCAACGCAGACCAAGAGGATCGGCGGCTGGCTGCTGAACTCCCTGTCGGACATCCAGCTCACCTCCGACCGGGTCTTCTACCGAGTCTCCGGCGGATTCCTCTTCCCGATGACGAACATCGGGTCTGCGCCGGCCTCCGACCTGTCGCAGATGAAGAACCTCAAGTTCCCGTCGAGCCTGGCCCTGGCCCAGTTCTCCGTCACGGACGACTACCTCGCCTACTCCACCTACGACCTCTGGGGCTCCCTCGGCTCCTGGACCGGTCCCGGCAAGGTGAAGGTTGCCAAGACCGCTGACGTCGTGGCCGGTGAGGCCGCCTTCGGCCAGGTCTCCTGCTCGTCGGGTGCCCAACTGGCGCCCTCCCTCGGGGACGGCCGGCGCATCGCCTGGCTGGACACCTCCGCCGCGGCCACCGACGTGGTGACCCGGCCGGCCTTCGCGGGGACCTGCGAGGAGTAGGGCCACAACGGACTCGGTGCTCGCCTCGGCATCCCGCCCCCGACCGGAACCGGTCGGGGGCGTTGCCGTCCCGGCTCACGAGCCACAGGGCCCCGCCTGCCCGCGTCCCCGCTGCCGGCCGGCGTCCTGCTGTACTCCGTCGTCGCCGTCGGCCTCGGGCAGCCCGCGGTCATCCCCCCGCAGGAAACCGCCCGCCACCTGTGGACCGCGCCCACCGGCAAGTCGTCGGCGAGGTACGGCGGTGTCCGCAGGGGACGGAGCACACGCGGGTCACCGCTTCAGGAACTCCAGCAGGTCCTGGTTGAAGCGTTCCTTGTCTCCCGGCACCAGGGCGATGCCGTGCGAGCCGCCCTCGTAGACCTTCAGCTCGGCGTCCGCGATGAGCCGGGCGGACTTGCGGCCGGTGGCGTCGATCGGCACCACCTGGTCGTCGTCGCCGTGCACGACGAGTGTCGGGACGTCGAACTTCTTGAGATCCTCGTGGAAGTCCGTCGTGCCGAAGGCGTCGACGCAGTCGACACCGCCCTCGATGGTCTGTGCCATGGCCATGTACCAGAAGGCGTCCTTGTTGCCCTGGGTGACCTTGTCGCCCTCGCGGTTGGCGGAGAAGAAGCCGACCGCGGTGTCCTTCCAGAACTGCGAGCGTTCCTTGAGGATGCCGGCCTTGATGTCGTCGAAGACGGACTGCGGGACGCCCTCCGGGTTGTCGGGGCCCTGCAGCATCAGCGGTGGGATGGCGGACAGCAGGACGGTGGAGCGGATCCGTCCGGTGCCGTGGCGGCCGATGTAGCGGGCGAGTTCGCCACCGCCCATCGAGTGCGCCACGAGCGTATGGATGCCTTCGGCAGCGCCGACCGACTGGCCGGCTTCGCCGGCCTTGCCCCACGGCCTCGCGACTCCGGCCGCGTCAGCGGCAACCTGCGCAG
>NZ_JBIRHU010000033.1:0-62284 GCF_044328675.1 Streptomyces sp. NPDC017890
GGCGGAGGACCGGATCCGGGCCGCCCGGGCCACCGGCCTGCGCAACCTGCCCCTCCACACCACAGCCCAGAACAAGGTCTGGCTCGAGATCGTCCTCGGGCCGCGCTCACCGCTTCGCGCCACTGTCCGCATTCACCGGTCGCAGCAAAGAAGGATCATACGAAACAGGGGGGTGCGAGGACCTCGGTGCCGGGCTCGGCAAAAAGCGGCCAAACGGCGCTCCTTGCCGAGCTCGCCGGGCAAGCGGCTCGGCGGCACCGCGGGGCAGGCCACGAATGTCTACGTTCTCGACGCCAGGATCGCGTGGCAGGTGTGCTGGACCTCCTCGTCACAGGCGAGGCTTCGGGAGCGGCCACGGCGGGACAGGGCGAGTTCGGCCCGGATGCGGGGCAGGGCTGGTGCCGCGGCCGACCCCATCCGGTTCAGGCAGGCCAGCACGTGGGAGGAGGTGTAGTCGTTCTCCTCCCAGGCGGCCAGCAGCGTCTGCACGACCGCTGCCGCCTCTGCCTCACCCGCGATGTCCCACAGCGCTGCCGCGGCGTGGACCCGGGTCCACGCGTACCCGGAGTCCAGCATCTTCCGCAGGCCGGGCAGCGCGGCCTCGCCGGGCGGGCCGATCCGACCGAGGGCATCGGCGGCATCGTGCCGCTGGTGACTGCCGAGCAGGCGTTCCAGTCGCGGTAGGGCACCGGCCGCATCACGTCCGAGGTCCCACAGTGCAGCAGCAGCCGCGCGGAGGTCCACGTCGTCCGCGTCTGCCAGCGGCCGTACGACATCAAGGGCCGGTGCGGCCGAGGTACCGAAGGACGCGAGTGCCTTCACGGCGGAAGCGGCAGTGCGCCACTGCTCGTACCTGACCGCGGTGGTGACGGCGTCGGTGAGTGCGGGAACAGCCACCGGGTGGCCCAGCTCGGCGAGGGCGGACATCAGCGCGCCGGCGCTCATGGCGGGCCACTGCTGCGTGAAGTCGACCTGGGCGAGATGCCGGGACAGCCGCGGCGCCATCTCGTCGGCAGCAGGACGCAGACCTGCACGGCGCGCCAGGTGTCGATGCCGGTGTCCAGTGCGGTGAGCAGACTCGGCAGGGCACGGAGATCCCCGAGTCGGGCCAGCGCCATGACGGCTTCCTGGTGGGTACGGCGCAGCAACGGCTTCGGCGTCCCCCACACGCCAGGTTCGTGGGCGGCGACGTAGGCGGCGAGCGCCTCGCGGGCCGGCTCCGAGACGGGCGCGAGGGAGCCGAGAGTCTCGGCCGCCGCCGCGGCGGTGTAAGGGTCCTCGGGCAGCAGGCACGCGGCGAGGAGCCGGATCAGGCCGGTGTGGTCACCGCGCCAGGAGGTGATCAGTTCTTTGGCCATGCGGATCGCGTCGTAGCGGGTGCCGGGGTCTCTGCTGCGGAGCTGTTCCGTGAGGAGGGCGGTGCGCTCGGTCAGGCGCGTATCGAGGACCGAGTGGAAGGTGGTCAGGAGGGGCGTGGTGGGCGCGTGGACGCGGTTGTGCCGTTCGAGGTCGGCGAACGCGGCGGCGATCTGCGGCGGGGCATCCTGGGTCGACGGGGCTTCGGCCTCGGCGGTGCAGGCGCATGCTCCGGAACTGCCCCGGCACCCCTCGCCGTCGGATTGCGGCGCCGGCGCGGGTGTGAGTCGGCGCAGCAGATCGACCGCGGTGGACACGGTGGCGGCGTCGACGGCCGCGGCGGAGCAGCGGGCCTGGTGGACGAGCGCGGCGAGGCGGATGTCGGCCTCCCCGGTGCTCTCCTCGGCCAGGGCGTCCAGCCACGCCGTGGCGGCGGCCCGCGCGGCCGGCAGCCGCAGCGCCACGTCGGCTGCCGTACGGACGATGCGCACGCGCTCCGCGGTCTGGTCCTCACTGGGCAGCCGGTCCCGCAGCAGTGCTACCGCCCGGTCGGCGTCGTCCAGGAAGAGACCGACCGCCTCGATACCGGCACACCGTATGCGCGGATCCTGGTCCGCGGCACAGGCGATGAAGGTGTCGACGCGTTCGCGCATGAACGCGACGCTGTCCGCACCGGCCGTCGATTCGGTGCCGTCCGGAGCGAAGTGGATGCCGTCGCTGCGCTCGGCAGCTGCACGGCCGATGCTGAGCAGGAGCTCGACGATCGACGCACGGTCAGGGGTCGCGGGTTCGTCGGCAAGGGCGAACAGGAAAGGCAGACTGGCCACCGTGCACGAGTACACGTCACCTTGGTGGTGGGCGGCGCTGTAGAAGTCGCCGAGCGCCTTCTCACGCACCTCGGGGTCGCGTGAAACCATGGACCGCAGCCCCACCGGAACGTCGCCGGCCGGACCGTAGGCATGGCTCATCGACGCCCAGTCGATGCTCTCCAGATCGTTGATCATGAACGGCACTATGCCGGAGGGCACTGACATCGCCGCCTGAGAGCGGTCGGCTCCAGCGCGGTCAACACAACGGCCGCGAGCCCGAGCCCGGGCACCTGCAAAGCATGCACGTCACCGCTGAGCCATGGGCCGGTTGTTCATGTATTGGTCGAGGAAATGTGAGCCGCCGTCGCTGCCGCCGGTGTGGCGTTTCCAGCTGTGCTGGTTCACCCCCGCGTCGCGCCGTGTACCAGAGGCAGGCCGAAGTGCCGGTCGGCGACGGCGGCGATCACTCACGGTGTCGGGTCGGGTACACAGCCGCTACGAGCGGAAGATGCCCGACACGGCGATATCGAACCAGCAGACCGTCCTTCACTTGCAGATTCGCCGGTTCTTCTGCGGCAACTCGGACTGCCCGAAGAAGACGTTCGCCGAGCAGATGCCGGACCTGACCTTTCGCCATAGCCGGTGCACCACGCTGTTACGCACCAACCTGCGCCCGATCCCCGGCAACGCCAGCCGCGGCGGACCGGCCTCGACCGTCCGGCAGGGCGCTTGGTCGTCCGCCGCCGCTTCGGTGATCACGTCGTCTATCTCGACGAACTGACCATGAAGCTCCTGAGCGACTGGCTCCGCGCACGGGCTGAGCACTGGCCCCGCAGCACCAATCCGCACCTGATCGTCACGCAGGTCACCGCGGTCGACCCCAACGGCCGTCCGGTGTCCAGGGACGGGCTGCGGTTGGTGTTCAGAAAGCTCGGTATCCAGCCCCGGAAGCTCCGCATCGACCGGCTGCTCGATGAGGCACACGAAACTGCCGACCCCGTACACCTGATGCGGGTCTTCGGGATCTCCGACACGACCGCACCGAAGTACGTCAGAGCAGCCCACCCCCACCGATTCGGGCCAGAGCCCACCCAAGCCTGATCGGCTGTGCGGACTTGAGGGGAGGGAACTGTCAGTGCACGGCGCGGACCATGCCCGGCGCCAGGCTGTTTGCCTGGGTCATGCTTCCAGATCCTCCGTCACGGGCAGGCACTCGGCGAGCAAATCGACGACGTCGCGCCAGGCTCGCTGCGCGTGCTGTGGGTGGTAGCCGACGCCGGGGACCGTGGGGTGGTCGACCGACGGGTGATGAAAGGCGTGCAAGGCGCCACCGTAGACCGCGAGGCGCCAGTCGACGCCCGCGGCCTGCATCTCGGCGGTGAACGCGTTCTGTTGCGCGGACGGCATGATCGGGTCTTCCGACCCGACCCCAGCCCACACCGGGCAGCGTATGCGCGCTGCCTCGCCCGGTCGACCCGTGGTCAGTGCGTTGACTGTCCCGATCGCGCGCAGGTTGACGCCGCCGCGCCCGAGTTCCAGCCCGACGGCGCCTCCGGTGCCGTAGCCGATGGCGGCGATCCGGTCGGGGTCGGTCCGCGGTTCGGTGCGCAGCACGTCGAGCGCCGCATGGCCGATGCCCCGCATCCGGTCGGGATCAGCGAGCAACGGCAGGCAACGGGCCAGCATCTCCTCGGGGTCGCCCAAATAGCGCCCGCCATGAAGGTCGAAGGCCAGCGCTACGTATCCCAGCTCGGCGAGAGCATCGGCCCGGCGACGCTCGACGTCGCTGAGCCCCATGCCCTCTGGTCCGAGCAACACCGCGGGCCGGCGGTCGCTACCGGCCGGGAGCGCGAGGTGCCCGATCATCGTCAAACCGTCCGCCTGGTACTCGACCGTACGCGTCGTAATCGCCGTCATGAGACTGGACTGTAGTGATCGTCGAGCCCGGCCCGGCCGCTGTTCTGCCGCTGGCAGAACAGCGCGCGTGTCCCTCTGAAACGCGGAGGCCGAGCCATCAGCGCTTCAAGATCACCTCCCCTTTGGCGCGTACCTCGGTCACACCCCAACCCGTCAGCTACTCCGCCAGCGGGTGCCACTTCCCCCCTCCGGTTCCCCGCGATTCCACCCCGAGAATCCGCGAACTCGTCGGCTCGGCGGTGGGAGGACGTCCGGCACGCGCGGTTCGCGGGCTGGCACGGGATGGCCAACTGGATCAAGTCGGCGCTCAGCCTCGCCAGCGTCTGCGCGTTCATCATCGTGCTGGACGCCGCCGGCGACATCGTCTCCGCCGTGGCCCACCGGATCGCCACCGCGACCCCGGAGACGCATCTGGCCTCCGAGACCTCCAACAGCTTCTGAGCAGTGATCGACACCCCGACCCGCTCCTGCATCGCTTGTGTACGGGTGGTCAATGACCAGCTGCCTTGAGGCATCGCGACCGACTACGCGAGAAATGCCTTCGCCGCGGAAACCTGGTCCCGGCATGATTCCCACCGTGCATGAAGACAAGGGCCATCGCGGGCGCGGGCGGTACACGCTGGCTGAGGACGAGCACGGGCATGCCTGGGGCGTCTGCGCCGAGGTGGAAGGGCTGTTCGGGGAGCCTCAGCGGGGGGCCTACGAGCTGTTCGGCTGGGTTCCACAGGCAGAAGTGCGCGGTTGGGTCGGCGACCGAGTGTGGCTGGTGCCGGACGATGAGACGCTCGATCCCTGGCTGCTGGAGGACGCGGAGAGCGTAGGTCGGCCCCTGGGGACAGACAGTCTCGTACTCACCGGCCTGGACGACTACGAAGGCCCACCCGAGGGACACAGGGGCCAAGTTCGCGTGCACGACGGGCACCGCTGGCTGGGCTCCTGCAGTGAATTCGGCCGCGTCCTGCCGTCCAAACAGTCGGCGCCCCCGCTCGTCCTGCGGGGACTCGCCCAGGGTGATGAGCTACGGGCGGCACTGACGAAGGGCACCCGGCGGGCGCTGGACCTGGAACAGGCCGCCCTGGAGATACAGGACGACCAGGGCGAGCCGCTCACCGAACGCCTGCTCTGGGCCAGAGTCAGCGCCTGGCGCCCATCCTCCTACGGGACGGATCGGATCGACCTGGAGCTCGACGGAAAGCTCTTCACGCCCGTTCCCGAATACGCCCGGCCCATCTGGGAGCGGTGGTTCGCCGGGCCGCCGGACACCCAGGGTGCCTGGGCCAGCCTCGGCACCCGGCGCCGCGGAGCCTGGCTCGACCTCGTCCGAGAGCGGGCCTGCCGGCGCTCCCACCGTGACCGGCCAGCCGGTCACGCCTACGAACTCGACGGCCGACATGTCACCGACGAACCGGGCCTCTACCTGGCGCTCGGCGAGGCGGTGAACGGTCCGGGCGGCTACTTCGGCGGCTGTCTGGCCGCCCTCGACGACTGCCTGCGCGGCACCTTCGGCTACACCGCCCCCGCAACCCTGCTCTGGCGCGAAGCCGCGACGGCGCGCGAGCACCTGTCCCAGGCCCTGACACCGGACGGCCAGCCCTACGACCTGTTCGGCGTGGTCCTCGATGTCCTGGCCCAGGGCGGCATGCACGTCACCCTGGCGTGAGCTGCTGTCCGCCCGCCGGGCATCGACTCTGTCCGACGGTTCTGACTTTTGCGCGCCGTGTCATTGGCCGCGATGGCCTACGGTCCGCGAGTGTTGCGGCTTGGAACCTGGTCAACCCACTTCACCACGAAGGATCCGCCCGAGCCGGTGGAACCCGCAGGCTACCTGCGCCTTGGCCCGACCGAGTGGGAGCGATGGCTGGATGACCTGGGCATTCCCGACGGCACTCCGTACCTCCTCTCGCCTTCGTCTACGACATCCGGTTGAACTCGTACCTCCATCAGGTGGACTTCCTGGAGGGCCCGCTCAACAGCCAGAACAACAGCGCGTCGGCTTTGGAACGGTTCTTGAACTTCCTGCACTCGAACCGTGACGGAAAGGGACGGCGGGGCGCCACCGAGGCCGATCACTTCGCCTACCACCACTGGCGGCGTCGTGACATGCGCGGTCCCTGGGTCGACAGCGGTACGTGGAGCCAGGAGGTGTCACATCTCCAGCAGTTCTACCTCCACGCCCTGTCGAAGGGTGGGTCAGCGAGGCGCCCATCCCACAGCGGCCACGCAGGGACCGGTTGGGGCATCAGGTTCCCCGCCCGCGCAGGCCGGACAGCCAGACGGTGCCGGCAACCTACGCCCATGACCAGGGCGGCGAGCGCATCGAATGGCTGCCAGCCGTGTCCTACCGCCACTGGCGAGACGTCAGGGTGCGGGGCTATGGGCTCGACGGGCGCCCTCGGGCTGGGTTTCGGGGGCGATGAAGCGAGCGCAACGCCACCTTCTGTGACTGCATGGCCCGCACCGGATTGCGCCTGTCCGAGCAGGCTCACCTGGTCGAGTGGGAAGCACCCACCGGACCCGGGCCAGCGGGATACAGCAGGTTCTGGCTCCCGGGCGCGATCGCCAAGCGGAACTCAGCCGGATTGATCTACGTTCCCGCCTCGGTCCGGAGGGATCTGACCGACTACGCCTTGCACGACCGTGCCGCCGTGGTGGAAGAGGCACAGGCTGAAGGCCGTTACGAGAAGATCCGTCGCCCGCTGATCGTGGAGACCGCGCCAGGGCGAACACCGCCCGCTACACCACCGGTGCGCTCGCCAAGCGGCGCGTGGACGTCCGGCTCCTGGGCCCGCACGAACGTCGGCGGCTGCTCGTGGAGACGGATGCGGGGCTGGAGCCGGCCCTGTTCTGGCTCGGCGAGAGTGGCATGCCGCTGGCGGTATCCACCTGGAAGGGCAGTTCGTTGAGGACCTCGTGGGTGATGGGCCGCTCGTCGCGTCCTATGCGCTGTGCAGATTCCCAGCGTGAGCCCTTCGCCGGTGAGCCATGTGAGGAAGTTGTCGGCCGCGGTGACGTGACAGCGCACGTTCAGATCCGGGAGGCGAGTCGTGTGATCTTCGGTCGCACCAGGGCTGGCCTGTGGTCCGGGAGGTTCATCGTCGCCGAGACCCTCGATGTTGGTGTCCCGTACGTCTTCCCATCCGCCGCCGACCGCGCCCGGACGTGATCGTCGCCCTGACGGACGGTCAGGCACCGTGGCCCTCCGCGCAGCCGCCCTGCCGCACCGTCGTCGGTCTCTTCCCCCGTCCCGCCCGCGCCGTGAACGAGGAGGACCCGGACTACATCCCGGACACCCCACCGCCCTGGGCGCGGGTCGTCACCGTCGGCTGAGGGAGAGCGGTGACATGGAACCGCCTAGCGGTGGCCTCCGTAGCGGTGGCGGCCCCAGGAGTGGTCGTCGAGGAAGCGGTCGCGGTGGTTGCGCAGGGTGGCAGGGGTCGGCTCCGCCGCGCCGCCGGCGTCAGCGGGTGTGCGCGTCCGCCCCTGCGGTCGCCGCTCGCCGGACGGGCATCATCGTCTCAACCGCGTCCTGGGCCAGGTGCTCGAGGATCAGCCGGTTGACCAGGTCCGGCTGCTCCAGGGGGACCAGGTGGGAGGCTCCGGGCACCACGGCGAGCCGGGACTCCGGAATGGCCCGGTAGAGGGCGGTGGTGTGCTCCGGCGTCATCAGGTCGTCGTCGCCGACGAGCACGAGGGTGGGCGCGACGACGCGGACCGGGTCCTGGGTGGTGAGCGTCGGCTCGGTGCGCCACATGTCGGTCATCTTCGCCGCCACCACGGGCCAGTGGTCCGGGCCGTCCGGGGTCACGGACTCGTACAGCTCGCGGAAGAACTGCAGGTCGGCACTGTCCGGCGTCATCTCATCCAGCATCCCGGGCGCGGCAAAGCACTCGGAGCGGGGGCGGAAGTCGGCACCGATCGCCACGACCTCGCGGACCAGGTCGGGTCGGGCGGCTGCGACGAGCAGCGCGATGATGCCCCCGTTGCTCCACCCCACCAGGTGCGCAGGCCCTCCCACCACGGTCTCCAGGAAGGCCACGGTGTCGTCGGCCATGTCCTGGTAGGTGAGTGGGCCCGCCACGTCGGGCGTGTGCCCGTGCGCCCGGCGTTCCGGCAGGAAGGCGTGGTAGCCGGCGGCGGTCAGCTCGGCCAGCTGGGCATCCCACGTGTCGTTGGTGCAGAAGCTGCCGTGCAGCAGGACCAAGGGGTCCCGGTCCCCTTCTGCCTCGTACCAGGTCCTGACCCCAGGAAGATCCGCGTAGTAGCCCATCGCTCCAGGCCCCGTCCGGCCGACAACACTCCCGACCAGTTGCCGGCGTGCCCAGGGTGCCCGCAACGCCGCCGGCGGCCGGACGCCAGGGCGAGCCGCTCGGCCGGTTCCACGACGGTCTCGCCGGGGCCGTGGACATGGCGTGGCCGGTGGACGCGGCGGGAGCGCACTCCGCGCTGACGGTTAATCAACGTTGCGCTCGAACGGTTGTTTTGGGACCCTCCGTTCGACTCAAGTGTCGAGCGAGCAACGGAGGACTCCCCCCACATGCTGAGAAGTCGAATACGTTGTGCCTGGCTCACCGCCGCCGCGGCGGCAGCGATCGCGTTCACCGGCCTTTCGGTGCCGGGTCACGCAGACGACCTCCCGCCGGACGTGCCGGACTCCTGGATCCAGGAGCCCCGAGCGGCCGAGGGGACGCCCACGCCCGGTCTGGCCCGCGCCTGGACCGGTCCAGGCGGAGAGGCATCGCCCGGCGACTTCACGCTGTCGCCCGGCGCGATGAACGCCGAGACCACGCGGCGGGTGACCCGCCTCGACTCGGTGCTGCCCAAGATGGGCGTGCAGAACCTGCTGGCCGGCGCGAACCGCGACGCCCGGCCGTGGTGCTCGCGTGACCCGTTCGGCACCGCGCCGGACCCTGATCTCAAGTACTGCCTGGAGAACGACGACTCCGTCTCGCGCGAATGGGTCCCGCAGGGCTTCAGCGGCGTCTCCGACGCGAAGGACAACGAGCTGTGGGGCGATGCCGGGAACATCCAGCTGTTCGCCTCGTACGACGGCTGGGACCCTGGCCGTGAGGACGACCCGAACCCAGGGGGCGACTGCACCGCCGGCGAACTGGAGGACAACGACGCCTGCAACCAGAAGGGCGTCCGGGTCACCTTCGTGCAGAGCCGCACGAATCCGGCCACCGGCAGCCCCGAGGTCAAGTACCGGCATGTCCTGCTGGGCTGGACGTATGTGAACTCGGCCGACCACATCTCCTTCGACGGGCTGCACGCCTCCGAGTACCCGATCCAGAAGGGCGTCCACGCAGGTGGCATCGTCTGGTACGGCAACTACCTCTACGTCGCGGACACCCGTAACGGCCTGCGCGTCTTCGACATGCGCTACATCATGGACCTGAACCCGGACGGCGACGCGAGCACGAACGACGCGATGGGGGCCGACACCGACGGCGTGAAGACCACCGCCGACGTCCAGGACAAGACGAAGGTCGGCCGGCACAACAACGTCTGGTACAGCTTCGGTTACCGCTACGTCATGCCGCAGGTCGCCGCGTGGAAGTTCAAGGCCACCCAGAGCAACCCCAAGGGCTCCTACGCCTGCGTCTCCACCGGTGCCCCGAAGGCCTCGTACATCTCCCTGGACCGCAGCACGGTCCCGGACCGGCTGATCATGGGTGAGTACTGCCGCCCGGAGAGCGGCTACCCCTCCACCGGGCGCGTCGCCTCCTACGCGGTCGCCGACCTGTCGGGCCGCTCGGCCGACGTGCCCGCTCAGGGCTGGGCCAACTACCTGCCGATGACCAGCGGCGGCGCCCAGGGCGCGGCGGCGTACAACGGGACGCTGTACGTGAACCAGTCCAAGGGCACGGACGAGCCGGGCAGTCTATGGCGCTACAAGTGGAGTAACGGGCAATTGGTCCAGGACGGCCAGGCCGTCCCGACCGCCCGCGGCGCGGAGGACCTGTACGTCGAGCGCGGCACGGGACGCCTGTGGTCCGTCTCCGAGCACCGCCCGGGGACGGCCGACGACTGTACGGACAACCCGGGCGCCGGTGACCCGGGGGGCACGGACTACTGCCAGCGGGTCCTGTACGGGCACAAGCTGAGCTGGCTCGACGACCGTCCATAGCCGCGACGGACGGGTGGGCGCGGACCGACAGGTGGTCGTGTGGGGCGTCATGGCCCGGCTCTGCCGGGCCACGACGCTTCAGACCTCGATGTACGCGACGACGACCACGGTGCGGAGCGCCGTGACCCAGTACAGGAAGCGTACGCGTTCTACGGTAGGGCTTCAGGTGCCGTCGGACGGTGTTGACGTCGCCGCGGTAGCCCAGCCGCTGCATCTCCCGCGTAAGGGCGGACGCGTTGGTACAGCCTTCCATCCAGCGATGGTGCAGGGAGAGACGGTAGTCGTCGATCAGGGTGGGCCTGTGGAGGGATGCGATGAGAAGCTCCTCGCCTTCGGCGGCGCGGCGAAGCGGTTGACTGTGCCGCGGCTGAGCTGGAGGTCGCGTGCGATGGCGCGAAGGCTGTCGCCACGTGCGATGCGTTCGGCGTACGACGGGGCGCCGGCGCGCCGAGCTGGAGCGGTTCTTCTTCCCGGACGACGCGGACCGGGTTCTCATCAAGTTCAAGCGTCGGTCGGTCCCATAACCGGCTGGGCTTCGCCGCCCATCTGACGACCGGGCGCCACCTGTGGGGTGTTCCTGGACGACCCGACGGCCATCCCGGCGAAGGTCGCCGACTACCTCGCCGAGCAGCTCGGCATCGCGGACGTCTCGCTGCTGAAGACGGACGGCGAGAGGGAGAAGACCCGGTTCGAGCACGTGTGGGAGCTGCGCGAGGTCCTGGAGTACACGAAGTACGCGAGGTGGAAGCGGAGTTGCGGGCATGGGTGGACGCGCTGACCCGGGAGGGCCCGAAGGGGCTGTTCGACGCTGCGGTGGGGTGGCTGCACGAGCGACGGGTGCTGCTGCCAGGCGTGACCGCGCTGGCCTGTCTGGTGGCTGTCGTGCGGGAGGCGGCGAATCAGCGGCTGAAGAACTCCTCCAAGTGGGGCGACCCGCGGGCCTACCCGCGACCTGAGGCCGACCCGCTCTCATCCCCGGGTGGGACCCGCGGAGGGCGTAGTACTGCGGATTCAGTACCGTGCAGTGTCGGCAGCCGGACGACGACAGGACACCCCCCTCTTCAGGAGTCTGGAGGCACCTTCGAGACCCGGATGTGGAGACCTCCCCGTGGCTGCTTTTCTGTATCGAATAGGCCGCTTGGCCTTCAGGCGACGCTGGACCGTTGCCCTTGTCTGGGCCGCCGTGCTGGTCGCCGTAGGACTCGCCGGCATGACCGCGCCGGAGGCAGAGGAGGAACCCTTCTCCATGCCGGGGATGGAATCGCAGGAAGCCTTCGACCTGATGGAGGAGCGGTTCCCCGGCGCCGCCGCCGACGGCGCCACCGCCCGCGTCGTCTTCGTCTCGCCGAACGGCGAGAAGGTCACCGCCACCGAGAACAAGGAGGCCGTCGAGGCCGCGATAGCCGAACTCGGGGACGGCACGCAGGTCGCGAGCACCGTCGACCCGTACGAGTCCGGTGCGGTCAGCGAGGACGGCTTGACCGCGTACACGACCGTGACCTACAAGGTCGACGCCGCCGGACTCACCGACGCCAGCCGCAGTCACCTGGACGAGTCGCTCGAGCACGCCCGTGACTCCGGGCTCACCGTCGAGGCAGGCGGCGACGCCATGCAGGAGATGGGCGGACCCAGCGGCACCGCCGAGGCGATCGGCATCTCCGTCGCCGCAGTCGTCCTGCTGATCACCTTCGGCTCGCTGGCCGCCGCCGGACTCCCGCTGCTCACCGCGCTCATCGGCGTCGGAATCAGCCTGTTCGCCCTCACGGCCCTGGCCGGTCCTCTGGGCCTGACCGACACCACCAGCACCGTGGCGATCATGCTGGGCCTGGCCGTCGGCATCGACTACGCCCTGTTCATCGTCTTCCGCTACCGCGAGGAGCGCGCCAAGGGGCGGGCGCCCCAGGAGGCCGTCGCCCTCGCCACCGGCACCGCGGGCTCCGCCGTGGTCTTCGCCGGGCTCACCGTCGTCATCGCGCTCGCCGGTCTCTCCGTCGTCGGCATCCCGATGCTGACCGAGATGGGCCTGGGCGCTGCGGGCGCGGTCGTCGTCGGCGTCCTCATCGCGCTGACCCTGGTCCCGGCCTTCCTCGGCTTCTGGCCCAACGCCGTACTGACCCGCAAGGACCGCAAGGCCCGCCGAGCGGGCGGTACGCCGCAGGGGACGCGCAAGGTCAACGGCGGCACCCGCTGGGCGAGTTTCGTGCTGCGCCGCCCGCTGCCCGTGCTGCTCGCGGCCGTCGCGGGCCTCGGCGCCCTGGCGCTGCCGATGACCGACCTCCAGCTCGGTATGCCCGGCGACGAGGCCATGTCCACGGAGACCACCCAGCGGCGGGCCTACGACGCGCTCGCCGAGGGCTTCGGCCCCGGCTTCAACGGCCCGTTGACCGTGGTCGTGGACGCCAAGGACGCCGGCGACCCGAAGGCCGCGGCCGGGACCGTCTCCGAGCGCATCGGTGGCACCGAGGGCGTGGTGTCGGTGTCCCCGGCCCAGTTCAACGAATCCGGTGACACGGCCGTCTTCTCCGTCGTCCCCACCACTGCGCCGACCGACCAGGAGACCAAGGACCTGGTCAACACCATCCGCGGCGACCGGCCCGGCATCGAGTCCGAGGCCGGGGCGACCTTCGAGGTCACCGGCACTACCGCGATGAACATCGACATCTCCGAGAAGGTGCAGTCCGCGCTGGTGCCGTACCTGCTCGTGGTGGTCGGGCTCGCCGTGATCCTGCTGCTGGTGGTCTTCCGCTCGATCCTGGTCCCGCTGAAGGCGGCCGTCGGATTCCTCCTCTCGGTGCTCGCCTCGCTCGGCGCGGTGGTCGTGGTCTTCCAGCAGGGCCACGGCGCCGACCTGCTGGGCGTGGAGACCACCGGCCCCATCATGAGCCTGATGCCGATCTTCCTGGTGGGCATCGTCTTCGGCCTCGCCATGGACTACGAGGTCTTCCTGGTCTCGCGGATGCGCGAGGCGTACGTCCACGGCGAGCGGCCCGCCCAGGCCGTGGTCTCCGGGTTCCAGCACAGCGCCCGGGTCGTCGTGGCCGCCGCGCTGATTATGATCGCGGTGTTCTCCGGGTTCATCGGGGACAGCGACGCCATGATCAAGATGATCGGCTTCGGCCTCGCCTCGGCCGTCCTGCTCGACGCCTTCGTGGTCCGGATGGCGATCGTCCCCGCCGTCCTCGCCCTGCTCGGCGAGCGGGCCTGGTGGCTGCCGAAGTGGCTGGACCGTATCCTGCCCCGGGTCGACGTGGAGGGCGAGGCCCTGACCCGCCCGACCGAGCCCGAGGCGGAACCGGCCGAGAAGGACCTCGCCCGCACCTGACCGGGTGCGCAGGAGCCGCCCGGGGTCGCCCCAGCGACCCGGGCGGCTTCGCATCGTCCACCATGGATGACAGCCCCTCACCGAGAGAGCCGACCATGAGCACCAGCCTGGAGCGCTACACCGAGCGCGTGGAACAGTACGCGTCGCGCTTCCCGCGCTTCCCCCGCATCCTGGACGTGATGATGGTGCTGGCCCTCATCGGCTGCGCCTTCTTCGGCACCCAGCTCAGTTTCCCCGGCGTCAACCGCCCGGACACGGGGAAGTCGCTGGAGGTCATGCTCGGCCTGTCCTGCTTCGTCCTGCTGAAGTACCGCACCCACACCCGCACGGTCGTGGTCGTGGTCGCCGGGGTCACCATCGCCGCGATCGCGCGCGGCTACCTGCTCACCCCGATGCTGCTGGCCCCGCTGCTAGCCGCGATGTACTGGCTGGCCATCCTGTGCGACCGCCGGACCGTCCGCCTGTACGCGCTCGTCGTCACGGTGGCCCTGCTGACCGTGAACCTGTTCTCCGACGGCATGCGCGACCTCTCCCCCGTACTGACCGTGATCGGCCCGGTGTTCTGGATGGCCCTGCCCCTCGTCGGCGGCAGCCTGGCCCGGCTGCGCGGCGACTATCTGGAAGCGGTCAAGTCCCGCGCCGAGCACGCCGAACGCACCCGGGAGGAGGAGGCCCGGCTACGGGTCACCGAGGAGCGCATGCGCATCGCCCGCGAGCTGCACGACGTAGTAGCCCACCACCTGGCCCTCGCCAACGCCCAGGCCGGCACCGCCGCCTACCTCTCGCGCAGCAACCCCGAGCAGAGCCGGAAGATCCTCGACGACCTCACCGGCACCACCTCCTCGGCGCTGCGCGAGCTCAAGGCCACCCTGGGCCTGCTGCGCCAGGACGACCGGCCCAAAGGCGAGGGCCTGGAACCGGCGCCGGGACTCGCCCGCCTTCCCGAGCTGATCGACTCCTACCGCTCGGCGGGCCTGGAAGTCGTCGTCCACCAGGAGGGTGTGCGCCGCCCGCTGACGCCGGGCGTGGACCTGACCGCGTACCGGATCGTGCAGGAAGCCCTTACCAACGTCGCCAAGCACGCCCCCGAACGCACCGCCCACGTCAGCTTTACCTACGCCGACTCCCGGCTGCTCATCACCGTCAGCAATGACGGCCCGGCCACCGCCACCGCCGTCAACGGGACGTCCGGCGGCTTCGGGTTGCGGGGCATGCAGGAGCGCGCCCAGTCCATCGGCGGCGACCTGTGCGCGGGCCCCCGCCCCGAGGGCGGCTTCGAGGTCGCCACCGCGCTGCCACTTCAACCGTCCGCCGTCATCGAAGGAGAGTCTCCATGACCGTGAAGGTGCTGCTCGCGGACGACCAGGCCCTGCTGCGGGCCACGTTCCGCATCCTGATCGACTCCTGCCCGGACATGGAGGTCGTCGGGGAGGCGTCCGACGGGGCGGAGGCGCTGGAGCTGGCCCGTACCCACCACCCGGACGTGGTGCTCATGGACATCCGCATGCCCGAGACGGACGGCCTGTCCGGCACCGCGACGATCTGCGCCGATCCGGAGCTGGCGACCACCCGGGTGTTGATCCTGACCACCTTCGAAACCGAGGACTACGTCGCCCAGGCGCTGCGGGCGGGGGCCAGCGGCTTCCTCGGCAAGGACGTCACCGCGGACGCCCTGCTGGCCGGCATTCGCACGGTGGCCTCCGGGGAGGCGCTGCTCTCCCCCGGCGCCACCCGCACCCTGATCACCCGCTTCCTCACCTCCCCGGTCGGCACCCACCTGGTGCCCCAGGAACGGCTCGCCGACCTCACCGGACGGGAACGGGAAGTGATGGCGCTGGCGGCCGAGGGCAAGTCCAACGCGGAGATCGCCGAGCTGCTGGTGGTCAGCCCGCTGACGGTACGGACGCACATCCACCGCGCGATGACAAAACTCAACGCCCGCGACCGGGCACAGCTCGTCGTCATCGCGTACCAGACGGGCCTGGTGCAGGCGGGAAGGGACAACGGCACCCCCGCCGAGGCACAGAACTCGTAACACGATGTTGTTGAGATGTCCTGGCCGTGCGTGACCGGTCGGGAGTTCGGCGCCGGTGATTCGGCCGTTCGTGAGGATATGAGTACTCGGCCGTGGATGACGGACGACGACTTGTGTGCGCTGATCGAGCCGCTGCTGCCTCCCCGGCCCGAACGGGCGCCGGAGCCGCGTCCGGTGAACGACCGACTGCACCTGCAGGACATTCTGAACGTTCTCCACAACGACATAGCCTGGCAACTGCTCCCCCTGGAGCTGGGGTTCAGCTCGGGACAGACCTGCTGGCACCGCATGGAACACTGGCAGTACGCCGACGCCTTCGACCAACTCCACCGCATCTCGCTCACCGAGTTGAACGCTGCCGACGAGCTCGACCGGTTTCGCGCGTGTATGGACGGCTCCCACATCCGCGCCAAAAAGGGAGTGCCGACACCCGTCCGTCGCCGGTCGACCGGCGCAAGACGGACAACAAACACCACCAGATCTGCAACGGGCGCGGCACCCCGCTCAAGGCCATCACCACCGCGGCCAACGCCAACGACATCACTCAGGCCCTCGCGCTGGTCGACGGTACCCCGCCCGTCACCGGCCGTCCACGCAGACGCCCCCATGCCCTGCCCGACGACAAGCTACGACTCCAACCCCAACCGCGACGCACTGCGCAAGCGCCGCACCCTGCCGGTCATCTCCCACAAAGGCGCCCCAAACATCAAAGGCCTGGGCAAACCCCGCTGCATCGTCTAGCAGACCTCCGCCCTGCCCCACCACTTCAAACCCCCGCCGTGCGATCGGAACACCGCACCGAACTCAACGACGCCTTCCTCTCTCTGGCCTGCACCCCGATCTGCCGGCGACGCCCCGACAAGGCCCTATCAAGATCGGGTCACGAGCTCAAAGGGCTCCGGGGTACTTCTGAGAAATGTTTGACAGCATCCACCGGCATGACGGCGCCGCAAGAAATTTTCCCGAACGATGCTGACGACGTCGAGTGCCACCCGTGCCCGCGCTGCCGAGCCGAACCCGGCTCGCCGTGCCGCTCGCCCTCGCGCCGGGCACCCCGAGTGCCGACATCCGCATCGGGTACGCTCGGTGCTCGACGCACGCCCAGTAACTCCAGTCCCAGCTCGACGTCCTCGCCGAGCACGGCATCCCGCGCGACGAAGTGTTCTCCGACAGGATCAGCACCCGCGTACGCGTCCGCCCCCAGTTCGAGGCCGCGCTCGCGCTCGCCCGGCAGATCAAGTCCCCCGCCCCGCACTGCCGCGTCATCTTCACCGTGTACGAGATGAAGCGCCTCGGACGTGTCGCCGCCGAACTCACCGCGCTCGCCGACCACCTCACCGCCCACGGCCTGGTCCTGGAGATACTCGCCGGACCCCTGCCCGGGAGGTGACAGGGACCAGGACAGACGGTCGCGGTCCTGGAAGGTGACGTCCCGCGCAACGTTGACGGCTCGCAGGGCCAGCCCGGTGAGCACGACAGAGAACACGGCGGGCAGTGCGCTTGCTCCGCTGGGGGAAGCCACTCGGTAGGGTCCATATCGGCCTTGGACCGGTTCGAGCGGGCGGTGACCGCGCCCAAGCCGGCGGCCGCGCCCTGGTCGTTGGCGTACGCCTCCCGGCGTTGGGCCGATCACGCTGACGCGAGAGAGCGGGACTGCCTGGGCGGGGCCGGTTCCGGCGAGCAGCGTGACGGCCATGGCTGCACCGGCCATTCAGGGTGGCTGTTCTTCTTCAGGATGCATCCCTTCTCGTGTGCGGCGGCCGCCGGGAAATTGCACTGCACCGGTGTGATGCCCGTCCGGGGCAAGGGCCGCAAGGGCTGACTGCCGGCCTTCCGGGACGCGGTGCTGCTCAAGACGGCCTATGGCTACGGCCTGCGCCGCAACGAGACCCGCATGCTCGACGAGGTCGACTTCGACCCCAACCCGCACGGCCGGGAGTTCGGCGACTACGGCACCTTGATGGTGCCCCACCGGAAGGCGAAGAAGGGCTTGCCGCCCAAGCGACGCCGCGTGCTGACCATCTGGCAGTGGACGCCGGTCGTCATCGAAGCGTGGGTCACCGAGGTTCGGCCCGGCATGCGGCACGCCCACGGGCCCGCACTGCCCTCCGAGCGAGGGCTGCGGGTCGGGCTCCAGCGGCTGGACTGCTGCTTCGCCGCCTACCGTGACGCGCTCACGATGTGCGACGCGATGCTGAGGGGTTGGCGGCCCAGAAGAAGTCGCGAGGGGCGCGAGCTCGACGCGAACTCCGGCGGCCTCACGGTTCGACTGGCATCGAACCTCCCCCAGGGCGCCGAGCGTTGGCGGGCCGAGGGCCGCGACGGCCTGGCGTTCGACTTGAACGACCCCACGACGTTCGCCGAAGCACTCGACGGCGTGGAGAGCGTCTTCCTCCTGACCACGTACACCGCCGAGATGCTCTTCCAGGGCAAGACATTCGTTGACGCTGCCGCCGACGCGGGCGTGAAGCACATCGTTCACTCCGGCGTCTTCAGCTCCCGCCGGGACCCGGTGCCTCACTACACCTGGCACGACCTCCTCGAGACCTACATCGAGGCCAGCGGGATCGCCTGGACACACCTGCACCCCAACAACATCATCGAGACGACCCTGGCCACCAACCCTCCGGTCACCGAGACCGGCTCCTTCACCATCCAATTCGGCGAAGCCCAGCAGGGCTGGGTCGCGGCGCGCGACATCGCCGCAGTCGCAGCTGCAGTCCTTCGCGAGGGACCGGAGAAGCACGGCGGCGCCAACTACTGGCTCAGCACCCAGCTCCTGTCGGGCCGCCAGGTCGCCGAAGTGCTTTCGGACACCCTCGGGACGGAGATCACCTGCACGGACCAGGGGGCCGACTTCCTGGCCGAGGCCGCCCGGCAGATCCCCCAGCACGGCACCGGCCTCTACCTCGAGAGCGCAGTCCAGAAAATGCGTCTGGCCTCGTCCGGGAATCTGCCCTTCGAGGTGCGGGAACACGACGACGTCCAGACCGTCCTCGGGCGTCCCGGACTCACCGTCGCCCAGTGGGCGAAGGAGAACCTTCTCACGCAGCCCTGATCTCCAGTCTGGTTCCGTGAGCCTTGTGGCCGTACCCGGTCGGTCACGGGTACGGCCACCACGTGAATATCGGTTGGGGGACGTTGCGGCTGCTCGGGCTGGGTGGTCTAGGGTGCTGGCCATGGCTTTGGACCAGGATGGCGTAATGCTGCCGCGACTGCGGCCGGCCGACGTCGCGCGGAGAGGGGCAACCTTCGGCCTGTTGGGCGTGGTGCCGCTCATGGTGGCGACTTTGAGCATCAGTGGCCACAGCGACCGACGAGATTTCCTGTCCGTCGTCAGTATTCTGGGCCTCTTCGGTGCCATCTTCCTTGTGATCGGTGCTGGCTTCTGGTGGGCCAGTGCGGGGGACATCCGACGTGTACGGGACTGGAACACCCTCACGGGACAGACCGTTTCAGTCACCGTCGTGGGTCCGGTGTTCCTGCGCTCCGGGCTGTTTCTCTTTGTCCTGGGGGCTGCCGCTCTCGGGCTGTACCAACTCGTGGACGCTGCACCTTACGACAGCTGGTTGTACAGCTAGAACTTGCTCTCACCGAGGCGAGCGGTCACATGAATAGTGCAAGGCCAGGACACTGCCTGTTCACCAGTAAAGCACCTGTGAGGGGCAAGGAGATCTAGGGGAATCGCGTGTCCACGCTTGCTCTGTTCGTCCTGCTGATCGGCATCGTCGTCGGTTCGGCGCTCGTCGGCAGCCTCGGCGTCCTCGTCTACCGCCGCCCGGCACTGAAGGGGCCGACCACGGTCACGGTGACCGCCGCCGACGTCCGGGTCGCCTGCGCGGTCGGAGTGTTCGGCGTCGCGCAGGCCAGTACCCAGGGAGGCGGTGCCAGCCCCGGCATGACGGTGCCGCCAACAGGGCGTTGGACTGCCGTGGTCGGGCCTGCGGTCGGGCTAACGGCAACCCATGGTCGGGCCTGTGGTCGGGAAGTGCAGCGAGAGATTACAGTGCCTGTTTCTGAACTCTGTATCAGCAGGTCAAAGGGTGTCAGTGGTGAGCTGACGCCCCCGAGCCGCTACCGGACGAGGTGGCTCTCGATGTGGTCGATCACCGCTGACACGGCCTGCCGGTAGGCGGTGCTCGACCGGCGGACCTGGGACAGCAGCATGCCGCCCTGAATAGCAGCCAGCAGAGCGGTGGCGAGCGCGGCGGTATCGGCGCGCTCGCTCAGCTCGCCCCGTGCCTGCATGCGCGCGAGTCCCGACCTGATGGGACCTTCCCACCGGTCGAAGGCAGAAGTGAGGCTGGCCCGCGCCGACTGATCGCTGTCGGCGAGTTCGCTGGCGAGCGAGCCGATCTCGCAACCGCCTTCGCATCCTCTTGCGTCCTGCCGGCTCCCTGCCCTGTCGCACCACTCGCGCAGGGCCTCGATGCTGTCCAGGTTGTCCAGCAGCGGACGCTGCTGGGCGAGCTGGGTGTCCGTCTGGTGGTCGATGACCGCCAGGACCAAGCCCTGCTTGTCGCCGAAGTAGTGGTAGATCTGCGACGCGCTGACCCCGGCGGCCGCCTGGATGTCCGGGATGCTCGTGCCTCCCGCGCCGCGGTGGAACATCAGTTCCGCAGCGGTCTCGATGATGCGTTCGCGGGTTTCGCGGCCGCCCTTGGTGAGCCGCTGCCTCTTCGACTCTCCGGCCTTCACTGGTGCGCTCATATGCCCACGCTACCCAAGTTGGAATTGACATTCCAACTATGCTCCACCGAAGATCCTGGAAAGGTCATTCCACCTCGGGTGGCCGTCTCTTCGGACAGGTGAGTGCTATGCCCCTCGACCCCCAGATCGAGACCCTGCTCAAGGAAGTGGCCGCAGGAGGCGGACCGGCTCCCGAATCCCTGACGGTGGCGGAGAACCGCGCGTTCGGGCGCGCCTTCGGCGCCCTGGCCGGCGCTCCCGTACCGGTCGCCGACGTCCGGGACACCACGGCCCCTGCCCCCGGCCGCGACATACCCGTCCGTATCTACCGGCCCCTCACCGAGCCGGACGCCGGGCCGCTGCCCGTGACACTCTTCTTCCACGGCGGCGGCTGGGTCTTCGGTGACCTGGATACCCAGGACAACATGGCCCGCATCATGGCCAGCCGCTCCGGCACGATCGTGGTCTCCGTCGACTACCGGCTGGCACCCGAGCACCGCTTCCCGGCCGCGGTCGACGACGCTTACGCCGCGCTGACCTGGGTCGCGGGCAACGCCCCCGGCTTCGGGGGCGACGGAGAGCGCATCGCCGTGTTCGGCGAGAGCGCCGGCGGCAACCTTGCTGCGGTTCTCGCACAGGAATCCCTGCGCCGCGGGGGACCTCGCATCACGCTCCAGGTGCTCGCCTACCCGGCGGTCGACCGGTTCGACGACAGCCCCTCCATGTACGAGAACATGGCGGGCCCGGTCCTCTCACGTTCCTACCTCGAGTGGCTCTGGGGCGCCTACCTCAGCACCCCGGACCAGGGCGCCGACCCGCGGGTCTCGCCGGCGCGCTCCGACGAACTGGCCGGACTTGCTCCTGCCGTCATCGCCACCGCCGAGAACGACCCCCTGCGCGACCAGGGCGACCATTATGCGCGCAAGCTGGCCGACGCCGGCGTGCCGGTCCAGCACCTCCCGGTCGAGGGAGCCATTCACGGCTTCCTCTCGTTCACCGGCTCGGTGCAGCTCTCGCGGGACGTACTGAATCAGCTCTCGGACGCCGTGGCCGCAGTCTTCAACTGACTTGGCCGGAGCAAGGAGTTCTCGACGAACGCTCCCACGACGCGCGTGGAGGGCAGTTCACCGCCTCCGGTCGCTACGCCCCCAGTACCGCCGGATGCCCTGCTCCACACGCGTGGTCACATGAGAGTGACGGCGACCAGCGCGACGGTGGAGCCGCCGAAGACCACGGTGTTGCGCAGATAGGTCTGGGCGCGCACCCAGTGAGGGAAGGCGTCCTGGGCGGCCTGGAGGAAAGGCCCGACGTCGACGCGGGCCAGCTCCGGGTCTTCCTTGCGGCGGAAGGCCGCCTCTACGGACCTCACCGCGGTGAGGTTGCTGTAGACGATCACCGCGTTCATCAGCAGCACCAGCGAGGAGAATATCCAGGTCAACGGTTGGGCCGGAGCGGCGCCCGCGAAATTCACGGCGGCGGTGGCCGTCATCACGGCGGCCACGGCCACGGGGACCGCCGTCTCATGCCCGCCGGCGTCGAACCGGAGGTTGTTCTCCTCCAGCACCTCCGGGCGCACATTCTGGCGTCGGAGCTCGGCCACTGCGGCTGCCTTCGCGGCGGGGCCGAAGCGATGGCGGACCACCGGGATGCTGACAAAGGCGGCGGCGACGAGCAACTGCATGACGGCGGCGAGGATGTTCACTGACTCTCCCTTGACTTGCACTTTGTTCAAGCGGCTGCCCGATGAGACAGTAAGTCCACACTTGAACACCGCGCAAGTGATTTCTTGAACATCGTGCAAGTGCTGCGTACGGTGTGACCATGGCACGCGACACGCTGACCCGGGACCAGATCGTCCGTACCGCCGTCGAACTCCTGGACGCGGAAGGGATCACGGGGCTCAACATGCGCGCCTTGGGCAACAGACTCGACTCCGCCGCCACCGCCGTGTACTGGCACGTCAAGAGCAAGGACGATCTCGTCCTGCTCGCCACCGACCAGGTATGGAGCGAGCTCACCCTGCCCGACCCCGGGGCAGGCGACTGGCGCGCCGCAGTCACCGTCATGGCCACCGACCTGCATGCGATGTTCACCCGGCGCCCCTGGCTGGTACAGGTCCTTGCCACACACCTCGTTTACGGCGAGGGCAAGGCCCGGTACGACGACCGCAGCCTTGCCGTCTACGAATCCGCCGGCTTCACCGCCGCCCAGTCCGACCACGCCGCGGGCGCCGTCTTCACCTACATTTTGGGCAACGCGGCTGGCGCCGCCGCGTCCGCTTCACTCACACGGAAAGGAGATGAAAGCGGAAGCACCGTCGAAGAGCAGTTCCGGCACACCATGGCCGAGGCGCGGGAGATCGCCATGCGCTATCCGCGCCTGCGGGCCCGGCTGGATACCCAGGCGGCAGCTGATTATGCTGCCGCTCCGGATGGGACTTTCGAGTTCGGTCTCCGGGCCCTCCTCGACGGCCTGGAGCAGGAACTGGCCGCAGAGACCGGACCGAAGCCCCATCGGTGAGCCGGTCAGCAACAGCCCGCAGGCCCTGTCGTCGATGAAGAGGCGTCATAGTACGCGTCGATCACAGGGGTGACAGGTGAGGCGGAAAGCGACTTGCGCCTGTCTCATCCCATCTTGGAGGAGTGAGTGCTCAGCCGGTCCCACACCACGATCAGCCGGGCCTTCAGCAGCTGGTGGGCGCCGTCCAGCAGGCTGATGTAGTCCCTCTCGCTCAGCGAGCGGCGCTCGCCTTGCAGCCGGTGTGCCGACACAGCCCGTAGCACAGGCGGGCCGGCAGCCCCGGCCGGTGACACAGCAGCCCGCCCACCGAGAGCCGTCCCGGCTGCGGCCGGACATCTTGACCCTCGGGGTGATGCCGCGCCGGCCCCAGGTGCGGCCCTTGGGCGGCCGACCGGTTACGCCTGCTTCGTCCTCGAAGCAGATGAACGCGCCGGTCGCCGGTCGGAGGGTTGCACCTCCTGCCAGGTCGCCTCACGCCAGGCGGTGACCGCGCCTTCGTCGCGTTCGGCGGCGGGCCGGGCGGGCATCTGCACGCCATAGCCCATCCGGTGCGGCAGCCGGGTCACCCCGGAGGCGCTGTAGGAGGCCAACGGGCCGCATCCGCACCTCTTCCCGGCGCCCGCGCTGCTCGGCGGTCAGCCCGCCCCCGTCCGGATACCGCATGCATCCGGCGTACCAGCTCGGGCGGACCGCGCCACCGGTCCCGACACAGAACCAGACCCCGAAACGCCGAAGGCAGTAATGGCCACCGGCGCGAGGGCTAGGCTCCGCGTGATCAGCGGCGACCTGGGAGCGAAGGGAGAATGACCTGGCTGGCCCGCCCCGGCGCAGCCCGAGGGCCTGCTGGGCACACGCCCATGCCCCTGCCGGCCCGTGGCCGGCGTGACACCCTCTCTCAGGTGATGGGCTTGCCGGTGTTGCGGATCAGTTGCTGGAGCACTTTCACCGTGGTGACGTAGTCCGCGTCGTCGATGCCCCGGTGGAGGGCGGCGCGGATGGCCGGGGCGTTGCGCGCGAGGTCGACGCGGGCCTGTTCTCCTGCGTCGGTGAGCCAGAATCGGTGCTGTGCGTCCCGGGTCAGCCAGCCGCGTTCCAGGAGTGCTTCGGCCTCTGCCTCCAGGTTGTCCTCGGCCCGGATGTAGGAGCTCATGGCGGCTTGCAGCGCGGCAAGAGTCATTCCCTGGCCGTCGGGTGAGATGTCGTTGCGCGATAGGTTGCGCAGCAGCCAGAACTGAGGCTGGGTGTAGCCCTTCTCTGCCTGCTGGGCCCGGGTGTAGGCGATGAGTGCCTCGTAGGCCACACCGGTCCAGTATGCCGCGGGTTGTCCGGCGAGTTCGGCGTCAGAGGTCGGTTGAGCAGTCATGGGATCGCCCTTTCAGGTTCGTCGGACAGGAGTTGCTACCTTCGCCCGGGTCACAGGGAGACCGTAGGAACTCAAGTGCGATTGAGGTCAAGCCGGGAGCTCTTGTTGCGGGAGGGGGCCTGGACGGGTGTTGCGGAGCAGCACGTCGATCTGATGGTCGGGCTTGCACGCATATGAGTCTGGGGAGGCGGACGTTCGCCGGCACCCAGCAGTTGGTGCTTGCTCTACGTCACGGCACTACGAATGCCAGGGTGACGAGACAGACGGCACCGATGAGCCTGTCGGCGGTGAAGGCCAGGCTGGAGTGCATGACCAGAGCTGACAGGCCCACGACGGCGAGCGAGGCGTGGATGTACAGGCCGGTGACTGTGCCGAGGATGGCGGGAAGGTCTGACGGTGGCTGCTGTCGATGACGTGTCGCCCTGCGGCTGACCTGGGCGAACCATAGTCGCACGCGAAGATGGTGCGCACCGCGCGGCCGAGTTCTTCCAGAGCAGTGCAGGTGGGGTGCTTGGGGCCGCCGCAGGTGAACCGCCGCAGTACTTGCTCGGCCTCCGCCGTCCCCAGGCGGAACGCTGTGGCGTACTTGACCAACTGGTCGCACTGCTGCTCGATGAGGTTCCCAGCGGATCGGCCGGGTCAGCGAGCCGCCGAGCGCAGGTCAGCCAGGCGGGGCGTCGTCCGGGCGATAGAGGCAGCGCCCGCCGAGGGCACGACCAGGACTTCGCCGTGATCACCGTTGCACCACACGGCGGGACATGACCTGAGGCGCTCATCGCAGCCCCGGGTCCTGTCTGTCGGTGTGATCCATCCGACGTTTGAGCTGCCGCTCCTCGGACCGCCCCACGTTTTCACGGAGCGCCAGAGTCCACTTTCGGGCTGTGGCCTTAAGTGATCTTTACTCTTGTTGATCTTCACGCCTAGGCTCCTTCCGCTGCATGCATCACACATGCATTCGATTCATCCATGGGAAGGGCAGCACACTCGTGTCTCCGTACAGATCACCGATATCCAGACATCGGGCCCGAATAGCAGCCGGGGCGGCACTGCTGCTGGTCGCTGAGGCCGCGCTCATCGCCGGCGGCAGCGCGTCGGCCGCACCGGCCGCTGAGCCGCAGCCCGCCGGGCAGGCCGAGTCGGCCGGCCCCTCGAAGGCGGACCTCCTGAAGTCCGACATGGCCTGGGCGGCCGAACATGCCCGCGGTTCGAAGGCGTGGGCGCTCGCCGAGGCCGAGCGGACCGGCAAGAAGAGTGTCGTCACTGACGAGACGACTCCCACCAGCTACACCGTCGCCAACCCGGACGGCACTCTCACCACCGAACTCACCGCCGGGCCTGAGCGGGTCTGGAAGAACGGAGCGTGGCAGAGGGTCGACGCCATCCTCGCCGAAGCCGCCGACGGAAGCGTCGCCCCCAAGCTGCACCCTCATGGTCTGCGTCTGGCGGGCAAGGGCGGCACGCTGCCGAAGTCCCTGCGTGCTGCGCAGGACGACAGCGCCCGTGATCTGGTCACCCTGGGCAGCGGTGACGACAAAGTGACCCTCCAGTGGAAGGGCGGCCTGCCGCAGCCCAAGCTGGACGGCACCCGCGCCCGCTACGAAAACGCGGTGCCCGGCGCGGACCTGATCGTCGAAGCCACCCGCACCGGATTCGAGCAGTTCGTCGAGATCGGCGAGCGGCCCACAGGCACCTACTCTTACACCCTCCCGATCAGGACCGAAGGGTTGGAGGCGACGGAGAACAAGGACGGCTCCGTCACCTTCACCGACGCCGAGTCCGGTGCCGTACGCGCCACCATGCCCGCCCCGGTGATGTGGGACGCGGCCGTCGACAAGGTCTCCGGTGAGCACACGAACCGGGCACGCGTCGACATGAAGGTCATCGACAAGGGCGTAGGCGAGGTCGACCTGGTCGTCACCCCCTCGGCCGAGTTCCTCGCCGACCCGGACACGAAGTTCCCGGTCACCGTGGACCCCTCCACCTCCGCCCTGTCGAACACCTTCGACACCTACGTGCAGCAGGGCGAAACCGTCGACTGGTCCACCGACACCGAACTCGACTTCGGCAACCCGGGCACCAAGAACTCCGACGGTACCCCGCGCACAGCGCGCTCCTTCATCACGTGGAACACCACGCCGATCCAGGACGCACTGATCGTCGACACCAACCTGGCGCTGTGGAACTTCCACTCCGGCAACACCGACTGCACCGCCCAGAAGTGGACCGTCTGGGACACCAGCGCCCCCTCCACGTCCTCGCGCTGGACCTCGCAGCCCACCTGGAAGCAGGAGTACCACTCCTCCACGCAGACCGCGGGCAACCTCGACTGCACCGCCACCCAGCCCGACGGCTGGATCAACGCCGACGTCGACACCCTCGTCCAGTCCTGGGCGTCCGCCAAGGCCACCCGCGGCCACATGGGCCTGCGCGCCGCCACCGACGACACCAAGGCGTGGAAGCGGGTCAACTCCGCGAACAACACGGCCAACCAGCCCAAGCTGTCCGTCACCTACAACTACCGCCCCTCGGACGGCACGAACCGGCAGGCCGGCGCGCCGTTCAGGTCGTATGCGGGTGTCTGGGCGGTCAACACCACGACGCCGATCCTGCGGGACACCGTCACCGACCCCGACGGCGACAAGGTCAACGTCACCTTCCAGGTCTACGACGCCGCAACCAATACCCCCATCACGACCCCCGCCGGTGAGGGCCTGGTCGTCTCCGACTTCGTCGACTCCGGAAAGCCCGCCTCCGTCACCGTCCCGGCCGGGCAGCTCCGGGACGGCAAGACGTACAAGTTCCGCACCAACGCCTACGACGGCACCCACTACAACCTGAGCTGGTCCCCCTGGACCCAGTTCGTCGTCGACACCACCGCCCCCGCCGAGCCGAAGAGCATCACCTCGGCCACCTATCCGGAGAACTGGGGCGGCGGCGGCGCCGGCATCGCGGGCACCTTCGACGTCACGACCGGCGACGCGTCCCCGTACGAGGTGCAGTACCGCCTGAACCCGTTCGAGGACGACGCCGACGACTACGGATGGACATCCGTACGCACCGTCACACCGGTCGGCAGGGCCGTGGCGCCCGAGGCCTCCTACACCGCGACGCCGGCCGCTGACGGCAACCATGTGGTGCAGACGCGCACCGTGGACCGGGCGGGCAACGTGGGTCCGATCAAGGACTACGGTTTCACTGCCGGGAACCGGGACTACAACCGCGCTCAGAAGGTCGACATCGCGCTGCCGCAGCCGGACACGGCCTCACCGGCGCCGGACCACATCAACACGCCGATTCCCGTGGCGGCCCTGATGAGCAGGGCCGGGGGCGGATCCGCCCGCAGCACCTCTTCGCGTACCTTCACGAGCGGCCAGGTCAGCGTCACGGTCACATCGTTGCCGGAGCGGTCCGAGGCATGGCGCAGAACCGTGGCGGCCGACGGGGAGCCCGGCACGGTCTCGACCCGGGCGATGTCCGGTCCTGTCATCAAGGACAAGTCCGTGTGCGACCCGGCCAAGCCCGATCAGAAGTCGGTTTACACCCGTGACGCCGCCTGTCTGATCGAGCAGTGGAAGCTGTCGGCGACCGATCCCACCTCCGGCGGACTGCAGAAGTTCATGCAGACCATCGAGGTCATGCTCCAGGTCCAGGTGGACCGGACCAGCGACAGCGGTCTCGTGGAGACCTACGTCCAGATGAAGCCGCTCGACAAGGCACCGGACGACGGCTACCTGCCCTTCTTCGGTGCCGACTCGGTCCAGTTGCTCGGCACGAAGGCGCGCTGCGGCAAGGACACCGGCGGTTGCGTCGAAGAGGACACGTCCTTCACCTGGGCGGGAGACGACGAACCGACCTGGGCCGGTAACAGCGACACCAGCGTGAAGTCCGGCAACGTCACCCACAAGTGGAACGGCTCCCTGCAGAACGACGCGGGGAAGCGTGACATCGACCTGTCGAAGAAGTTCCCCGTCGACGTGTACACGATCTTCACCTCCGATCAGGAGGTGATGGAGCCGGGCCACGGCACATGGAACAACGTGGAAGTGACGACCCAGGCCGTGAACGTGCGCTGTGACAAGGTGTTCGCCACGCACGGGTGCGTGATCCCCGACTACGTTCCGGGGTACAAGTTCAATGCCGGCGCCTACCCGGCCGCCTCCGCCCACGCATGGCTGATCCAGAACAAGGCCAAGTACAAGGGCCTCGGCGCGAGCCCGCTGAACCCTCTGAAGTACATCCCGGGCCCCAAGAAGGGTGAGAAGGTGCCCTCCCGGCCGGCCAACGGGTACAACAAGAACCACTCGCGCGAGAAAGTGATGTGCCCCAAGTCCCGTTCGAGCAGGACCGACGGGTGGGTGCCCGAGAGGCTCTTCCTCAACCACCCGAAGACCTTCCTCCACCACGAGCTGATCGCTACGGGTTCGCCGGACAGCATCTCGTGCGACGAGTACCCGTTCGCCGCGACGTACCAGTCCCCCGGCATGCCGAGTTCGGTCGGTGGGCTGATGCCGGCCGGTCCGAACGGTGGCGGCGAGTGCGTGCAGACCGTGGCGGTCAAGGCGGACGACGGCTCCGAGCACCTGGTCGACGACACCCGTTACAACCCGCCCACCTGGGACGAGACATGCGGCCGCTCCTCGATGTCCAACGCAGTGAACGGCGGCTCGATGGACCGGATGACCGTTGGACTCAATCCGTTCCTGTCGAAGATGCGCATGCTGGACAAGGACGAGTTCTGGGTCGACCCGGGTAACGAGTGGTTCACCGGGTGCGACCTGTCCGGGCCGGAAGTCAAGTGCACGATGAAGAAGTAGTGTTCTCCGCCGGGTGACCACATGCCCTGACAGGAACTGTGGCCTCGACCGGGCGCACGGGCGGGGGTTGCGTCGTTCGCCGCAACCCCCGCTCCACCTGTCCCGTTCACGCCACAGGCTCATCCGTGCAGGGGCCGCCACTCCACCTCGTGGAGCGATACGCGCTCCGGGTTCTCCCACAACAGGCAGCCCAGAGCGAGGCCCGGTACGTCGTCCCGTGTCATCAGTGGCCCGGTCCCCGACTCCAGGGCTTGGAACACGGCTGTGAGGTAGTCGGCGACCGAGCGGAACGGAGGAAAGAGCACACCCTCCGGGGCCCCGCCCTCGTCGGGGAAGCGGACGATCTGTCCGGTGTCGCCGTCGACGCCGAACCCGGTCTCACCGTCACCCGGCACTGCCCAGGGCGCCCACCGTGGGCGCGGTCCACCGACAAGGGCAACAGCCGGCAGCCCGAGCATCCTGTCCAGGGGAAGCCACTCACAGCCCTCGGGCAGCCATCCCGCGGGGTTCACCTCTCCCTGTTCGTCCCCCTCGACCTGGTAGTCCTCAACCCCGTCGTGCAGGGTGAGCAGGGTTCGGAGGTCGCCGTGGATCGGCAGGTGCGCGGCTGCCCGGTCGATGTCGTAAGCCGATGCCGGAGCCCTGAGAGAGCGATGGGAAGCGGGTGCGTTCCGCTCGAGCCACGACTCGACCCGAACCCATGCCTGCGCGATTTCCGTACTCATGATCGGGATCCTACTGCCCGTCAACAAATGGCGAAGCGGCATATCGATCAGAAACTTGTAGGGTTCACTCGTCGGTGATGTAGCGGACGTGCCGGCCACCGAAGTATCCACGCATAAGGCGAGGTTGGCGTTGTCGGCGGTGGAGAAGCCTCCGGCTTTCGGCAGCGGGTTCGGCCTGGTTCCTGGCCCGGTGGGTGTGGGGCAGCCTCCGCGCACCCCCACCAGATCATTGAACTCCTTTCATCCTGTGTTGGCGGGTGAATGGGCTGGTCGGAGCCTTGCTGGGGCGGACGAGGAGGGGCAGGGGCCCGCAGCGGGCAGCCGGGCCAGAAACCGGCGAAGTCCTGGGTGAGGTCGAAGAGAACGAGGCACCTGCCCCCCACAACAACACCCTTCCCATGCTCGCCAAGTTCTGGGAGGCCGCCGACAACCTGACCCACGGCAGCACCACGGCCGCCGACCAGGAGGTTCTCAAGGAGGTGTTCGCCGCCACACCGACGTCCCCGGGCATCCCCGCGGACAACCAGGCCACCATGTTCATGGCTCTCACTTGCGGCGACGCCGAATGGCCGCACGACGTCGACGGCTACGCCGCCCGCACCACCGCCGACCGCGAGAAGTGGCCGCTCACCGCGGGCATGCCCGCCAACATCTGGGCATGCGCCTACTGGGACAAGCCGGCTGAGACGACTGTCAAGGTCACGAAGGGCGGCCCGCGCAACACCCTGATCCTGCAGAACCGCCGGGACAACGCCACACCGTGGGAAGGCGGCGTCGGGCTGCACAAGTCCCTCGGCGGCGGCTCTGCCTTCGTCGGCGTCGACAACGGCGGGCACTACGTCTACGGCGCAGGCTCAGCCTGCGCCGACAAGGCCACCGTCGGCTTCCTGGCCACCGGCCACCTGCCGGACAAGGACGTCCACTGCACCGACGCCACCCAGAAGTAACCCGCCGGAACGCGATGCTTCCCTGTCCGCCCCGCTGCCCGGTCGGAGTCTCCTCAATGGGGCCGATAGAAGTCAGAGCGGCTGCAAGTTCCTGGGTCGTACGGCTGGTCGGGCTGTGACCGGTTGGGCCATCTCCAGCGCGTCCAACGGAAGCTCGGTCCGCATGTGGTTCGCGACCTGCCAGCCGACGACTGTCCGGGAGTACACGTCCAGGGCGAACGCCACGTACGCCCAGCTCGACCAGGTGCGGACATACGTCATGTCCGCCATCCACAGCTGATCGGGCCGGCTCGCGGTGGAATCGCGGTCGACCGAATCCGGCGGCCGGAGCGCCGATGGCGCCGGGAGCGTGTGCGGCCCCGGCGCCGGCGACGGACAACACCTTCCAGGCCCACCTCGACCATCAGGTGTTCAACGGTGCAGGGGCCCACCTCGTGGCCCTTGCACCGAAGCGCGGGGGGATCGTGCGGGCGCCATAGGTGCCAACCGAGATGGCATGTGTCTCCTTGATCAGCGGCATCAGCTGTTCGCCACGGAGCCGACGGGCCGACTTCGGCCGCTTCTTGCGGGCGAAGTACGTCGACGGCGACAGCTGAAGCACCCGGCAGACGGAATCGACTCCGAGACCCTTGTCACGCTGGTGGTCGATCACCTGCTCGACCTCGTCAGGGGACGGTCGATCGCCTGGACAAAAATACCAAGGCGACTTTCAAGGTCTCGCTCGCCCGCATCAACTCCGCAGCATCTTCTGGGAGTTGCTTCAAATCGTCCTGCTCGGCGGCCGTCAACCGGTCATCGCGCTCGCCGCAATCGACCTCGGCCTGGTGGACCCAGCCACGCAGGGCCTCCTTGTGGATGCCCAGGTCCTTCGCCACGTGGGCGATCGGCCGGCCTGGTGCGGACCTCTCGGACCGCGCGTTCGCGGAACTCGTCCGGGCATTTACGGGGTGCTGCCATGATGCTGACGGTTCTCCTTCGCCAGGACCGTAGCCCTGGCATCAGGAACGCCACAAAACCTCGGTACAGCTCAGTGCAGGCCGCTGACTCACTCGGCTACCCCGCCAGCCATGCCTGCTGCGCCAAGTGCGATGCCCAGTATCGGGTGTTCTGAACTGGGTTGATCAGTTCGACAGTGCGGCTGTGTCAGGGGGTGTCGGTGCCTTGACAGTTGTGGCGACAGTGTGCGCTGGTCCTGGGCGAGGGCCGGACACGCCATGTTGTCGCGTCAAGGAGCGGCCCGTGCCGTGACCGGTCGGAGTGGTTTGACCGGCCGCGGGGCGACTATGCGCGTGCACGCCGCGAACATTGGTGGGGGGTGGCGCCGGGCCACCGGGCAAGGGGGACGACATGGCCGACGGCACAGTTTTGATGGCGGTGACTGAGCATCCGGGCGACGGGTGTGCCACTGCTGGGCAGTTGTCTCGCATTGTCGAAGGGATCCGGGCGGCCGGCTTGCAGGTCCGCTGGGTGACAAGCGCCTCGGACGCTGAGGCGGTGCTCCGGACGGAGGCTGGCTTGGCCGCTGCGGTGGTGGCCTGGGACCTTCTGCCCGCAGCCGAGGACGGACCGGGTGGCGCGACGGTTCTGCGCCGGATCGAGCGCCGGTTCCAGAAGCTGCCGGTGTTCCTGGTCATGGCGGACGAGGGGCTGCGTGAGCTGCCGCTGTGGGTGTCGCAGTCGGTGGTGGGCTACGTGTGGCCGTTGGAGGACACACCGACGTTCATCGCGGGGCGGATCTCCACTGCCGCGCGTGCTTACCAGGACGCCCTGCTCCCGCCGTTCTTCAAGGCCCTGCGGCATTTCGATAACGCGCACGAGTATTCATGGCACACCCCGGCGCACTCCGGTGGCGTCGCCTTCCTCAAGTCGCCCGTGGGCCAGGCGTTCCACGAATATTTCGGGGAGCGTCTCCTGCGCAGCGACCTGTCGATCTCGGTGGAGGAGCTCGGTTCTCTGTTCGAGCACACCGGCCCCATCGGCGAGGCTGAGCGCAACGCCGCACGGGTCTTCGGCTCCGACCACACGTACTTCGTCCTGCACGGCGATTCCACCTGCAACCGTCTCGTCGGTCACTTCAGTGTGACGCGTGACGAGATCGCCCTGGTGGACCGCAACTGCCACAAGTCGGTCCTGCACGGCCTGGTCGTCTCCGGTGCCCGACCGGTGTACCTGGTCCCGACCCGCAACGGCTATGGGCTCGCCGGACCGCTGCCTCCGGCCGAGCTCGCGGCGGACTCGGTGGCGGCGCGGATCGTCAAGAGCCCTCTCACCGCGGGCGCGGTGTCGTCGCGTGCCCAGTACGCGGTGTTCACCAACTCCACGTACGACGGGCTGTGTTACGACGCACCGGTGACGGCCAGGGCCTTCGCGGCCAGCACACCCCGGCTGCACTTCGACGAGGCTTGGTTCGCCTACGCCCGCTTCCATCCGCTCTACGCGGGGCGCTACGGCATGTCGGTGAACGAGGATGCCTTCCCCGGCCCCGACCGGCCGACCGTCTTCGCGACCCAGTCCACCCACAAACTGCTGGCGGCACTGTCGCAGGGCGCCATGGTGCACGTCCGCGCCGCCCCGCGGGCCCCGGTGGAGCACGACCGGTTCAACGAGGCGCTCATGATGCACGGCACGACGTCACCGCTGTATCCGATGATTGCCTCATTGGACGTGGCCACGGCGATGATGGACGGTCCGCAGGGGCAGTGGCTGGTCGACGAGGCGGTCTCGGAGGCGGTCCGGTTCCGCCAGGAGGTGGTGCGGATCGGGCGGCGGATCGAGGCCGCTGGGGACCGGCCACCTTGGTTCTTCGGGGTGTGGCAGCCGGGTGAGGTGATCGACCCCGCGAACGGGGCACGGTTGCCCTTCGACGAGGCTCCGGCGGAACTGCTGCGGACCGAGGCGTCCTGCTGGCACCTCGCACCGGACGCGGACTGGCACGGCTTTCCCGGTCTTGCGGACGGCTACTGCATGCTCGACCCGATCAAGGTCACCCTGACCTGTCCAGGGCTCGACGCGACCGGTGTGATGTCCGACTGGGGCATCCCGGCGCGGGTCCTCACCGCCTATCTGACCACGCGCGGCATCGTCGTGGAGAAGACCGACAGCTACACCACGCTAGTGCTGTTCTCCATGGGCATCACCAAGGGCAAATGGGGCACTCTGCTGGACGCCCTGATGGACTTCAAGGACCTCTACGACGGTGACACCCCGCTGGAGCGGGTGCTGCCAGCCCTGGTCGCCCAGCACCCCCGGCGCTACTCGGAGCGGAGTCTGCGCGACCTGTGCCACGAGATGCACGACCACTTGCGCGATGCCCGCCTGGTCGAACTACTCGACCAGGCCTTCCAGCAGCTCCCGGAGCCGGTCACCCCGCCTCAGCTGTGCTACCAGCGCCTGATCCGCGGCGGCACAGAACGGATCCCTCTGGCGGACGCACCGGGCCGGGTCGCCGCAGCGATGGTCACGGTGACGCCGCCCGGCATCCCGGTCCTCATGCCGGGCGAAGCGATCGGGGAGGAAGACGGTCCCCTCCTGCGCTACCTCAGCGCCCTGGAGTCCTTTGACCGTCATTTCCCCGGCTTCGGCAGCGAAACGCACGGGGTGACCCGTGCCCCCGACACCGGCGACTACCTGATCGAGTGCCTGCGCGCGGACGAGCAGGTAGGGCCCCAAGCTGCCATGACACCGGCGCAGCGACGGAGGGCGCAGAGCGCCAAGAGGATGGATTGACTCCTGCTCACGGGAGAGATCGGCAGAGCCCCAACGGAAAGGTTCTGGACACGTTAGAAGTCTGCCGATCATTGACCTGTCGTCTTGATCTTGCTGTTGGTTGTTGCTTCCGGTGGCGACTTGGGCTTGGAGGGCTGTCAGGGCGGCTGGTGGGGTGGTGGCCGGCGCGACGGTGATGCCCTGTGCTTCGAGCAGGCGTCTGCCAGAGCGGCCGGGACGCCGTGGGCCCGGGCCGCGGTCAGGTCGTGCGTGGCTCACGGCAGTGCGTCCGAGGCCCAGACAAAGCGGCCGGCTGGGTCGGTCAGAACCTGCACGTTCATGCCGTGCTGCGTCTTCTTACCCGAGCGGGCGGTCGGCGGCGATGCGGTCGATCAGCAGGAGCGTGCCGTCGAGGATCATGTAGGCCTTCCTGTGGACCGTTTCCATGGCCTGCTCCAGCGTCGGAGCCAGCGAGGCCAGGAGGTCGACGGTCTCGCGTATGTAGCGGTAGACCGTCGCGACCCCGATACGGAAACCCGCGCGAGACGGGCGTAGGTGTCGTCGCAGCGCAGGTGCGGGAGGACGAGCAGGGCCTGCCGGCCACAAGTGAGGCGGCGCCAGCGCGAGCCGATCCGACACCGTGGCCCGCGAGCAGACCGGCAGGACGCCGCAGGATGCGGCTGACCAGATCGTTGTCAGACGGGTAGATAAGCACGAGAGCTCCTGGCGATCTGGTGTTCTTGGTCGTGAACCCGTCTACCAGGAGCTATTCTTCATGCCCGCCACCGGGGGACCAGTCCAACCACCCGCCAGGTCGGAAGAGGCTCACTGTCTCCGGAAGGTCCGCCGCGCCGCCAAGCTCCTTGACGTTTCGGCACGACGGGCCCGGTCCCGGCCGCCGAAGGAGCGCTTGGATCACGCGGACCGCGGTCAGCCCGTGGCGATCCTCAGGCGCGGGGCGACGCTGCGGAGCTTCTCGCAGGTCTCCTCGATCTCGCGTTCGGGGCTGAACTGAGCGGTGACTCCCGCGCCCGCGCGCAGCCACGTCTCATTGCCCTCACCGATGAGGGTGCGCAGGACGAGGGCGGCGTCGAGGGCACCGCCGGTGCTCCCCCGGAAGACCGCGCCGCCGTACAGACCGCGGGGCCCCTCCGCGTGGCGGGCCAGTGCCTGGAGGGCGGAGCGTTTGGAGACGCCGGTGGCGATGATCGCGGGGAAGAGGGAGGCGAAGGCGTCCCACGGTCCGGCGTCGGGCCGCAGTCGGCCTGTCGGCCGCGAGGCGAGGTGCTGCACCGAACCGCGCGGCCGGACGGTCATGAACTCCTCCACAGCGACGGACCCAGGCTCACACACGGCCGCCATCTCGTCCCAGGCCAGGCGCAAGGACACGGCGTGCTCGTGTATCTCCTTGGGATCGGTGAGCAGTTCCGCGCGCAGGCGCTCGTTCTCCACCGGGTCCGTACCGCGGGCGCGGGTGCCGGCGAGTGGCTGGGTGCTGACGCGGCCGTTCTCCCCGACCTCCAGGACGGTCTCCGGGCTGAACCCGGCCGCCCGGTAGCGGCCGAGATTCAGCAGGTAGGAACGGTCCGGTGTGTTGGCTCGGCGACCGGCGAGGTAGGTCGCGGAGAAGTCCACGGGTGGTCCGGCGGGCAGCGGGACCTTCCGGGAGACGACGGCCTTCTCCAGGAGCCCGGCGTGGATGTCTTCGACCGTTCGGGACACCGCGCTGCCGTAGGCGGCGGTGCCGGCCGCGATGATGCGCTCGGTCGCCTCGGGAGTGGTCCCGTTGGGTGAGGGCTGCCGAGGCGTCGGCTCCGCCAGGAGGTCGGTGACCTTGCGGAGCCACGCCTCGTCCACCGCGCGGACCACGGTCCGGTCGCGACGGCGGGATCAGCGGCTTCGCGATCCTTCGCCAGGTAGGGATAGTTCATTCCATGCAAGGCCGAGTACTCGGCTGCCCGCCTCATGTGGTCCTGTGCTCGGCCCGTCTGATGTGAGAATGTCACGGAACCGCCCGAGGTCCAACGGAACACACCCTCCGTCATGACCATGATCAGGCTGTGCTGTGAGAGAGCGCGAGCCGTACCCCAGCGACCCGCCCGACGACCGATGGGCCCTGCTCGAGCCGACGTTGACGGCCTGGCGAAACTCCCGCCTCGAACGCCGCACAACAGGACAGCCAGCCAGAGTCGAACTGCGTGACGTGTTCGATGCACTCCCCTACATCAACCGCACCGGAATCCCCTGGAATTACCTCCCGCACGACTTCCCAGGCCACGGCACCGTCTACTTCTACTACGCCGCCTGGCGTGACGAGGGGATTCTCGCCCAGCTCAACTAAAGAAGATCGCGGGCCGCAAGCGCGGCATCCTCACCGACACGATCGGCCTCATCCTCGCCGTGACCGTTGCCGACGCCGGCCCCTCCGAGAACGCCATGGGAATACGCCTCCTCGACCAGGCGAAAGAGACCTACCGAACCATCGCGAGAAGCTGGGTCGACACCGGCTGCAAGAACGCCGTCGTCGAGCACGGCGAACGTCTCGGAATCGACGTCGAAGTCGTCAACCGCAACCCAGAAAAGCGCGGATTCCACGTCGTGAAAAGGCGCTGGACAGTGGAGCGGAGGATCGGTTGGATCACGATGCACCGCCGTCTCGCCCGCGACTACGGGACGCTCACGGCCAGCTCCGAGGCGATGATCCACATCGCCTCGATCGACAACCTCTCCAAGGGCATAACGGACGAGACCACGCCAACCTGGCAGGGGAACCTACTAGGAAATACAGAGCAATACGCCTAGATCAAATACCCTCCAAGCCGTCTCATTTAGCGTTCAACTGAACGTGCGCCGGTAGGTCTGCGGGCTGACGCCGGTGGTGCGCTTGAAGCGATCACGGAAGGTGGTGGGTGAGCCGAAGCCGACCTGGCTGCCGATGCGCTCCACGGAGTGCTCCGTGGTTTCCAGCAAGTGCTGTGCCTGGCGGATGCGGGCCCGGTGGAGCCATTGGAGCGGCGTGGTGCCGGTCTGGTCGCGGAAGCGCCGGATCAGGGTTCGGGTGCTGGTTCCGGCCCGCTCGGCGATGTCGGCAAGGGTGAGGTCGCGGGCCAGGTTTTCCTGCAGCCAGGTGAGCAGCGTCTCAAGCTCGGAGCCCCGCGGCGTGGGTGCGTGGTCGTAGACGATGAACTGCGCCTGCCCGCCCTCTCGTTCGAGAGGCATCACTGACAGGCGGGCGGCGTCGGCGGCGACGGCCGAGCCGTAGTCACGGCGGATCATGTGCAGACACAGGTCCATGCCCGCCGCGGCGCCGGCCGAGGTGAGCAACTGGCCGTTGTCGACGTAGAGGACGTCCGGGTCGACGTCGAGGTCCGGGTGGGCGGCAGCCAGCAGGCCGGCCGCGCGCCAGTGGGTCGTGACGCGCAGTCCGTCGAGAAGCCCGGTGTCAGCCAGGGGAAAGGTACCCACGCAGATGGAGGCGATCCGGGTGCCGTCGGCAGCGGCCGACCGCAGCGCATCGTGCACGGCGGGAGGGAGCGAGGCAGCGAGATCGGCGACGCCCGGCACGATGATCGTGTCCGCGCCCTGAAGGCCCTCCAGACCCCAGGGGGCACGCAGGGTGAACGCTCCGGCGTCGACCTCGTCACGCTCCGCGCACACCCGGACCTGGTAGCCGGGCCTCCCGTCGGGAAAACGGGTCCGGGAGAAGACCTCGATCGGGGTGGACAGGTCGAACGGGATCACCTGATCCAACGCGAGCACGGCAACCGTATGCATGGCCAGAACTTACCTCCCCACCAGCTTGACGGTCCCGGGCCGCCCTTCCGGAAGGCCCACGTCATCCCAGTCCACACCCTTCAGGAAGTGCTGGCACTATTCCGTTGCAACCTGTCACCAGTGCCACTGGGCGAGCATCCAGGAAGCCGGTTGACTTCGGAGCGTCCCGGTGGAAATCGATGCCGAAGGAACCCCACACCCATGCACACCCAGGTCGTCCTGTTCGATGGCTTCGACCCGCTCGATGCCATTGCCCCCTACGAGGTCCTGTACGCCGGCGGCTCGGCGTCGGACGGCGCGGTGACCGTCGAGCTGGTCACCGCAGAGGGCCCTCGTGAGGTCGTCAGCGGCATCGGAGGACTGATGCTGCGCGCCGTCGGCGCCCTCGACCTGGAGCGCGCCGACATGCTTCTGGTACCCGGCGCCTCCGGGCGCGTGGGCGAACCCGGCGAGGCCCCGGAAGAGGAGGTGGGCGTCGGCGAGCGGAAGCAGGACGAGTTCATCCCCGTACTGCTGGGCCGCACACTGACCACCGAGCTCCCTGCGCTCCTCAAACAGGCAATGGACGACCCGGACATCACCGTCGCCACCGTCTGCGGCGGCTCGCTCGTCCTGGCCATGGCCGGCCTCCTGGAGGGACGTCACGCCACCACCCACCACATGGGCCTCGACATGCTGGACGCCACCGGCGCCCACGCGGTCCGCGCCCGCATCGTGGACGACGGCGACCTGATCACCGGCGCCGGCTTGACCTCCGGTCTCGATCTGGCTCTGTACCTACTGGAGCGCGAGGTGGGCCCCCGCGTCGCGCACGCCGTGGAAGAACTCATCTCCCACGAGCGGCGCGGCACCGTCTGGCGCGCGCAAGGTCCAACGCCCACCACCCTCTGAGCGCCCGGCCCTTCGCAGATCAGTCGCTCACCACCCCCCTGCACAAGCAGGAAGAACATCAGCATGTCCGTCGAAGGCACCGTCGCCGTCGACCCGAACACCGTGCCCGCGAGTATGTTTCCCGCAACGCCGCGCCGCGCCCTCGCCAACGCCTGACTGATCGCCTCGGTCCTGCTGACCGCGACGGCCGCCAGCGTACTGACACTCCTGATCCTGCCCACCCGGGACCGCGCTCTGGCCGAGACGTCAATGCTCGCGCTGCGACAGCTCGACCACGGCGATTCGGCCCGCGCCAGGAGGAAGAAGTCATCCCCTCATGAACCTTGTGTCACCAGTGATCGTCGGCATCATCTACTGCCTGCTGATGTCCCTGATCAAAGAACCGCACCGACGCCACTTCAACGCGATCATGGTGGGCGGAGCCGGCGCCGCCTATCTGAGCGGAGGCGGCTTCGGCCCGTGGGAGCTCCCATTCGTCGCACTCACGGCCTACGTCGCCTACCGCGGCCTGGACTCCTGGGCCTTCATCGGCGTCGGCTGGCTGCTCCACACGGCCTGGGACATGGCCCACCACCTCAAGGGCAATCCGATCCTGCCGTTCTACCACGACGCGTCTCTGGCATGTGCCATCTGTGATCCGGTCATCGCCCTGTGGTGCTTCCGCGGAGGACCTTCCCTGATCCCACTCGTCCGCCGCCGGTTCCGGCCCGGCCGGACAGCAGACCGCGCGCACGATCACGTCTCCGCCCCCTCCTGACCGGACCGCACCGGCATCCGACGGTCGGCCTGGGAGCCGGAAGACCGCCCCCGCCTCTTGCGACGATCGAGTCTGCGGTAGCAGATGAGGGTGCAGGCCGTCGCGCTCGCTGAGACAGCTGTCGAGGCGGCCAGGGATCAGCACACCGTCCGGCCTCGAGGAGCGAGGACTTTCCTACGTCCTCGCGCTGACCGGCAAGGAAGTCGCCCACCCGGAGGAGGCCGAGCCGCACCAGCCCGTCCACGACGGGCTCGGTCCGCCGACCCTCCCCCGCTACCGCACCCCACCACGAGCCGTTTCCACCGTTGCGGTGGAGGCCGGTGCCGGCCGGTTCACCGAGGTGACCTGGCGCCGCGGCAGCAAAGGCTGCGATGACCTCACGGTTCGCGGTCCTGACCGTCCGGCCTGCGGGCAAGCAGTCCCTGGCCGCCGCCCAGGAGGCGAGCGGCGGCCGCAACCACTGGAACCGAGTCCTGCCCACCCAGACCCTGCTGGTCGAATGGCCGCACGGCCAGGACGCTCCGACGGACTACTGGATACCGAATCTGCCCGCTTCGACTCCGGTCGCCGACCTGGTGCGGTGGGCGAAGATACGCTGGCGGATCGAGCACGACTACCGCGAACTCAAGCACGGCCTCGGCCTGGACCACTTCGAGGGCCGCACCTGGCGCGGCCGGCACCACCACGTCACCTCGTCACCGCCGCCCAGGCATTCCTCACCCTCAGGCGGCTCGACCCAAAAGTCCACACCGGCCTCACCCTCTACCAGGTCCTCGACGTCCTTCAGGACCTGCTGAGGTGCTGGGCCGGTACCTGCACCACCTGCGGACGCCCCCTGCCCGCCCGACGAAGCCGCCGTAGACAGCGCAGAACCTTACGAAGCACTGGACGAGACGGCGTCTGAACAGGAACGAGTAGTACGTCGCGATCCCGTGATGGTCCGTCGCGACCACATGGTGCATGGGCTCCCACCTTTGTGCATCCCACCCCGCCGGCGTCGCGTTTACCTGCTCATCCCTATTCCTCGGGTTCCGTGCAGGCGGCAAGTAGTCGCCCCAGATGTTTTGTACGAATTGGGCCTACCGCTCAGTAGTGCGGGAGGTCAGGCCGAAGAGCCCCCTTCCAGGTCCGGGACAGAACTGCTCACCTCGGTTCCCCACCTCCGTCGTCCGACGTGCGCCGAGGAGCCGCAGTGGAGGGCCGCCTCGCCAATCAGTCCGGATTCGGCACCCCGTACGCTCGTCCGTTAACCGACCGACGCAGACTGGTGAGGGAGTAGGAGCGCATGGCAGGGGACAAGGACTCACACGGGCTCGCGGCAGAAGCCGACCGAGCGGCCCAGCCTGCCGAGAACGCCCACCCCCGGCCCCGTACGGGACCCATTCACTGGCTTCTGTTCAACAGCACGTGCGTTGCGGCCTCGGTGAGCCTGATGTGGCTCGCGCCGGTGATCCCGCTGCCGGGCCTGCTACGCGGCGCGGCCTTCCTCGTCTCCGCGCTGCTGATACCTCTGGCGCTGGTCCTGGTGCCGGCCCTCTTGCTCCGCCGTATCCCTCACAAGAAGCCGCCGAAACTGGCCATAGTCGCGCTCACCGTTGCCATCGTTGCCGCAGTCGTGCTGGCGATCATCACCCGCCAGGCCGGCAACGAGCGGGCGCTGCAAGAACGCGGCCGGTGGGCCGAGGCCGTCGTGATCGAGGTCGAGAACCGCAAGACCGACAAGTGCACGCTCCGCACCCGCGACGGCCAGGAGATCTCACCTCAGCTGTCGGAGAGCGACGGCTGCGAAGCGGATTGGGTCGAGCCCGGCGACAAGCTGCGTGTGCTGTACGACCCCAAGGGTGCAGCCGGTCCGGTGGAGGACGTGGACGTGGAGCTGGAACCCGGCTCGTACCGAGGGACGATCGGCGGCCTGACAGCGCTGATCATCGCGGCAGGCACGTGGGGCTGTATACGGCTGAATCGGCGGGACAACGGGTAAGAACTCCCAACGAAATGATCTACAAGGTGGTTGGGTAACTCCGGAGCTGAAGATCCGGGGGTGCGGGGTGGCTCGGGCGAAGCCGTGGGAAGTTGACGATGAGTTGTGGGCGGTGATCGAGCCGCTTGCGCCCAAGACTGAGCGTCGGGCCCCAGCATCCGAGGCGCAAGCGGCATCTGGACCGGCTGGTGTTCCAGGGCATCCTGTTCGTGCTGCACACCGGGATCGCCTGGGAGCACCTGCCCGCAGGAGCTCGGCTTCGGCTCGGGCATGATCTGCTGGCGCCGCCTGGCCGAGTGGACCGAAGCCGGGCTACGGCCCCGACTGCACGGGGCCCTCCTCGCAAACTCCGTAGTGCGAACGCCCTGGACTTCTCCCGGGCGGCGGTCGACGGCTCCCACATCCGGGCGTTAAGGGGGCACCAAGGCCGGACGAAGCCCCGTCGACCGGGTCAGGACGGGCAGCAAACACCACCTGATCACCGATACCACCGGCATCCCGCTCGCCGCCACCCTCTTCGACGGCAATCGCAACGACGTCACCCAGCTCGGCCCGTTGCTGCAGGCCGTACCGCCGGTGCGGGGCAAGCGCGCCGGCCCCGGTGCCGACCGGACGTGGTGCTGGGCGACCGCGGCTACGACCACGACAAGTACCGCCGCCTGGTCTGTGATCTTGACGTAAAGCCGCTGATTGCTCGCCGGGGCATCGAGCACGGCTCCGAGCTCGGCGCTCAACGCCGGTTCGGTGAAAGCGCGTTCGCCCACCTGCACTGGCTCCGCCGTCTGCGAATCCGCTGGGAGATCCGCGACGACATCCACGAGGCATTCCTGATCCTTGGATGTGCGCTTATCCGCTGGAGGCGCCTCAGGGCGGCCCGATGAGTCCTGAGTGCGCTCGCCAAAACCGATCCGGAGCCATGGACGCAAGGCGGCGTACCGTAAGAGTGCGCGAAGACGGTCGATGAGTAGCGGGGGACGCGGCGTGGCCTATGCGATCGGACTCGTGTGGATGTCAGGGGCTTCCTTCATGACGTGGAAGGCGGCCCAACTCTGGCGCAACGCGCACTTGGTGGACTTCTTCTTGGCTTCCTTCGCTGTCCTGCCGTTCGGCCAGGAGGTCAGAAGAGGTGAGGTCCGCTCCGTGGGTGTCACCGCCACCTCGCTCTGGGCGATCGCTCCTCTTGTCTTCTTGGGACTGCTGGACGCTGAGATGACCGGGTCAAGCAGCCGTCGTCCTGATCGCGGTGCTCATCGTGTTGGCATGCATGGCCTGCGAGATCAGCATCATCCTCTTCAACGTCCCTGCACGTTTCGTGCCGCCGCACATGCGCTCTGATCCTGGGACCGTGGTGCTGTGGCGTGTACGCCGGGCGCGCAAGAAATCCGGTCAGCGCTGACACACTCGGCTGTCGCGTATGGCATTTCGTTAGGAGTTCTTAGTCCCACGGGGGTGAACATGAAACAGCGCCGGAAGCCGGTCTGACCCGAGGCTGGGAGTCGTCGCACGCCGGCCGCCGCGGCCCGCTGTCCCCCCTCCACCGCCCGGCCGGGCAGCGCGGAGGCGGGCCGACGCGCAACCGGCCCCGAGGACGCCCGGTCCCCCGGCGGGCCGGCCTCCGCCCGAGTCCCGCCCCGCACTCTCCTACTTCCTGATCGTGGACCGCTGAGGGAGGCACCAAGGGGTGTCAGCCCCCGACCACGCCCAAGACCGCGCAGTGACCAGCAGCAATGCATGGACAGCCGGACAGGTCGCGCGAGAATACTCGCAGCAGTTCGTGCAGGAGTTGCCGCAGCAGTTGCCAGCGGATGCCGAACCCTGCACCGTCAGTCCCGGCGAGACCACCAGCGGCGCCGCCTGCCCGAGTCCCAGGCGTGCCCGGCCCCCACCGGCCTGCACCGGCGCCGTCGGGGAGACCACAGATGCCGGGGACGGCCGCTCGGGACGGAGGACGACCGCCCGGTCGGAGCCGAGGTCAGCACCGTCATAGTGTCGCTGACAGGACGCTGACCTGCCGTGGTCGGACTGCACCGTCCCGGCCTCCCCGCGGGCGCCGCCACACGGCTGCGGGCAGGGACCGTGTCTGTGCTGTTGCGGTCGCCTGTGGGCGGGCGCTCTAGACTGCCGGATGTTCGAGCTTGGGATGGCATCGATCCTGGGGGGCCAGGGATGGACGGGGGACAGCCGCAGCCGCATGAGGCTGCGGACGCTGCGCAGTTCGTCGCGGCGATGCGGCAGTTACGGCAGTGGGCGCATGTGAGTTATCGCGAGTTGGAACGGCGTGCCGAGGCTGCTGGTGATGTGCTCCCGCGTGCCACACTGGCCGGCGCGTTGGGCCGGGAGGAGCTTCCTCGGGAGGAGTTGCTGGCTGCCTTTGTCCGGGCCTGCGGCGGGGGGCGAAGTACCGTCGAGGCGTGGGTGGGTGTCCGCAAGCGCTTGGCTGTCGACTCCGAGCGGCGTGCTTCCGCAGTCGTTGCCTCCGGGGCTGCGGGCGTCGTCGAGGCGTCCGGGGCTGCGGGCGTCGTCGAGTCTTCTGCCCGCAGGCTGCCGACAGGCGGCCTGGAGCCGCACAGTCTGCGGCTCCAGGCTCCGCACGACGGTTCGCTCGACAGGCCGGGTGAGCCGGGTGGGGCGAGTACCGGCATACCGGCGACAGAGGACGGGGAGCCCCGTCCTGGCGGGAAGGGCACGGAGACCGCACCACCGGCTGCCGCTGACCGGGCGGAGACGGGGGTCTCTGCCGAAGTCGAGCCCGAGACCGAGACCGAGACCGAGACCGAGACCGAGACCAGGATCGAGGCGGACACCGGCACGGCTGCAGCTGGTACGGCGGTGGCGCAGGAGGGAACGGCTGCTGCAGGGGCGAAAGCTGACGCCTCGCCGGTGGGGCCAGAGGGTGTGGGGCGCCGTCCCGCTCGCCGGCGTGGTCCGATCCTCGTCGCCGTCCTGGCTGCGCTGCTTTCGGCTGGGGTGACCGGGATCGTCCTGGCTCCCGATGACGGTTCCGGTGATCCGCGCACGCCCCCGGCCGGTCCGACTGTCATGGTTACGGTCTCTCCGTCGGAAACGGCCGGCCGTACCCCGGTCAGCACCGCCTCCGGCCCGGCAGCCACGCCCGCCGGCCAGGACAAGAGCACACCAGGGGCCACACGGCAGGCCCCGTTGCCCGCCGGGTCCGAGAGCGCGGCCCGGCCCGGTGAGCCCGGGCCGCAGCGGACCTCGCGGCAGCCGGAGTCGACGCCGTACGACCCGCCGCCTCCCTACGACCCCCACGAAACGCCTCCCCCTTCCTACGAACCGCCTTCCTACGAACCGTCTCCGTCGGCCCCGCCCGCCCAGGGCGGTGATCCTTTCCCCGAAGAGACCTGCTGGGACGTCACCAATGACTGCATCTGACCGGTCCGTCACGGGCCGCCTCCTATGCTGCGATGTGGCGGTAGCCGACGACCTGCGAGGCCGGCGGCAACGGCGCGACGGTCACCGTGCTGCCGGGACGGGGGGCGTGGAGGACCTTGCCGTCACCGATGTAGAGGGCGACGTGGCCGCCGCCGTAGCTGATCACCCGATCGCCGGGGACGAGTCGCCGGCGGGTGGTGGCGTTGCCGGCGTGGATCTGCTGCCAGGTGGTCCGCGGGATGCTCACACCGGCGGCTTTCCACGACCGCATGACCAGGCCGGAGCAGTCGTAGCCGTTCGGGCCGGTCGCACCCCAGATGTAGGGCTTTCCGGTCTGTGCCTTGGCGAAGGCGACCGCTGCCGCGGCCCGTCCCTTCGCGGTGGGCCCCTGGCTCTGGGAGGACGTGTTCCTGCCCGATGAGTCCTTGCGGCACGTGTCCTTGCCGGGCCCGCCGGGCGAAGGGCGCTGCGCGGGGGCGGGCCCGGACCGCCTCGTGGACGTGGCGCCGGCGGCCGCGGCTGCGGGCGTCAGGTGCAGGGTGCCACCGGCGTAGATGAGAGTCGACTGGCCCAGACCGTTGAGGCGTTGCCGCTCCTTGGCCGTGCTGTCGTACCGCTCGGCCAGGGCGAAGAGCGTGTCGCCGGGCCGCAAGACCACTGCTGTGGGCGCGGCGGGTCGGGGCCTGGGCCCGGTCTGTGCGAGTGCCGGCGGTGGCGGTTTCGGTGCCTGTTCCACCAGTACGGACCGGTCGGGCGGCGCGGCAGTGGGAGAGGGTCCCTGCAAGCTGAGGATCGCACCGAGCAGCACGCAGACGATCCCGGTCACGCCCAGGGCCAGCACGGTCTGCGTGACCCGTACGGCCTTGCGCACTCCTGCCCGGGCGGGTGAGGGGCGTGCGTGCCTGCCGAGAGCCGGGCGAAGTGCCGTGCCGGCCCGGCGGAGGGCCGGGCGAAGTGCCGTGCCGGCAGACCCAGTAGCACGGACGCCGCCAGAACGTCGCTAACACCCGGCCGCTGGAGCTGATGACCCGCTCCGGCCGCAGCCTGGGCCTACGCCGAACTCCTCGACCGGTGGGAGCAGGTGACGGAGGACCTGGTCACCCGGGCCCGAACCTGCAGCGGCTGCCGCGCCCAGGGCCCGCACGGGGGTGCCTGGCGCACACAAAGCCCCCTCGGCTACGTCACCCTGTGCCTGCCGTGCTCGGGAGCCACCTTCCAGCGGTACACCGGCCACCTGCGCGGCCTGCTGTACGAGTCGGCCCGCACACGCAGCATCCGCGCCGACGGCTACCTGTGCCGCCTGTGCTCGGACGCTCGGGCAGCGGTCTGGGATCACTGCCACGACCACGGCCTGGTCCGCGGCCCGCTGTGCGGCAGCTGCAACACCTACGAGGGAAAGAGCATCGCGCACGCCTTCCTGCAGACCGAGGAAGGCGCCGCCCTGCGCCTGCTGAAATGCCGCTGCTGCCTGGAGTGACGCTCCCTGCCCGCCTGGTACCACGCCGCCCACGCCCGGATGCACGTGGAGGCGACGCAAGACCACACCACCCGCACCCGCCGATGCAGGCACGTGCCGTGCATCGAGCACGTGGGGCTCGCCCCTGGCGCGTACCGGCTCGAGCTGTCCTGCTGGTGGCACAAGGCGACGTGGACGAAGGACGTCACGGTCGCTGAGACGGCGACGCTCGTGAGGGAGTTCGTCGAGCAGGCCGGCACCGTTGTACCGGCCCCATGCAGCCCGGCATCGGACACCACGCTCCAGGCGTGACGTCGTCCCCCGTATGTGAGCGAGCCCCGGACCATCGACGTCCGAGGTTCGCGGGCTGTTCGAGGCGCGGCTGCTACAGGTCGAACTCGAGGTGCTCGATGTCGGTGAACCGGACCTCCTCCAGGGAGCCGGCGCGGCTTCCGCTGTCCTGGAAGTAGACCTCTTTGAGTGCTTCGGCTGCGATGTCCTGGAGCCGGGCGTCGCTGGCGCCGGCTTCCTGGGCGTCGAAGAGGCGGGCGGCGTGCTGTGGGGGCAGGGCGATGGTCAGGTGCCGGATGCGGGACTCGTCGGTTGAGCCGATCGGTGCGGTGTAGCCCATGCGGGCGCGGGTGTCGATGACGATGCCACCGGTCGTCGCCGCCTTCTGCCGGGCTCTGGCCCGGACCTGCGGCTGCCACCGCTTCTTCACCTCGCGCTCCATGCGGACGGCGAGGTCCGGGCGGGGCTTCTTGATCTGGCCCTTCACGTACCGTTCGACGGTGCGCTGGGAGATCCGCAGCATCTGGGCGACCGCCTTGGTGCCCTTGAGCTGCTTGACCAGGTACCGCATCTGCGCGGGCGCGCTTTTGGGTGCCGGGCGGGTGAATGCCTTCTGCACCGCGGCCTCCAGGCCGTCCCCGAACAGGCTCATCGTGGCCTACTCCTACTCTCCGTTGTCGACGTCGGTGACGGTGCCGTCCTTGATGTACCGAGCGAGGTTCAGCTCCGGGGTGTTGAACCGCTCGCGGACCTCCTCGCCCCACAGGACGCTCTGGGTGCCCTCGTGCTTGACCAGGCCAGGGTTGATGCCCAGCTTGAAACCGCCGGGCAGCGGCTTGCCCTCCCGGTAGGGCAGGAAGTCCAGCGGACTCTCGCCGTTGGCCGCGTACACCACGCAGTCGGACAGGATCGCGACCGGGTACTGGCCGGTGAACGCCGCGTGCTTGACGATCTTGCGGTGCAGGTTGATGCGGGTGCGGGAGATGACCGCCGCGCGGATGTCCGGCCGCCACGTGGGCCGGGCCAGGGCCCGCCACGGCTCGCCCGGCCGCCAGCCCTCCCCCCTCGGCCGCTCGCGGAGTTTGCCCAGGCCGCCCTTGAGCGTCGCCTTGATCGCCGAGGCGACGATCGCCAGCTCCGGGTCGCGGCTCTTGTAGTCGTCCATCGCGGCGAGGAAGTCGTCCGGGGCGAGGTCGGCGTCGACACCGAGGTCGGCCATCGTGGCGAGGTAGGCGTCACGGAGCCGCTGGTACCAGCCGTCCAGGTAACGGCCGTTCTCGTAGCGGACGTACGCCTCGATCGGGCGTACCTCGTAGCCGAGCTCCGCCGCGTAGGCGACGGTGGGGGTCGCGTACCAGGCGGGCCCTTCGGGGCGCTCGCCCTTCGGCGTGAACGGGGAGGGCAGCAGGCTGCCGTCCAGCTCCACCCACTCCTTGCCGACCTTCACCTGCGACAGGTCGACGTGGGACAGGTCGACCAGCCACGAGCCGGGCAGCTTCGGGTCGAAGACCGGGTGCGTGACGTACGTCGCCTCGCCCAGGCCGACGTTCAGCCCGTTGGCGCCGGCGGCGAAGGCCATGTTGACGTCGATGCCGACCAGGTGGCGCAGGGTGCACTCGGCATCGGTCATCGGCCGCGCCCAGTCGTACGCCTCCTCGAACAGCTTCTCGCCAGGGCCGCGCACGTGGAAGCGGGGCAGGTCCTTGAGGACCGGGTGGCCGTCGGGGGCCTCGCAGGGCGCCGGGTCGACCGGATTCTTGCCCAGCGAGCCGGGGTTGTGCTCGGAGTGCCGCTTACCATCGGCGTCGGGCTCGGAGGCGCGGGTCGGCGGGTGCAGGGCGGTCATCAGCTCCAGGCCGGTCACGGCGGTCGATCCGCGCGGCGTCATCACCCTCGACGCGTACACGCCCAGCACTCGGGCGAGTTCGGCCGGCGCCAGCTGCCCGGCCTCCCCCCAATGCCGGGCATCCAGCGCGTGCCACGAGGGGATGCACAGCTGCACGCAGGCCCGCTCCGAACCAGTCGCGGGGCGGTAGATCCGCGCCCACGGGCCGAAGCCGCGTTTGGTCAGCTTCCACTCCCCGCGCGCGAGCTGCTTGACGACCTTGGGCCCTCCGGGATCCGCCCGGCGTGCTTCTCCTCCTCCGTGAGCGCGACGGGCAGGCCGTAGCGCTCCAGCGCGGCCTCGGTGAGGACGAGCAGCGGGTCGGCGTCCTTGCCCGGCCCGGCGAGTTTCGGCTGCCCGAGCTTCGCCTCACGCAGCGTCCACTCCACCAGGGCCGGGATGCTCTTGGCGGACACGTCCAGGACCAAGCCGCCGGTGCAGTACGCCAGCACCTGCCCGTCAGTGTCGACATCGACGACCGCCAGCGGACCGTTCCCGAACCGCGGATCGGCGGAACCCGCCGGGGGGCCGGCCGGAGCCGCCTTCTTCATACCCGGGCGTCGAGACGCCGACGACGTCCTGGGGGTGCGCGCCGGACGGGCCGCGGCCGCCGGAGCAGCAGCGGCGACGGGTGCGGGGGCAGAGGTTTGGACGTTCTCGGTTGCAGTCGTGTCCGCAGCATCGGGCGCCGGGCCTGTGGACAGAGTCCGCGCTTCCGCCGGGTTGGGTGCGGCGGTGAACGTGGCCGGGACCGCAGCGTCAGGGGCGGGCGTGGCCGTGTCGGCCGGGGCGACGGGGTAGAGCTCCCCGAGCTTGTTCAGCAGCCGGGCGTAGGCGTCGCGCTCGGGCGGGCGGGGCTCGGTCTTGCCGTTCTCCCAGCCGGACACCGTGGCCCGGCGCACCTTCAGCGCGGTGGCCACTTCGTCGATCGTCAGGCCGTGCGCGGCACGCAGCCGCTTGCGCTCCGTCGGCGGCGGCAACGTAGCGCGAGACGCGACCAGGGCGTCGACTGCGTCGAACAACATTCTGCACCATGAATCGTACGTTACGCGCGACGCGACGCGTACGGATGCCGTACCTTTCGCGTACATCATTGTTGACCTTGAACTGCGAAAAGATGAGCCTGGAGGACTGGCTCGAGGGGGGAACGACGTTGCCCGAGCCGGAGAGCCGCTAGGCGCTGGAGCCGGTGGTCGTCCCCACGTTCACGAGAGGCCGGGCAGCCCGGCGCGAGAAAGATCCAGACCGCCGACCACGTTCAGATGGCGCTGGACCAGCGGGGCAGCACGGTATGGATCCTGCCTCTACGAGGCGGTGCACTCCCGGTACGCGGAGTGTGCGGGTCGACCGGACACGCGCCGCTGGCAGGCCGCGATCGAGGCCTATGCCCGAGCGCACGGGTTCGACGCGGTGGTCGAGTCCGCCCTCGCCGATACCCAGGAGTTCCACACAGCCACATCGAGGACCTGCTTGAAGACGGACTCGTGCCTCGGCTGCCGGCGGGGACGGGTCACGGCGAAGACGTTGCGGACGAAGTGAACACGACACCTTTGCCAGGCGGCGCCGAGCATGACCTTGCGGATCGCTTTGACCAGGCCGCTGTGGCTGGCGGAGATGACCAGACGGACGCCACTCAGTCCGCGTTCTCCCAGATGACGCAGGAACTGGGTCCAGAAGGCTTCGGTCTCGCTGTCGCCGACCATGACGCCGACGACTTCGCGGCCGCCGTCCTGGGTGACGCCGGTGGCGGTGACGGTCGCCTGGGAGACGATGCGGTGGTGGACACGGGCCTTGACGTAGGTGGCGTCGAGGAACAGATGGGGGAAGCGGATGTGGTCCAGCGGGGCGGGTGCGGAAGGCGTCCAGTTGTTCGTGCAGGTACGCGCAGATCCGGGAGACCTCGCTGGTGGAGACGCCATGGACGTATGCCTCCATGATGACCGCGCAGAGTGCCTGGTCGATGCGCCGCCGGCGCTCCAGCAGGCTGGGGAAGAAGCTCCCGGCCCGCAGTTTCGGGATCGCGAGCTCGAGGTCGCCGGCCTGCGTGGTCACCGTCTTCTCTCGGTGACCGTTGCGCCAGGTGGTGCGGGTGTCGATGTGTTCGCCCCACTCGGCGCCGATCTTTGTGGTGGCCTCGGCCTCGATCAGTTCCTGCAGTAGTCGCTCGGCGACCTCGCGGACGAGTTCAACATGGGAGGGCCGCGATCCCGAAAGGCTCGGCGGAGATGGTCGCCGCGACGATCCGCACGGTCTTCGCCCAGCCCACCGCGGACGCGGTCCGCGCCCAGCTCGACACCGTCGCTGACATGCTCGGCCGACAATTCCTCAAGGTCAGAAAGATGCTGCTGGAGGCCAAGGAGGATCTGACCGCGTTCGCGGACTTTCCCCACCAGCACTGGAAGAAGATCCGTCCACGAACCCGCTCGAGCGGCTGAACCAGGAAATCAAACGGTGCACCGACGTCGTCCAGGTCTTCCCGAACCCACCCGCAGTCCTCCGCCTCGCCACCGCGGTCCTCGCCGAACTCCACGACGAATGGTTCACCTTCCCCCGCCGCTACTTCTCCAACGAGAGCATGGACGCCCTCTGTCTCGACGACACGATCGTCCTGCCGACCGCATCAGGCGACTGATCGCCTACACCGCAAGAAGGGGCATGACCAAGTCCGGCGACTCCTGGCAGTTGGCCGCCCCTCACCGACACACCGCTGGCGGACCGGCCACGCGAGGAGCTGGTCCCACTGACGCAGGCGCCACCAGGCCATCGCGAGACGCTGCCACTACCGCCGCCGCACCCGAGCCGCGGCCCTCAGTTCTCCCATCAATGACGCCATCGGCACCGCCTCCCAACCGTCACGTCTCTCCGCATGAGCTTGAGTCGCCGGTCGTGGTCGGCGGACGGCACAGGTCACCGGGCCGGGCAGGTGCCGCTCGCTTCGGCTCGGCTTCATGATCGTGGTGTCAGCGCGGGGCTCGCTGGTCGTAGTCGCGCTGGCGTGCTTGGATCTCGGAGGCGTTCGCGACAGTCCAGTCGTAGAGGTGAGCGAACGGCTCGCGCAGGGATTCACCGAGGGAGGTCAGCGAGTATTCGACGCCGACCGGCGAGGTCGGCAGCACGCGGCGCTCGATCATCCCGTTGCGTTCGAGCCGGCGCAAGGTCTGCGTGAGGACGCGTTGCGTAACGCCCTCGAGGCGGCGCTTGATCTCGTTGAACCGGCGTGGTTCGACCAAGACCGCCATCACCATCATCGACCACTTGTCGGCAATCTGATCGAGGATCGGCCGGCTCGGACAGTCGGACCGAAACGCCACGTCGTGCTCGGCGATGGCCCGGTAGACGGCCTCGGAAGTGGCCATGGCGGTATCCTCCACGATCCCTAGGATGCCTGAAGTGCGTTATTGACGCAGGTCAAGGACGGTTTCACGGTAGGTATACAACAGGAACCAGAGTCCTGTCAGACACCCAGGAGAAAAGTTGTGGGACACGACGACTACCAAACCTTGCGGGTCAGCCAGAAGGGCGGAGTCGCACAGGTCACGATCGACAACCCGCCGGTCAACGTCCTCAGCGTCGCGGTCATGACGGATGTGCGGCGCCTGCTCACCACGCTGGCCGGCGACGACACCGTACGCGTGATCGTGTTCGACAGCGCGGACCCCGACTTCTTCCTCGCCCACGTCGACATGACCGTCACCCCGGACGCCCTCGCCGGACTCATGGCCGACCTGCCGGACGGCGTCAACGTCTTTCAGGCCGTCGGGGAGCAGCTACGCCGCCAGCCTCAGGTGACCATCGTCAAGCTCGCCGGCAAGGCGCGCGGCGGCGGAGCCGAGTTCGTCGTGGCCGCGGACATGGCGTTCGCGGCGATCGGCAAGGCCGGGCTCGGCCAGATTGAAGCCCTCATGGGCATCGTCCCCGGTGGCGGCGCGACGCAGTACCTCACCGAGCGCGTCGGCCGTAACCGTGCCTTGGAGATCGTGCTCGGTGCCGACCTGATGGACGCCGAGACTGCCGAGCGGTACGGCTGGGTCAACCGAGCCGTCCCCGCCGATCAGCTCGACGAGTTCGTCGACCGCCTCGCCGGTAACATCGCCGCGTTGCCCGGCAGCGTCGTCGCGGCGGCCAAGCGCGCCATCGTCCTCCGCGATCATTCTGATGGTCTGGCGCGGGAGAACGACGCCTGGGCCGGGCTCGTATTCCGCCCCGCCACAGCACAGCTCATGGGCGCCGGGCTGGCCAACGGCGCCCAGACCCGGGAGGGCGAACAGGATCTCGAGGGTCTGTTCCGCGATCTCGCCGGGTAGTTGAATGAGCGCCTTCTGAGCTTCGGCTCACTCCCCTGAGCCGCACGATACCTGTCCCAAAGGCAGGGGCGTTGTCACCATGCCGCGGCGAACGGTGCGCCTCGTCTGTTCCTGCTGCAGACAGGAGCGGCCAATGCGACGAAGCCACCGCGCAGCTCCTGTGCGTGCGGATACGGATCCCCGTGCTGCGCGAGCACGCCGGGTTGTTCCCGTACACGGAAACCCTCGCGAGCAACACCGGCGACGACCTGCTCGATGTCGTCGACGCGCTGCTCGGCTACTGATTTGAGGCGGAGATGGAGGTGGACGGGTCCGTCGAAGCTCTTGATCTGATTCTTAACCTCGACCGTTCATGAGGGACCGTCAGCTTTGCTGACGGTCCCTTTGTGGTGAGTGCTGGTGCGGGTTTTCGGAGTCTGGGCAGGCTGATGGCCCGGTTGTCGCGTCGGGTGCGCGCCGGGTTCCACGTCTCCGGTCGGGGGGGTGCTCGCAGGGAGGGGAACGTGCTGCTCAGCCGGGATTCGGGAGGGCTTGTGGCCGGTCCAGGCCATTGGTGATCACATCGGTCCAGGGCCAGTGTCTGGCCAGGCGGAGGTAGCGGCGTCGGCCGGTGGTGATGAGCTGGGCAGCAGTGGAGAACAGCCGAAGCCGCAGGCGGCAGAGCTCCCACAGGCGGGCTTGGCCGGTCAGGGCAAGCAGGGGCATCCAGGCCAACAGGTCCAGGGCGACCTGGATGATCTCCAGCCAGATCTGGTTCTGCGCGACGTCGTGGAGGGGGAGGTTGCGCAGGCCGGTGACGCGGGCGGCGCGGATGCGGTCCTCGGCCCGGGCCCGCTGGCGGTGGCGCAGTTCGAGGGTGGCATGACTACCAGATGTAGAACCAGATCATGAGCCGCAGGTCTGTCGACCCAGTTGTCTCGGCCCGGATGAGGACTTGGTCGGTCAGTGGTGTCACATTGTGGACGGTCAGCACCGCGTCGCCGAAAACCGGGACAAATCGCGAGTCCACCTCACTCATCGTCGCGAGGCAGAAGTGATTCGGCTTGACCCCGGCCGTGTTGAACCTGCGGGAGAAGAGCCCATGCCCCGTGGTTGAGCAGAAGTAGTGCGCAGGCGTGGGAAATTCGCTGACTTGTGAGCGTTCCAGGGTCCTCGGGTCGATGACCTCTCCGGTCCGAATTTCATCCATTTCAAGACCGTCCTCTCGATGAGGCAGCACACCCCCGCTTTTCCAAGTTAACCGCCGGTCAAGGTGATCGCATCATGTCACCAGTTCGGCAACCCAACTACGCCTGGTCGTCCGGCGCGCACCGCCATGCACAAGGCCGCGCGGCCGTCGTGCACAGGCCGCATGGCCAGGGGCGTAGTTCAGACGCTGACCTGTGGGTGTGGCAGGTCTGAGGTAGTGGACGGTGCTCTGAGTGAGAGTGCGCGTTCCTGACATGTGGCGGTGCCCCGGACCGCGTACGGGGCACGTCCGGGGCACCGGAGAGGTGCCTGCCGCGACGGGGACGCGGGGCAGCGTGGCACCCGAGAGCGGTCGGCATCAGGGCTCCCGTCTACCGCTGCGAGGGAGGGGCCCGGAGTGGCAGACCTGTACGCCGGGGTCCTGGAGCCACCGGATCTCGCGGTGGCGTAGGTCGGTGGCGACGTCCGGAGCAATGACGGCGGACCACCGGGCGATCACCGTTGCGATCGTTCCGGATGCTGCCATGCCCGCGCAGAGAGCGCCGTCCGGCGCGGCGTACGGGGCTCACCTCGCCGTACGGGTCGCTGATCACGTCGGTGAGTCGTGCGGCGGCAGCGAACAACCCTGTCGCGCTGGCTCCGACGACGACTGCTGTTGGCCGACTGCTGTTAGGGGACATCGATGTTGACGCTTTGTGTGCTGGTGGCCTGCTGGCGGATGCTGTCGATGAGGCGGGGGTGCCGCAGCGCCTGCGAAATCGTGTCGATGTAATCGCTGAGATCGGCACCCAGTTGCTGCCTCTCGGGGCTCACTCGCGCGGGCTTCTCGCCGCGGTGTGCGTCGATGGCTGCGCGGATGGTGACAGCTCCGGCGAGGCCTCGCGCCTTCTCTTCGTTGACGCCGCTTGGTAAAGCGTTGCTCGCACGCCGGTAAAGGTCGCGGTCGAGATAGGGCGCCAGGATGCGCAGAGCATCGTGGATCCTCTGTTGACGCTGCACCAAACGAAGGCCCAGAGGCAGCCGGCGGCCGAGTGCCGGCGCGACGGGTGAGGGCACCACGTCGCGCACGGTCAACCACAGCGGGCGTAGCTGCCTGTACTCGCGCTTCTCACGGACCCGCTGCTGCAGGAAGGGGCCGACCTGAGGCACGATGAACCCAGGGCCCGAAGGTCTCCGCGTCCACCTCGTGCTGCGAGGCTGATTCCGCACGTGCCGCCACGGTGAGGATGGCCTCGCGCGGCACTGCGTGCAAGGCGAGGATCTGTTCGACAGCCCGGCGGACGGCTTCGGGATGCTGGTCCGCAGTGAGTGATCGGGCGGCTCCGTGCAGCCCGGCCATGCGGTGCCCTGCGCCGATACACGTCGATGAGAGCCTCCTGTCGTGATCAGAGAGGCCCGCGACGGATCTCGAACCTGCCCGACTCTCGCCACCGCCCGGGGCGGCAGCAACGCCACCCGCCGCACCGCCGTGATCGTCGGGCCGCCGGGCCGCCGGGCCAGCGAGCGCGCAGCGGTTGTGGCGAAATGTCTCAGGATCACATCACTCAGACCGCTACGGATACTCGCCGCATCCGACCGAGATGAGCCGTGCCAGATCGACAACACTGCGGACGAAGACAGACGCCCCTGGGGACTTGTCAAGACCTTGGATTGGCGACCACCCAGTGGGGTGGAAGCACCAGCAGGGAGACTGGGCTTGAGTCTCCCGTAGGGGGAGGCACGAAGGTGCAGGCATGGACGGCGACACGCTCTTCACGATCGGGGCCCTGGCCCGGAGGACCGGGCTGACGGTCAAGACCATTCGGTTCTACTCCGACACCGGAATCGTGCCGCCGACGGACCGCAGCCCGGCTGGCTACCGTCTCTATGACATCGGCGCACTGGCGCGTCTGGATCTGGTACGCACCCTGCGTGACCTGGGGCTCGACCTTGCTGTCATCCGGCAGGTGCTGGACCGGGAGGTCTCGGTGCCCGAGGTCGCGGCCGCACACGCCGACGCCCTGGAGGTGCAGATCCGCACTCTGCGACTGCGGCGCGCGGTGCTGCGAGCGGTGGCCAAACGGGACTCCACCCCCGAGGAAATGGACCTCATGCACAAGCTTGCCAAGCTCTCCGACGACGAACGCCGACGCCTCATCACCGACTTCATCGACGACACCTTTGGCGAGTTCGACGCCAACGCCGACTTCGTCGACATGATGCGCTCGGCCATGCCCGAACTGCCGGACGACCCCGAACCCCATCAGGTCGACGCCTGGGTGGAACTCGCCGAACTCACCCAGGACCCCGACTTCCGCGCCGCTGTCCGTCGCATGGCGGAGTACCAGGCAGCCGAGCGCGCCCAAGGCGACGTCACCGGCTTGCACCACGACCTCACCGAGACCGTCCGCGACAGCGTCGGCCGCGCGCTCGATGCCGGCATCGATCCGGCCTCGGCCGAGGCCGCACCCATCATCGACGCCCTCACCGCCCGTTATGCGCAAACCTTCAGCCGCGCCGACGACGCCGACTTGCGCCACTGGCTGCTGACACGCCTGGAGATCGCTGGCGACCCCCGCGCGGAGCGCTACTGGCATCTGTTGGCCGTCATCAACGGATGGCCCGTCCCGCCCAGCCTGGCACCGGTGTTCATGTGGTTCACAGAAGCCCTGCGCACTCACACCCCGCGGCAGACCCGCGTGCAGTAGTCCCACGCCTGACGGCCGCTCCGATCCTCGTGGCTTCGATCCCGCCGCGAGGGTCTCGGAGCGTTCGACAAGATGACCGCCCTCGAACCGGGCTCCGGCGCGGACGAGAGCGACGAGACGAGGAGTGTTCACCGCCCGCCAGCGGGCCTGCGCGGACTCGACGAGCTTGAAGACCGTGGCAAGGGCCGCAGCCGCGCTGCCGGCGCCTGGCGTGACCTTTGTTCGTAGCCGGACATTGGCGAAGGTCGACTCGATCGGGTTCGTGGTGCGTAGGTGGATCCAGTGCTCGGCGGGAGTAGTAGAACGTCAGCAGCTCGTCGATGTCGTAGGTGATCTTCTTCACCGCCTTGGGGAACTTGGCCCCGTAGCTCTTGTCGAACGCAGCGACGGCCTTGAGGGCGTGGTCGCGGTCTTCGGCGTTGTAGATCTCCTGCAGGGCCTTCTTCGCCCCGGGCAGGGCGGACTTCGGCAGCGCGCTCGCGACATTGGCGATCTTGTGAACCCAGCGCCTCTGGTGGCTGGTCTCGGGGAAGACTTCGGCCAGGGCCTTCCAGAAGCCGAGTACACCGTCGCCGACGGCGAGGACGGGAGCGCGCATGCCCCGGCGGGCGCAGTCACGCAGCACGTCGGCCCAGGAGTCGGCCGATTCGCGGTAGCCGTCGCTCATGGCGATCAGCTCTCTGGTGCCGTCCACGCACACGCCCATCAGCACCAGCACGCACGACTTCGCCTCACTCAGGCGTGTGCGCAGATGGATGCCGTCAGCCCAGACGTAGACATAGCCGTTGGTGGACAGGTAACGCTCGCCGAACGCGGCGTGACCTCGAACAAGATGGCCAACTACCGGCCGACGTCACACCGACCACAGAAGGAGAGAGCCCTGTATCCGAATTCCAGTTCTAGAATTCGCCCGCCTCCACCCGTTACGGGGATATGAGAGCTCCCGTTACCCGATCACCAGTCCGCATCTCACCCAGCGGAGCCTCCATGAATGCCGTACACCTTCCTGCGCTTGTTCATCCCGCGTTCGAAAGCACCACCGCCGTCCCCCGACGGCCGGATCGTCCTGGTGGCCGACCCCGGCCCCCGAGGCGCGCTGCCGATGCTGCCCGGCGGAACCGTGGAGGACACCGATGCGACGCCCGAGGACACCCTGCACCGCGAAGGCGCCGAGGAAGGCCAGCTCACACTGGCCGATCCGGTGCGACTGGGCTGGGTGCTGGACGAGACCGGCGAGGTCTACGGCGGCGTGAGGCCCCACGCCCGGCTCCGCCTGGCCGCCCGGGTCACCGCCATCGGGCCGGCGACCGTCGACCCCGCCAACGGCCACCCCCCTCGTCCGGCTGCTCGCCACCCCGCCCAGGCAGCCGCCCTGCTGGGCCGGGGCCCGCCCGGCGCGCGGCAAGCCCAGCTCGCGGCGGACACAGCACGGGAGAGATGGGGCCTGCCCACCGCTCACGCCGCCGTCATCGACGAGATCCGCGCGGAGGGGATGCGGCTGAGCTGACCCTCACGACCGCCCCGCCTCGACTCGTCCCACTCCACGCCCCATCGAGGAGCCCCATGCCCTTGTCTCACGACCACATCCACACCACCGTCGACGCCTACCTCGCTCGCCACCCTCACGAGCGCAAGCAGCTCGGCACCCTCCTGGATGCCCTCGACCGGGCCGGTGACGAGATCGCCAGCCGCTCCACCCTCCCCGGACACGTCACCTGCGGCGCGATCGTCGTCGACCCGCTCGGCCGCGTCCTGCACGTGGTGCACCTGGCAAGCGGCAAGGTCCTCGCCCCCGGCGGACACACCGAGCCAGCCGACGAGTTCCTGCCAGCAGCGGCGCTGCGGGAGCTGCACAAGGAGACCGGAATCCCTCTGCAGGCCGTGGCACCGTGGCCCGGCTACGAGACGGTGCCGTTCGACGTCGACATCCACGACATCGACGCCCACCCGGGCAAAGGCGAACCCGGCCACCGGCACTTCGCCCTCCGGTTCCTCTTCCGCCTGCACACCGCCGCAGAGGTGCCGGTGGTGCGACAGGAAGAACAGGTCGGCGGCATCGAATGGCGGCCCGTGGACAAGGTGACTTCCCCCTCCCTACGCGAGAAGCTGCTCAAGCTCCCGCCGGCAACCGAACCAGAGACGGCCAACGCCTCCGCCCTGATCTACAACGACCGCGGCGAGTACCTGCTCCACCTGCGTGACTACTTCCCCGGCCGGATCTGGGAGCCGGGCATGTGGTCCCTGTTGGGCGGCGGCCGAGAGCCCCAGGACGTCACCCTGGAACACACCGTACGGCGCGAACTGGCCGAGGAAGCCGGCCTCCACATCGCCGACCTGACCCCGTTCGGCACCGAGTACGCCCGCGACGACGCCGGCACAAGCTTGCCCATCGCCGTCTACGCCGGCCGCTGGAACGGCGACCCGCGCGAACTCCGCCTGACGGAAGGCGTAATGCTGGCCTGGTTCGCGCTCGACGACCTCCACCGATTGCGCATCGCGCCCACCACCAGCGACCTCGTACGGCGCCACGCCACCGGCCTCCCAGCCAGCGCCGCCAGCACCGGGTCGCAGAGCAGGCCCTCATCGCACGAGGAGAGCTGCCCAGCTTCGCCGCACGGCACAGTCCTCAACGTCGTCGGCGCCCACCTCTACCTGGAGCGATCCGACGGGACGGTGCTGCTCGGGCTGCGCCACCCCGACTCGGCATTCGCACCGTCCACCTGGCACGTCCTGGCCGGCCACTGCGAGCAGGAGAACGCCATCACCTGCCTGCTCAGGGAGGCACGAGAGGAAGCCGGCCTGCACATCGAGCGCCAGGACGTCGAACTCGTCCACGTCGTCCACCACATCGACAAGGCCGGGGACCGGCCCCGCATGGGCCTGTTCTTCCGCGCCCGGACCTGGAGAGGTGAGCCGGAACTACGCGAACCGGACAAGTGCACCCAGTGGAAGTTCTGGGACTCTGCCGCGTTGCCCGACAACCTCGTTTCCTACACCCGTCAAGCCATCGCAATGATCCAGAACGGGGTGCTGTACAGCGAGTCGGGCTGGCCCGCATGACCGGCACTCCGAGCGGCGCCCACCGTCGTGTGTCCACTGCGACAGCGGCCGGCCGCAAGGACACCCGTCTGGTGGTGATCCGCGGCAACTCGGCGTCAGGCAAGTCAAGCGTGGCCCGGGGCCTGCGAGATCACTACGGCCGCGGTATCGCGGTCGTCGGCCAGGACGTGATCCGCCGGAACGTGCTCAGGGAACACGACACCGCGCGTGGCGCCAACATCGCCTTGATGGGCAGCATCGCACGCGAAGCACTGAACGCCGGCTTTCACGTCGTGCTCGAAGGGATTCTGTACGCCGACCGCTACGGCCACATGATCAGGTCTTTGGTACGGGACCACCGCGGCGTCTCCTGCTGCTACTACCTGGACGTGCCGCTGGAAACGACGTTGGTCCGACACGCGTCAAAAGACGATGCCGTATACCTGACGCACGTCACTGACAGCCACCTCGCCTGCTGGTACCGCGAGCTGGATCTGCTCCCCGACGGTCTGGAGACCGTGATCCCGGCCGACAGCACGCTGCAGGACACCATCGCGCGAATCCTGGGCGAAACCGATCTGCATTCCGCCTCCCCCACCCCGCCGCCGCTGTGCAAGCCGTCGCAGGGAGACTCGATGAACCCTCTGGTGTTGATGTCCGATCCGTCGGTCGCCGCGATCCCGGTGCGCGAGTGCGGGGAGCCGCTCGTCGACGTGCGTGACCACAGCTTCCGCGTCGATCCCCGCAAGCAAGATCCGCCGGGAGCGTTCGCCCACGTACGCGAGGACGTCCTCGCCCGCCTGGGGCACGCCCGCTCGCTCCTGCCCGCCGGCACCGACCTGCTGTTCATCGAGGGCTACCGGCCTCCGGCCCTGCAACAGCGCTACTACACCGAGTACCGGGACGAGCTGGCCGCCGCTCACCCCGACTGGACAGCTGAGCAGCTGCACCAGGCCGCCAGCCGATACGTATCGCCACCGGAGATCGCACCTCACTCGGCGGGCGCGGCCGTGGACGTCACCCTCGTCGACCAGGACGGCCACGAACTCGACCTCGGCACCCGCGTCAACGCCTCCCCCGAGGAGAGCGACGGCGCCTGCTTCACTCACGCCCCGAACCTCAGCGATCGCGCGCGCCACCACCGCACGCTGCTGCTCAACGCCATGGAGAACGCAGGTTTCACCAACTATGCGACCGAGTTCTGGCACTTCTCGACAGCGGACCGGTACGACGCACTGATGCGGCAGGAGCCGCACGCGCGCTACGGACCGATCGAAGCGCTCTAGTGCTGCAGTCTGGTTTCGTGATCTACCCGTCAGGTTCGCCGCGGATCTCCGGAACGGTCAGCTTGATCGGCTCGCGTCTGACACGAGGTGATACCGCGCGAGAGCACGCCGCCAAGGAGCCCGGAGTCGCGATGTGTGTGTCGGCGTACACCGGCGTACATAGCTAGCGCGAGGCTTGCAGGCGTCAAGTCCCAGGAAGCTGAGAGCTCAGGGCAGCGGAAGGGCTCGGGCTGCCGCAACGATCGCGTCGGCGTTCTCGGGGCTCGCAAGGGATGTGCGAAGAGCGGCGTCGTGCAGTGGCCTCGCTCGGGCCAGAAGCGTCCGTCCCGCGTCGGTCAGCTCACTGAAGGTGCCCCGACGGTCGAAATCGCAAAGGACGCGGCGCAACAGGCCGCGGCCCTCCAAGCGGCTCACCAGTCGCGTTGTCGCCCCGGTTGTGAGCCCGGACACCTGGGCGACATCCTGCATCCGGAGGTGGCCGTTGATCTGCTGGTGGATGACGTCGAGGACAGTGAACTCCACGACGGAAAGCTCCACCTCGGCAAGAGCTCGCGTCAGCGCATCCACGATCCGCCCGTGAGCCGCGTTCAGCTGACGCCATTGCGCGATGTCCCTGGCGTTCGACTTGAACGACCCCACGGCGTTCGCCGAAGCACTCGACGGCGTGGAGAGCGTCTTCCTCCTGACCACGTACACCGCCGAGATGCTCTTCCAGGGCAAGACATTCGTTGACGCTGCCGCCGACGCGGGCGTGAAGCACATCGTTCACTCCGGCGTCTTCAGCTCCCGCCGGGATCCGGTGCCTCACTACACCTGGCACGACCTCCTCGAGACCTACATCGAGGCCAGCGGGATCGCCTGGACACACCTGCACCCCAACAACATCATCGAGACGACCCTGGCCACCAACCCTCCGGTCACCGAGACGGGCTCCTTCACCATCCAATTCGGCGAAGCCCAGCAGGGCTGGGTCGCGGCGCGCGACATCGCCGCAGTCGCAGCTGCAGTCCTTCGCGAGGGACC
>NZ_JBIRHU010000034.1:0-56802 GCF_044328675.1 Streptomyces sp. NPDC017890
GGCCCGGGACCGGGCCGGGGGCCGCCGCGCGTATCCGTAGCGCCCCCCAGCCACAACATCGGCCGCCCCCGGGGGGCGTCTGGGCACCCCCGGGGGGGGCGGGGCCCGGGGGGCGCCCCCGGCCCTCCCGTATGTCAGTGACGTGTGGTGACGCGACGGCGCTCAGAACAACCGCAGCTTGTCGTCCTCGATGCCCCGCATGGCGTTGTAGTCCAGTACCTGGCAGCCGATGCCGCGGTCCGTGGCGAGCACGCGGGCCTGCGGCTTGATCTCCTGAGCCGCGAAGACGCCGCGTACGGGGGCGAGATGGGGGTCCCGGTTCAGCAGCTCCAGATAGCGGGTGAGCTGCTCCACGCCGTCGATCTCGCCGCGCCGCTTGATCTCGACCGCGACGGTCCGGCCCTCGGCGTCCCGGCACAGGATGTCGACGGGGCCGATGGCGGTCATGTACTCACGGCGGATGAGGGTGTAGCCCTCGCCCAGCGTCTCGATACGGTCGGCGAGCAGCTCCTGGAGGTGCGCTTCCACGCCGTCCTTGATCAGGCCGGGATCGACGCCCAGTTCGTGCGAGGAGTCGTGGAGGATCTCCTCCATCGTGATGATGAGCTTCTCGCCCGCCTTGTTGACGACGGTCCAGACGCCCTCCTCCTCGCCCGTGCCCTCCTTCAGGGTGCAGGGCGGCGACATCCAGTTGAGGGGCTTGTAGGCCCGGTCGTCGGCGTGGATCGAGACGCTGCCGTCCGCCTTGACCAGGATCAGCCGGGGGGCCGAGGGCAGGTGGGCGGTGAGCCGCCCGGCGTAGTCGACGGAGCAGCGGGCAATGACGAGACGCATGGTCGGCAACGCTACTCGACGCGCCCGGCCCGACGCGATTCGCCCGTACCCGGGTGACCCCGCCCGCTGTCCCACTTCTCCCATTGGCCCCACCTTGCACACTGGCCGATTGTGGGCCTACCGGTTGGTGTCCATATAGCCATTCTCCTGGTGCGGTCACGATCGGTTGCTTACGGTATTGAACGGGAGGTCGCGAGGTGTGTACACAGCGTGTTCAATATCGCGTCTCCCTCAACTGTCCGGCAACCCTCGCCAGTCGGGGGTGCGAGAGGAGAACCCATGTCGCTCGACGTCTCACCGGCCCTACTCGAACAGGCCGAGCGAGGCGAGGTCGACGAAGCAGCCTTCGTCGACTGCGTCCGGACTTCCCTGCCTTACGCATGGGAGATGGTCAGCTCCCTGGTGGCACAGCTGAAGGTCGACGGCGGTGCGTTCGCCGACAACCAGACGCCCCCGCCGGACGAGCAGGCGCGCGGCCAGCTGCTGCGTGCGCTGGCGAGTGACGCCATACGCGGTGCACTGCAGCGGCACTTCGGGGTGCGGCTGGCCTTCCAGAACTGCCACCGGGTGGCGGTGTTCCCGTTGGACTCCTCCGTCGACGAGAAGCTGACCCGATTCACCTCGGTACGCAGCCAGGTACTGAACCAGTCGCCCGAGTTCCGCGACTGCTGACGCGACGGTCGTCCGCTTGCCGTTCCGTACGTGGGAGGTGCAGTTCGTACCGGAGCGGCAAGCTGCCCGACAGGGGGGCGGCCTCTCGCGGGCCGCGCCCGGGTGCCCGTCACCGGCTCGCTCAGTGGAGCTGGGGGAGTACCTCGGCCCCGAGCCGCCGTACGTTCTCCTCGGTCGCCGCGAGGTCTCCGGACCCCTCGACGAGCAGGGCGAAACGGTGGATGCCGGTCCGCTCGCCGGTAGCCGCGAGCCGGTCCGCGCACAGCCGGGGCGGGCCCACCGGGTGCAGTCCGCAGAGCAGTTCGGTGTACGCGTACGGGTCGCGCATCTGCCGGGTGCGGCCGTCCACCGTGATGTGGGCGCCCAGCCCCTGCCGCAGCCAGCCCGGCATCGCCTTGAGCAGGGTCTCGGCCGCGTCCGTGCGGCGGTCCGCGATCTGGCAGACGCCGGCCGACACGTGGGCCGCGCGGTGGATCTCCGCCGCCGGCCGCCCGGCCGCGCGGGCGTGCTTGCGCCACAGGGCGACCATCTCGGCCTTCTCCTCGTCCCCGATGTGCATGCCGAGCAGCATGGGCAGCCCCCGCTCGGCCGCCGTGCGTACGCTCGCCGGGGACGTGCAGGCGACGACGACCTCGGGGCCCGGGCCTTCCGTCAGGGACTCCGACGGGCGGGGGACGACGGGCACCTCGCGGAACCGGAAGCGTTCGCCCGAGGTGCCGACGGACGGTTCGCGCAGCCAGCGGAGCAGCAGATCGAGTGACTCCGGAAAGCCTTTCTCGTACGCCTCCAGGCCCGCGTCGAACACCTCCAGGTCCACCCACGGGCCGCCCCGGCCCACGCCCAGCGAGAACCGGCCACCGCTCGTGACGTGCAGCAGCGCGGCCTGCTCGCCGAGCGCCACGGGGTGGGTGGTGGGCAGCACGCTGACGGCGGTGCCGACCCGGATGCGACGGGTGCGGCCCAGCAGCAGCGCGGCCAGCGTGACGGCCGACGGGCACGTGCCGTACGGCACGAAGTGGTGTTCGGCCAGCCAGACCGTGTCGAGCCCCGCCTCCTCGGCGACCTCGGCCGAGCGGACCGCGCGGTACAGCGCTTCCCCCTGGCCTTGGCCCGGGAACTGGGCGCCCAACACGAAACTTCCTACGCGCATCGTTCTTCCTGCTTCCTCGGCTCCGACAGGGAGCTCCCCCACAGGGCATAACCGTCTGACACGTGCCGAGGACACGGCAGGGCGAAGGGATATGCGGATTGTCTACAGAATCGGTCGTTGTGCAGCCCGTTGTGCAAGCCGTTGTCCGAGCCGTTGTGACGGCTGTCCTACCGCCCCGGTGTACCGGCTGCCGCGGTGGCGCGACGGCCGCGCACAGGCTCCGCAACGGGGGCGCTGCGGCGGTCGGCGGCATACGCGTACCCCTGTCCGTGCCGCGTAGGCTGGACGCCGCCCCTACTTCCTGTACAGCTCCGTGAGGTGTCCTGTGTCCCCGCGTCGCAACCGACCCAAGGAAGCCGGTTCTTCCGGCCGGAGCGCCGAGGACGACGGCTCCGTCCGCTACGGCGGCTGGCAGTCGTCGGAGAGCTGGCAGGGCGAGGAGTGGAGCGTACGGCACGTGGCGGGCTCGAGCGCGCAGGGGAAGTCGTACCGCTGCCCGGGCTGCGACCAGCTGATCCCGGACGGTTTCCCGCACGTGGTGGCCTGGCCGGCGCACTCGGGCGTCGACGACCGCCGGCACTGGCACAAGTCCTGCTGGAACGCGAAGGACCGCCGCACCACGCGGGTGCAGCGGTCCCGTAACGCGCCGAGGTTCTGAGCCCTCCCGCGCGTCGCTCTCCGGTACGTCGGTCTCCTACACGTCCCGCTTCTCCAGCAGCGCGAACGCGCCGGCGAACGCGGCGGCCGTCACGCCGAGCATGATCCACAGCGGGTCCCAGCCGGACGGGCCGGAGTCGCTGAGCGAGTTGGCGTAGAAGATGCTCATCTGGTTGGGGATCGAGTACTCGAACAGCGCCTGCTGCACGTCCTTGAGCGACTCCGTGAACATGAACAACGCGATCACGAGCGGGGCGAGCAGCGTCCCGATCATGATCGTGATGGCGCCCGCGGAATGCCGGATGATCGAGCCGATGGCGAGCGACAGCAGTCCGAGCAGCGCGGTGTAGAGCGAGACGCCGACCGTGGCCTTCAGCCACTCGCCGCCACTGGGATCGTCGGCTCCGTTGCCCTCCAGGAGTGCCATGTGCGCGAGGGCGACGAGCGCCGTGCACACCAGCGTCACGACGAACGCCACGAGGAAGAACACGATCGCCTTCGCCCCGAGGACCCGGCCGCGGCTCGGGCAGGCGGTCATCGTGGTCCGCACCATGCCGGTGCCGTACTCCGACGCGGTGGTCATCACGCCGAGGGTGATGACGCAGATGCTGCCGAGGAGCAGTCCGAAGAAGCCCAGCTCCAGCGAGTTCGAGCCGGAGAGGTCGGACTCGGTGCTCGCCACCACCAGGCCGGTCAGCAGCCCGATACCGAGGACCAGCAGGACGAACACGCCCAGCGTCCACATCGTCGAGCGCACCGACTTGATCTTCGTCCACTCGGAGGCGAGCGCGTGGCCGAGGTGCGTGCGCACCACCGGGATCGGCGACGTGTAGCTGGGGTACGGCGAACCGGGCCCCGCCTGCCGGTCGGGTGCGGCCTGCTGCATCGGGGGCTGGGGCGTGCTCATCGGGCGTCCTCGGGCTTGGTCGGGTCGGTGACGGGCGCGGTGACGGGCGCGGGGGCGGGAGTGGGGGAGGGGGCGGGAGTGGGGGAGGGGGCGGGAGCGGGTGAGGGGGCGGCGGCGGGCGGCGTGGGGAGCGGAGCGGGCGCGTGCGGGGCCTGCGGGGCCTGCTGTGCCGCGTACGGGTTGACGGGCTGCCCGCCCGGCACCGCGCCGGGCGCGGCCGGGGCGCCGTACGGTCCCGCCGGGGCCTGGCCCTGCGGCGCGGCGAAGGGCTGACCGCCCTGCTGGGGCGGCGGCGGGGCGTACCAGCCGGGCTGGCCCTGCCCGGGCACCGGCATCGGCGGCTGCGTGCCGGGCGGCAGCGGCTGCTGGAGCCCGGCCTTCTGGTCGATGGTCGACCGGTAGTCGACGGCGCCCTGCGTCATCCGCATGTACGCCTCCTCCAGCGAGGCCTGGTGCGGCGACAGCTCCCACAGCCGTACGTCACTGTCGTGGGCGATGTCGCTGATCCGGGGGAGCGCCAGCCCGGTCACCCGCAGCGCGCCGTCCTGCTCGGGCATCACGTGCCCGCCGGCCTCGGCCAGCGCGGACGTCAGCTTCTCGCGCAGCTGCGGCTCGCTGTCCGGCGTCCGCACGCGCGCGAAGTCGGCGGAGTTGGCCGAGATGAAGTCCTTCACGCTCATGTCGGAGAGCAGCTGGCCGCGCCCGATGACGATCAGGTGGTCGGCGGTCAGCGCCATCTCGCTCATCAGGTGCGAGGAGACGAAGACGGTACGGCCCTCCGCCGCGAGCGCCTTCATCAGGTTGCGCACCCAGTGGATGCCCTCGGGGTCGAGGCCGTTGACCGGCTCGTCGAACAGCAGCACCTGGGGGTCGCCGAGCAGCGCCGCGGCGATGCCGAGCCGCTGGCCCATGCCGAGGGAGAAGCCCTTGGAACGCCGCCGGGCCACGTCCTGGAGGCCCACCACACCGAGCACCTCGTCCACGCGCCGGGCCGGGATGCCCGACAGCTGGGCCAGGCTCAGCAGGTGGTTGCGGGCGGAGCGGCCGCCGTGCACCGCCTTGGCGTCGAGCAGCGCTCCGACCTGGCGGGCGGCGTTGGGCAGCTTGCGGTAAGGGTGGCCGCCGATCGTCACATGGCCGGCGGTCGGATTGTCCAGGCCGAGGATCATGCGCATCGTCGTCGACTTGCCCGAGCCGTTGGGCCCGAGGAAGCCGGTGACGGCGCCCGGCCGCACCTGGAAGGAGAGGTTGTACACAGCGGTCTTGTCGCCGTAGCGCTTGGTCAGGCCGACAGCCTCGATCATGCTCCGCACCCATCGGAAGGTTCAGGGACAGCAGGGCACACGCCCCCGTAAGGGTTAGGAGGATATCGAGGCGCTGACGGTTCCGTTCAAGCCCGGGCAAAATCCGGGCGCGGACGGAACCCTTCCAGCGTCTGCCCGGTCCTCACGCGTCCCGCCTCTTCAGCACAAGGTACCCGCCGACGAGCGCCGCGATCACCCACAGCGCCATGATCCCGAGGCCGCCCCACGGGCCGTACGGGACGTCGTCGTCGATCGGTGCGACCACCTGCATGATCTTGCTGCCGGCCTGGTCGGGCAGGAACCGGCCGACCTTCTCCGTCGCCGGGACGTTGCCCAGGATGTTGGAGATCAGGAAGAAGAACGGCATCAGGATGCCCAGTGACAGCATCGGCGAGCGCAGCATCGCGGCGACGCCCATCGAGAACATCGCGATGAGGGTCATGTACAGACCGCCGCCGATGACCGCGCGCAGCACGCCCGGATCGCCGATCGACGCCCTGAGGTCGCCGAGCATCGCCTGCCCGAGGAAGAAGGTGGCGAAGCTGGTGACCATGCTCACGACGAGGGCGAGCGCCGTGGCCACCGTGATCTTGCTGAGCAGGAAGCCGCCGCGTCGCGGCACGGCGGCCAGCGAGGTGCGGATCATGCCGGTGCTGTACTCGTTCCCCACGACCAGCACGCCGAAGACGATCATCGCCAGCTGGCCGAGGCTGGTTCCGGCGAAGCTGATGAAGGTCGGGTCGAAGGAGAGCCGGTCCCGCTCGCTCATGTTGCCGAACTCGCTCTTCGACAGCGCCGAGATCAGCATGCCGAGGGCGATGGTGACGACCAGGGCGAGGCCCAGCGTCCACACGGTGGACGCGACCGACCGGATCTTGGTCCATTCGGACCGGACCACCTGTGTCGCCGCCATGCTCATCCCTTCCTCCAGTCGCTGCCCCACTGCCGTTGCTGCTGCTGCCGTTGCTGCGGCGGCGGTGGCACTGCGCCGGTCGGCTGCCCGTCGTGCGCGTGGTACTCCACCGACTCCGCCGTCAGCTGCATGAACGCCTCCTCCAGCGAGGCCCGCTGCGGACTCAGCTCGTGCAGCACGATGTGGTGCCGCGCCGCCAGTTCCCCGATCGCCTCCGACTTGTCGCCGTCGACCTCCAGGGCCTCGGAGCCGGCCTCGACGACCGTGACGCCCTCGCCGTGCAGTACGTCGAGCAGCCGCTCGCGCTGCGGGGTCCGGATCCGGACGTAACCGCGCGAGTTCTCCGCGATGAACTCGGCCATCGATGTGTCCGCCAGCAGCCTGCCCTGGCCGATGACCACCAGATGGTCCGCCGTCAGCGCCATCTCGCTCATCAGGTGCGAGGAGACGAAGACCGTGCGGCCCTGGGCGGCCAGTGTCTTCATCAGATTGCGGATCCAGTGGATGCCCTCGGGATCGAGGCCGTTGACCGGCTCGTCGAACATCAGGATCCGCGGGTCGCCGAGCAGCGCGCCGGCGATGCCGAGCCGCTGGCCCATGCCGAGGGAGAAACCCTTGGTCTTCTTGCGGGCCACCGCCGTGAGCCCGACCGTGTCCAGGACCTCACGCACCCGGTTCGCCGGAATGCCGTTGCTCTGCGCGAGGCAGAGCAGGTGGTTGTAGGCGCTGCGCCCGCCGTGCCAGGCCTTGGCCTCCAGAAGGGCGCCGATGTACGTCAGGGGGTCCTTGAGCTGGTCGTAGTGCTTGCCGTCGATCCGGACGTCCCCGGCGGTGGGCCGGTCCAGGCCCAGCACCATCCGCATGGTGGTCGACTTGCCCGCGCCGTTGGGCCCGAGGAAGCCCGTGATGATGCCGGGTCTGACGGTGAAGGAGAGGTTGTTGACCGCCACCTTCTCGCCGTACCGCTTGGTCAGCCCCTCGAGCTCGATCATGGCGCCCACGCTAGAACGGGACGAAGCCCCCTGCCACCGCAGCGGCAAGAGGCCTCGCCCTCGTTCCGTACGCGTTCGTCCGGCGTACGTCCGGCGTCAGCGGGACTGCTGGGCCGGCACCCCGCGGGAGACCGGCTCGTCCTCGGCGGGCGTACCGGCGGCGGCCACCGCGGCGCCCGTGAGGGTCGCCAGCATCTCGCGCACGTTGGTCAGCTGCGCGTTGATGGAGTCGCGGCGGTTGGTGAGCGCGGCGAGCTCGCGCTCCGATTCCGAACGGATCCGGTCCGCCTTGGCGTTGGCGTCGGCCACGATGTCCTCGGCCTGACGCTGCGCCGTCTCGACGGTCTGGCGGGCACGGCGCTCGGCGTCCGTGCGCAGCTTCTCCGCCTCCAGGCGCAGCTGCTCCGCCCGGTGCTCGATCTCCGCGAGGCGCTTCTCGGCCTTGGCCTGACGGGAGGCCAGGTCGCGCTCGGACTGCTCACGGCGCTTGGCGAGGTTCGTCTCGAAGTCGGCGGCGGCCTGGGCGGCCTTGGCGCGGGTCTCCTCGAAGAGGGCGTCCGCCTCCTCGCGCTTGGACTGCGCGTCCTTCTGCGCCTCGGAGCGCAGCTGCGAGGCGTCGCTCTTGGCCTTCTCGACGATCCGGACGCCCTCGTCCTCGGCCTTGGCCTTGCGCTCCGCGGAGTACGACTCCGCGTCGTTGCGCACCTGCTGGGCCGCCGACTCGGCGAGCTCGCGGTGCTGCTCGGCCGCGCGCCGGGCCTCCTCACGCAGGTCCTTCGCCTCTTCCTCGGCGAGACGCAGGATCTTCTCGACCCGGGCGCCGAGACCGGCGTACGACGGCTCGGCGTCGTTGACCTGGGCCTGGGCGTTCTGAGTCTCGAGGTGGAGCTCCTCGATGCGCTTTTCCAGAGCGGTGATGCGGGCGAGAGCGCTGTCACGGTCGGAGACGAGCTTGGAGATCCGTTCGTCCACCTGAGCGCGGTCGTACCCACGCCGCACAAGCTCGAAGCCGTAGGGGGAAGTGTCGCTCATGGGGTTCCTGTCGAAAGAGACCGAGTGAGGTGATAGAGGGAATCCTAGGCGCCGATGCGGTGTGTCATCGAGTGGATGCACGTTTGGAACGGAGAATGACACCTCTTTTGGGTGGCTGACCCCCGGATGACTTGCCAAAGTTCTGGTCAAGGGTTTGACCGGAAAACCAGCCAAAGATCTCCAGGAGACACCCGATCGGCCCCGGGCGCTAGCCGTCTGACGACTTGCCACCCGAACGTGGGGCACCCACCGTGGCCCCGGCCTTGACCCCGTTCTCCTTGCCGCCGCCCGTCGGCGCCTCGAAGGACTCCAGCGCCTCCAGCACGTCCTGCACCCGGGAGATCTCGGTGTTGATGTCCTCGCGGCGCCGCACCAGGACCTCCAGCTCGCGCTTGCCCTCCTCGACCGTGCGCCGGGCCTCCTCGACCGCCTCCGCCTTGATCCCCTCGGCCTCCCGGACCAGGGACCCCTTCTTCTGCTCGGCCTCCTTGAGCAGTGCCTCCGCCTTCTTGACGGCGGCGATGCGCACCTTGCCGGCCTCGGAATTGGCCTCCGACACCAGCTCCTTCGCCTTCGCCTCCGCCTTGGCGAGCTGCTCCTCGGCGGCCTTGACGAGCGCGTCGCAGCGGTCGCCGGCCGACTTCATCGTCTCGGCGGCCTCGCGGCGGGCCCGCTCGTGCAGCTCCTCGATCTCGGAGGTGAGCCGCTCCCGCAGCTCCTCCGCGCGCTCTCTGATGGCGGTCGCGTCCCGGCGGGCGCCGACCAGCAGCTCGTCCGCGTCCGTACGGGCCTTCTCCACCCGCTTGTTGCCCTCGACCGTCGCCTCCGCGACGATCCGGTCCGCCTCCGCGCGGGCCGCGCCGACCATGGTGTCGGCCTGCGACTCGGCGTCCGCGGTGGCCTTCTGGGCCTGCTGCTGCGCCTCGGTGAGCAGCTTGTCGGCCTCGGCCGTGGTCTCCGTGATGAGCGTGTCGACCTGCTCGGCCGCCTCCGAGCGCCGCTTGTTGGCGTCCTTGCGGGCCTCGTCGAGGGTGCGCTCGGCCTCCTCGCGGGCGGCCGTGGTCACCCGCTCGGCCTCCGCGGCCGCCTCGGCCCGGACGCGCTGCGCCTCGGTGCGGACGCGCTCGGCGTGCTGCTGGGCGGAACCGACCGTCTCGGCGGCCTCGGCGCGCAGCCGCTCCGCCTCCCCGGTGGCGTCCGAGACCAGCTGCTCGGCCCGGGCACCCGCCTCGGCCCGGACCCGGTCGGCCTCGGCGACCGTCTCGGTCCGCAGCCGCTCCGCCTCGCCGGCCGCCTCCGTGCGGACCCGCTCGGCCTCGTTCGCCGCCTCCGTGCGGACCCGCTCGGCCTCGTTCGTCGCCTCGGTGCGGACGCGCTCCGCCTCCGTGACCGTCTCCGTGCGGATCCGGTCGGTCTCGGCCGCCGTCTCCGTGGTGAGCCGCTCCGCCTCGGAACGCGCCTCGGTGATCAGGGTGTCCGCCTGCGTCGCCGCGTCGGACCGGATGCGGTTGGCGTCCTCGCGGGCGTCCGCCCGGGTCCGCGCCGCGGACTGCTCGGCCTCGGCGATGGTGTCGGAGGCCTCGGTGCGCACCCGCTGGGCGTGCTCGGAGACGTCCGAACGGATCCGGTCGGCCTCCGCGATGGCCTCGGACATCGTCCGCTCGGCCAGCGCCTTGGCGGCCTCCGTCTCCTCCTGCGCCTCGCGCCGCAGCCGCCCGGCGTCCTCGCTCGCACGTTCCCGCTCGGCGTAGGCGTCGGCGCGGACCCGGTCCGCCTCCTCCTCGGACTCGCGCCGGACGCGCTCCGCCGCGTGCTCGGCGGCGCTGCGCAGCCCGGTGATCTCCTCCTGCGCCTGCTCGTGCAGCCCGGCGACCGACTCCCGTACCTGCGTCGCGTGCTGTTCGGCCGCCGACACCATCTCGGTGGCGCGCCGGTCGGCCTCCTCGACCAGCCGGACCGCCTCGGCCTGCGCCTCCTCCACGCGCTTGCGTGCCGAGGCCAGCAGCTCCTCGCTCTGCTCGCGGGCCCGCTCGCGCTCCTGGTCCGCCTCCTGCCGGGCGTCACCCAGCAGCTCCTCGGCCTCGCGGCGGCGCCGGGCAGCCTCCTCCTGGGCGGCGGACAGCGTCTCGGACGCCTCGGCGGCGATGCGCTCGGCGGCGGTCTGCGCCTCCGCCCGCACCCGGTCGGCGCTCTCCTGCGCCTCCGACTTCAGCCGCTCGGCCTCGCTCGCCGCCTCGGTCCGCAGCCGTACGGCGACGGCCTCGCCCTCCGCGCGGGAGGCGGAGGCGTCCGCGGCGGCCTCGGTGCGCAGCCGCTCGGCCTCCGTCTCGGCCTGCTGCTGGAGCGTACGGATCCGCTCCGCGGCCTCCGTGCGCAGCCGCTCGCTCTCCTCGGCGGCCTCGCGGCGGATCCGCTCGCCCTCCTCACGGGCCTCGGTCAGCGCCTGCTCGGCGGCGGTGCGGCGCTCCTCGGCCTCGGACTGCAGCCGCTTCAGCTCGCCGGCGGCCTCCGCCTGCCGGGCCTCGACGGCGCGCTCGGTCTCCTCGCGCAGCTCGCGGGCGGCCCGCTCGGCGTCCGCCTGCAGCTCCTCGGCACGCTCGACGGCCTCCGCGCGGTGCCGCTCGGCCTCGGCACGGGTGCGCTCCAGCGTCTCCTCGGCCTGCCGGCGCAGGGTCGTCGCCCGCTCGATGGCCTCGGTGCGGACCTTCTCGCTGTCCGTCGTCGCGGTCTGCCGAAGCTCGTCGGCGTCCGCCTTGGCCTTGGCGAGCAGCTCCTCGGCGGTCTTCGCGGCCTCCTCGATCTGCGCCACGGCCTCCTTGCGGGCCTCCGCGCGGATCTTCTCGCCCTCTTCGACCGCGTCGGCCCGCAGCTGCTCGGCCTCGCCGCGCAGCCGGCGTGCCTCCTCCTGCAGCTCGACCGTCTTGGCGCGGTACTCCTTGGTGTCGTCCTTCGCCGCGCCCTTGAGCTGAGTGGCGATGTCGTGTGCCTCGGCGCGCAGCCGGTCCGCCTCGGCCTCGGCCTCGGTGCGGATCCGCTCGGCCTCCTCGGTGGCGGCCTTCGTGGTGCGCTTGGCGTCCTCGGACGCCTTGTTCAGCACGTCCTCGGCGGTCTTGGCCGCCTTGGACAGCTGGGTGGCCGACTCCTCGGCGGTGAGGGTGCGGGCCCTCTCGGCCGCCTCGGTGACGATCTTCTCGGCCTCGGCGCGGGCGTCCGCGACCAGCTGCTCGGCCTCGGACTTCGTCGACTCGGCGTCCTTCGTGGCCTCGCTGACCAGCCGGGCGACCTGCTCCTTGGCGGTGCGGGTGCGCTGCTCGTTGGTCTGCTCGGCGCTCGCGAGTGCCTTGGCCGCGGCCTCCTTGGCCTCGGCGACCACCTTCTCGGCCTCGGTCTGTGCCTTGCGCAGCGCCTCCTCGGCGTCGGTCATGCGCTGCTCGGCGGCCCGGCTCAGCTCCTGCACCTGGCGGCGGGTGGACTCCGACTCGGAGGCCGTGGAGCTGCGCAGCTGCTCGGCGTGGTCGGTGGCCTCCTGTGCCTGCGTGGAGGCCGCGTCCAGCAGCCGCTCGGCGTCGGCGCGGGCCCGGCGCAGGATCTGCTCCGCCTCGGCGCGGGCGCTCTCGGCGTCGTTGCGCAGCCGCTGCCGGGCCTCGGAGGTGAGCCGGTCCGCCTCCGCGCGGGCCGCGGCCAGGGCCTGCTCGGCCTCGGCACGGGACTCGTCGAGCAGCCGGCGGGCCTGCTGCTCGGTGCGGGCGCGCAGTTGTTCCGCCCAGGCCACGTTCTCGTTGACGTGCGACTCGACGGTCTGCCGGCGCTCGGCCAGCTCCTGGTCCAGCTGCTGGCGCCGGGTCACCGCCTCCTGGTGCAGCTCGGCCTGGAGCCGGGCGGCCTGCTCGGCGTGCTCCTGGAGGATGCGCTGGGTCTGCGCCCGGGCCTGGCTCAGCTCCCGCTCGGCGTCCGAGCGCAGCTGGTCGGCCTGCGTCTGCGCGTTGCGCAGCAACTGTTCGGCCTGGTACCCGATGTCGCCGCCGTCGAAGGCGGGCCGGGACATGATGGTGCGCCGCGCCTCGTGCAACTTGGCGCGCAGCACCTCGACCTGGTAGCCGAGGTCCTCGGCGTGCTGGATCGCCTTTTCCCGCTCGGTCTTCAGCCGCTTCATCTCGGCCTCGAACCGAGAGAGGTGGTCGACGTCAGCCGCCGGCTCTCGCTCCTGGCTCTCGTAGCCCCGCACTGCGCGGTCCCATCCGTCCCCTGGTCGCAATCTTCCCGTACGAGCTCCGTCCGTCCACCGGACGGGGCCCCCGGGGAATGGTGTCAGATCAACGGCGGGGCACGTGCTTCTGCCCCGGCGCCCGCCCCCCGAAACACGACCCCGGCGGTCCCGCCACCACTGACGGCAGGACCGGGTCACCCTGGACTGAGCGGCGACCGCACCCAACCCTACCGGCCCCTATGTACGAGGGTCAGTGCTCAGGTGTCTCAACGGCCGCCGAAGTGACCAGTTCTGTCAGTACGCCATGGCAGTCCTTGGGGTGCAGGAAGGTGATCCGCGACCCCATGGAACCGCGCCGGGGCTCCTCGTACAGAACGCGTACGCCCTTGCCCCGGATGTCCGCGGCGTCCGCGTCGACGTCCGCCGTGCCGAACGCGATGTGGTGGACGCCCTCGCCGTTCTTGGCGAGCCATTTGCCGACCGCGGAGTCCTCGCGAACGGGCTCCAGGAGCTGGAGGTACGAGGCACCGCCGTCCGACGTATCGTTGATCTTGAGCATGGCCTCACGCACGCCCTGTTCCTCGTTGACCTCGGTGTGGAACACCTCGAAGCCATAGGTGGCACGGTAGAACTCGACGGTCGCGTCGAGGTCACGGCAGGCGATTCCGATGTGGTCGATTCGCGTCAGCATGAATTGATTGCAGCGCTCCGGAGGTGGTTACGCAACGTGCGCGCGATCACACCGACAGCCCGGTGACGGGCGGCATACCGCTCAGTACATTCGAGTAAACCCTCGTTCACTCCTCGGCCTGTGCGGGCCGGAAAAGGGGATCGCAGCTCATGTCTTCCGCAACTTCTGGAACGAACGGCACGACCTCCGTCATCGTCGCGGGTGCCCGCACCCCGATGGGGCGGCTGCTCGGCTCGCTGAAGTCCTTCTCCGGGGCCGACCTCGGCGGCTTCGCGATCAAGGCCGCCCTCGACCGTGCGGGGATCGGCGGCGACCAGGTCCAGTACGTGATCATGGGCCAGGTGCTCCAGGCCGGCGCGGGCCAGATCCCCGCCCGCCAGGCGGCCGTCAAGGCCGGCATCCCCATGAACGTCCCGGCGCTCACGATCAACAAGGTGTGCCTCTCCGGCCTTGATGCCATCGCGCTCGCCGACCAGCTCATTCGCGCCGGCGAATTCGACGTGGTCGTCGCCGGCGGCCAGGAGTCCATGACCAACGCCCCGCACCTGCTGCCGAAGTCCCGCGAGGGCTACAAGTACGGCGCGGTCCAGATGATCGACGCCATGGCGCACGACGGTCTGACCGACTCCTTCGAGGGCATCGCCATGGGCGAGTCCACCGAGAAGCACAACACCCGCCTCGGCATCGCCCGCGACGCCCAGGACGAGATCGCCGCCCTGTCCCACCAGCGCGCCGCCGCCGCCCAGAAGAACGGCGTCTACGAGGCCGAGATCACCCCGGTGGAGGTCCCGCAGCGCAAGGGCGACCCGGTGCTGTTCAGCAAGGACGAGGGCATCCGCGGCGACACCACCACCGAGTCGCTCGGCAGGCTGCGTCCGGCCTTCTCGAAGGACGGCACGATCACCGCGGGCTCCTCCTCGCAGATCTCCGACGGCGCGGCGGCCGTGGTCGTCATGAGCAAGGCCAAGGCGCAGGAGCTCGGCCTGGAGTGGATCGCGGAGATCGGCGCACACGGCAACGTCGCGGGGCCGGACAACTCTTTGCAGTCGCAGCCGTCCAACGCCATCCGGCACGCCCTGAAGAAGGAGGGCCTGGAGGTCGGCGACCTCGACCTGATCGAGATCAACGAGGCGTTCGCGGCCGTCGCCGTGCAGTCAATGAAGGACCTCGGCGTATCCACCGAAAAGGTGAACGTCAATGGCGGTGCCATCGCCCTGGGCCACCCCATCGGCATGTCCGGCGCCCGGCTCGTGCTGCACCTGGCGCTGGAGCTGAAGCGGCGCGGCGGCGGGGTCGGCGCGGCGGCGCTGTGCGGCGGTGGCGGCCAGGGTGACGCGCTGATCGTGCGGGTACCCAAGGCCTGACGTCGCGTCACCGGGTTACGACTCTCACCGACCGGGTTACGACTTCCCACTGAACGGAGCTGTGATGCAGGACGTCTCCTCGCTGGTTGCCCAGGCCAGGGAAGGCAGGCCGCGGGCCGTGGCCCGGCTGATCTCCCTGGTGGAGGGGGCGTCCCCGCAGCTCAGGGAGGTCATGAAGACGCTCGCGCCGTTGACCGGCGGGGCGTACGTGGTCGGGCTGACGGGCTCGCCGGGCGTCGGCAAGTCCACCTCCACCTCGGCGCTGGTGACGGCGTACCGGGGGCAGGGCAAGCGGGTCGGCGTCCTCGCCGTCGATCCGTCCTCCCCCTTCTCCGGCGGCGCCCTGCTCGGCGACCGCGTCCGGATGTCGGAGCACGCGTCCGACCCGGGCGTCTACATCCGCTCCATGGCGACCCGCGGCCACCTCGGCGGCCTCGCCTGGGCGGCCCCGCAGGCGATCCGCGTCCTCGACGCGGCCGGCTGCGACGTGATCCTCGTCGAGACGGTCGGCGTCGGCCAGTCGGAGGTGGAGATCGCCTCCCAGGCCGACACCTCCGTCGTCCTCCTCGCCCCGGGCATGGGGGACGGCATCCAGGCGGCCAAGGCCGGAATCCTGGAGATCGGAGACGTCTACGTCGTCAACAAGGCCGACCGCGACGGCGCGGACGCGACCGCCCGCGAGCTGAACCACATGCTGGGCCTCGGCGAGGCCCGCGGCCCCGGCGACTGGCGCCCGCCCATCGTCAAGACGGTCGCCGCGCGCGGCGAGGGCGTCGACGAGGTCGTCGAGGCCCTGGAGAAACACCGCGCGTGGATGGAGGAACGGGACGTCCTGACCGAACGCCGCCGGGCCCGCGCCGCCCGCGAGGTCGAGACCATCGCCGTCACCGCCCTGCGCGAACGCATCGGCGACCTGCACGGCGACCGCCGCCTCGGCGCACTGGCGGAACGCATCGTCGCGGGCGACCTCGACCCGTACCGCGCGGCCGACGAACTGGTGGCCGGGCTGACGAGCGGCTGACACCGAGGCCGGAAAAACCGGTGCGGCCGCAGCGCCGCGCCGGTATGTTGACCCGCATGTTCCTCCTCTTGGCCTAGGGCCCGCCCCGCACGCGACCGCCGCACCCGGCCGTCGCGTGCTTCGGCGTCCCCTCGTTGCCTTCCTCTGAGGAACCTTCCGTGTCCACGCATGCTCCGCGGCCCTCGTACGCCGCCGTCCTCCGTGTCCCCCACGCCCGCCGTACCTTCGCCGCCGCCCTCGTCGGCCGGCTGTCGTACGGCACGGTCGCCCTCGCCCTGATGCTCTCCCTGACCCGGTCCACCGGGTCGTACGCCGTGGCCGGCACGGTCATGGCGATCTTCGGCGCCACCGGCGTCTTCCTGTCCCCCTACCGCGCGGCCCTCGTCGACCGGCACGGTCCGCGCCGGGCCCTGCTCCCCATGGCCCTGCTGTACGCCGCCCTGCTCTGCGCGCTGGCGGCGGTCTGCGCCCGGCCGGGCACGCCCGCGGCCGTCCTCGCGGTGACCGCCGCGTTCGCGGGCGCCTGTACGCCCCCGCTCGGGCCCACGATGCGCGCGGTGTGGGCCGAACTGCTGCCCGACCGGGCCATGCTGCAGCGCGCCTACAGCCTGGACGGCGTCGCCGAGGAGCTGCTCTTCGTCTCCGGCCCGCTCCTGGTCGGCGTGGTGATCGGGGTCGCCCCGCCGACCGTCGGCGTCGTGCTCAGCGCGCTGCTGGTGACGGTGGGCACCCTCGCCTTCGTCACGTCACCGGCGGCGGGCGTGCTGCGTCCGGCGGAGCGTGCGAAGGACGGCTCCGCGCCGGCCGGCCGAGGGGGAGCGGGGCAGGGACGTGCCCTGCTGCAGCCCGTCGCCGTCGCCGCGGGCGTCGGCATCTCGGTGAGCGCCGTCGACCTCCTCGTGGTCGCCTTCGCGGGCCAGCGCGGTCTCGGCGGCTCCACCGTCGCCTGGGTGCTCGCGGCGCTGTCGGCGGGCAGTGCGGTCGGCGGGCTCCTGAACGGCGCCATCGCCTGGAGCTCGGCCGCCCGTGCCCGGCTCCCGTTCCTCGCGGCCGGCCTCGGGGTCTGCATGGTCGCCGCGGGCCTCGCGTCCGGCGTCGGCACGCTCGCCGTGGCCGTCGCCTGCGCGGGCCTGTTCGTGGCACCGGCGCTGACGACGGCGTACCTGATCGCCGAGGAGAGCGCGGCGCCGGGCTTCCGGATCCGGGCGGGAGCCTGGTGCAACACGGCCGTGAACGCCGGGGGTTCCGCCGGCGCCGCGGCGGTGGGCCTGCTGGTGGAACGGCTGCCGCTGCCGGTGTGCTTCGCGGTGTCCGGCGCGGTCGCCGTGGCGGCGGCGCTGGTGCCGGGGTGCCGCCGCGGCCGGCCCGTCGAGCGGCCGGGACTGCTCAGTCGTCGTCCGAGCCGGAGTGGTCCGACTCGTCCGACTCATCCGACTCGTCCGAGTCCTCGGGGTGCGAGTGGTGTGAGCGATCGGCCGTGACCTTGCCGGTCTTCGGGTCGACGCGCCAGTCCTGCTCGGCCTCGCCCGAGGCGCGGGTCTCGACCTCCCAGGCCGCCTCGCCGTCGCCGTAGTAGCCGTCGTCGTCCAGCTCCACGGAGGTCACGGTCCCGTGGCCGGCCGCGGCCTTCGCGGCCTCGGCGGCGTCCACGGACGTGCCTTTCAGCGCGGTACGCACCTCGTCGGTGTCGTCCTCGTCGCCGGTCTCCGAGCCGAGGACCTTGCCGTCGGCAGGGTCGATGCGGACGCTGTGCCAGGTGCCGTCACCGGAGAGGACGTCGACCTCCCAGGCCGCGCGGTCGTCGCCGTCGTCGCCGTCCTCGTCGTCCAGTTCGGCGGAGACGGCGGTGCCGGGCGCCTCCTTCAGGGCGGAGGCGATGGCGTCGGCCGCCGTCACCCTCACCGAAGGCACGCGGGAGGCGTCGTCGTCACGGTCGCGGGAGTCGTCCCGGTCCTCGTCATCGGCGTCGTCGTCCCGGGTGCCGTCGTCCGCCCGGTCGTCCGCGCCGTCGTCCGAGGCGTCGCGCACGTCCGCCTGACGCGTCGTCGTACCCGGGTCGTCGTCCCCCGTGGTCGCCAGAGCCGTCGCCGTACCGCCCCCGATCAGTGCGGCGGCGGTGACGGCGGCGATCACGATGTTGCGCTTCATGCGGTTCCTCCCGAGTCGTGCACAGTTGTTTCGAGCCGATGTGATTTCGACGTCTTCACTGTCGCGGACCGACGCTGAGGCCGAGCTGAAGCCGCCTGAAGGGATCTTCAGCTTGGTTTTGGGACCCTCTACCCATGCGCCTGTTGATCGTGGAGGACGAGAAGCGCCTCGCCGTGTCGCTCGCCAAGGGGCTCACCGCCGAGGGCTACGCCGTGGACGTCGTCCACGACGGCAGGGAGGGCCTGCACCGGGCCGGCGAGGGCGCGTACGACCTCGTCATCCTCGACATCATGCTGCCCGGACTCAACGGCTACCGGGTCTGCGCGGCCCTGCGCGCCGCCGGGCACGACGTTCCGATCCTGATGCTCACCGCCAAGGACGGCGAGTACGACGAGGCGGAGGGCCTGGACACGGGAGCGGACGACTACCTCACCAAACCCTTCTCGTACGTGGTCCTCGTCGCCCGCGTGAAGGCCCTGCTGCGGCGGCGGGCGCAGGGCGCCGGGGCGTCGCCCGTGCACGTCCACGGCGACCTGAAGGTCGACACCGCCGCCCGCCGGGTCTTCCTGGGCGAGCGCGAGGCCACCCTCACCGCGAAGGAGTTCGCCGTCCTGGAGCAGCTCGTGGTGCGGGCCGGACAGGTCGTCTCCAAGGCGGAGATCCTGGAGCACGTCTGGGACTTCGCCTACGACGGCGACCCCAACATCGTCGAGGTGTACGTCAGCGCCCTGCGGCGCAAGCTGCGCGCCGGTCTCATCCGCACCGTGCGCGGCGCCGGCTACCGGCTGGAGGGCGAGCGGTGAGCCGGCTCCTCGGGTCGGTCCGGGCCCGGGCCACGCTCGGCGCCACCCTCGTGGTCGCCGTCGCCCTCGTCGCCGCCGGCACCGCGGTCCTGCTGTCCCTGCGCTCCAACCTGCTCGGCGAGGCGGGCACCCAGGCCGAGCGCTCCGCACGCGACGTCGCGACCGAACTGGCCGTCGGGACGCGCTACACCGAGCTCCACCTGGACGTGGACGACCGCCCCGTGCAGATCGTCGACGAGGAGGGCACGCTCGTCGCCGCCAGTGAGGACCTGGAGCGGATCACCGGTACCGGCGTCGACGCCGTCGAGCCGCAGCCGTCCCCCACCGACGCCGGCGACGGCGACGGCGACTCGGACGACGATGACGACTCCGGCGAGCCGCTCGAGGCCGGCGAGATCGGCGCGCGGACCACCGTCAGCGACGGCACGGCGACGATCGACGGGGACACGGAGGACTACCGCTTCGCCGCCGTACCCGTGGAGACCCGGGGCGGAGACCAGCTCACCGTCTGGGCCGGTGCCCCGCTGTCCGCCGAGCACGGCGCCGTGAACACCGCGCTGACCGTCATGCTGATCGGCTTCCCCCTGCTCCTCGCGGTCGTCGGATGGGTGACCTGGCTGGTCACCGGGCGCGCGCTGCGCCCCGTGGCCGGCATCCGCCGGGAGATGGCCGCGATCACCGCCAGCGAGGACCTGGCGCGCCGCGTCCCGGTGCCGGGCACCCACGACGAGGTGGCCAGGCTCGCCTCGACCACCAACGAGACGCTGGCCGCCCTGGAGTCCTCGGTGGAGCGGCAGCGGCGCTTCGTCGCCGACGCCTCGCACGAGCTGCGCAGCCCGATCGCCTCGCTGCGCACCCAGCTGGAGGTGGCCGCCGCCCACCCGGAGCTGCTCGACCTCGACGGTGCCGTGGCGGACACCGTACGGCTGCAGCGGCTCGCCGCCGACCTGTTGCTGCTGGCCAGACTGGACGCGGGGGAGCGGCCCGCCGACGCGCGCGTCGACCTCGCGGCGCTCGCGCGGGAGGAGGCCGGAGGCCGGCCGGGAGTGCGCGTGCGGTCCCGGGGTGACGGAGCGGGGGACGGAGCGGGCGAGGTGACGGTGTCCGGGTCGCGGGGGCAGCTGGGGCGGGTGCTGGCCAATCTGCTCGACAACGCGCAGCGGCACGCCCGCTCGGTGGTGGAGGTGTCCGTCCGGCGGGACGGCGGCGTGGCGGTGGTCGCGGTGGCCGACGACGGGGAGGGCGTGCCGGCCGCCGACCGGGAGCGGATCTTCGAGAGGTTCGTCCGGCTCGACGCCGCCCGCAGCCGCGACGACGGCGGTGCCGGGCTGGGGCTGGCCATCGCCCGTGACGTCGCCGTGCGGCACGGTGGCACGCTCACCGTCCACGAGACACCGGCAGGCGGCGCCCTGTTCGAGCTCCGCCTGCCGACTGCCGATACCTTCACGCCTTCGAGAATGTGACCGAGGACGTGATCGAGGACGTGGTCAGGGACGCCCCCGCTGCCCGCGCAGGTGCTCCGCGATCGGCTTGAGCGCCTTGTCGAGGTCGGTCATGGCCTCGGGGGCCAGCAGGTCGATGAAGTGCCTGCGGACGGACGCCACATGGTGCGGTGCGACCTTCCGCATCGTCTCCAGGCCGTGCTCGGTGAGGACGGCGTAGAGCCCGCGGCGGTCGGACTCGCAGTTCTCCCGCCGGACCAGGTTCGCGTTCTCCATGCGGGTGATCTGGTGGGAGAGGCGGCTCTTGGACTGCATCGTGGCGGTGGCCAGATCGCTCATCCGGAGTCTGTCGCCCTCCGACTCGGAGAGGTTCACCAGGATTTCGTAGTCGTTCATTGTCAGGCCGAACGGCTGCAGATCCTTCTCGAGCTGGTGCGTCAACAGCCTGTTGACCTCCAGGTGGGTGCGCCAGGCACACTGCTCCGTATCGGTCAGCCAGCGGGTGGCCGTCTCGGTCTCCATGAATGAAGTCTACCTAAAAAGTTGAAAGGCGAACTAGTGAAGGGGTGTCCGTGACGGTGACGGTGCGCACGCGTTCGATGTCACACTCCGCAGATTACCGCTCACAGCCCGAAGCGGCGCTGGAGGTCCCCCAGCTGTCCGGGAAGCCCCGGTACCCCCGGCCGGCCTCCCGGCGCTCCGGAAGTCCCGCCTCCGGGCACCCCCGCCTGCTGCGGAGTGGCCCCCGTGGCCTGCTCCGCCATCAGCGCCTCGCTCGACTGCAGCAGCACCGTCCCCGCCCCCACGAACTCGAACTGGTGCTCCTCCCCGGATGCCCCGCCGAGGCCCGTCATCGCACGTAGGCCGCCCAGCAGGCCGGTCATGTACCCGTGGTCGTAGTGATGGCACGGCGACGGGCAGTCGGACCAGCCGACCAGGGCCTGCGGGTCGACCCGGACCGGGGGTTCCATGAACACCACCGGACCGTTCGACGCGGCCACGAACTTCCCGGTTCCGATCAGGGTCAGAAAGCCCGGCACGATCGACTGCTTGAGAGCGAGACTTGGCTGAAAAGCAAGCAAGTTGCCCGAGCGAATGGTCAGGTTGCCCTCTTCGAGGTCATACGAATTCACATCGAAGGCCCGGTCGGCGAGGAGCATCTTGCCCGAGCCCTCGGCCACGACCCAGTCGCTCGCGTGCAGAGGCGAATGGAAGGACGTCCGCACCAGACGGTCCAGCCGGCCGTGCCCGATCCCGTTGAACTCGATCGTCCCGTAGTAGGCGATCATCTTCCCCTTCTGCAGGAACCACTGGCTCCCCTTGAGCTCCACGCAGAAGGTGTAGTCGTTGACGTTGTCATCGGCCGGCAGCGTCGCCGGGTCGTGGTGAACGGTGCTCACAGCTTCTCCTCGGACGCCTGGACGTACACCGTGCCGCTGCCGCTGAGCTCCAGCTGGAACGCCTCGCCGGAGCCGCGTCCGACCATGTCCCGCCAGCCCATCGCCGTGGACAGCCTGTTGCGTACGTCGCCGTGGTGGGCGACGTACGCCTGCGGGTCGACGCGCACCGGGCGCTGCGGGGTGATGGGGATCTCGAAGACGCCCCCGTGGGCCATCACCGCCACCGAGCCGTGACCCTTGAGGGTGGTCGTGAACAGCCCCTGCCCGCTGACCTGGCCGCGCACCATGCCCATGACCCCGCCCTGCGAACCCAGGAACACCGTGCCCTGCTGCAGGGTCCCCTCGAAGGCGAGGAGGCGGTCCGCCTCGACGTACAGGGTGTCGCCGGCCAGGCCGATCACCTGGACGTGGTGGCCGCCGTGCCCGAAGAGCACGGTGCCGTTGCCCTCGACGGTCATCAGCGGCGTGTCCTCGTCCGCCACCCGGCGGCCGATCATCGACATGACGCCGCCCTGGCCGCCGCGCAGATCGGGGGTGAAGGACACCTCGCCCCGGTAGGCGAGCATCGCGCCGCGCTGACTGAACAGCCGCTGCCCGGGTGCCACGGTCGCCTGCACCATCTTGGAGTTGATCTCCTGGAAGGCCATGGTCAGACATCCCCCGCGATCGTGTTCCGCTCGCTCGGCTGCACGTACACCAGGCCGTCGCCCTCGAAGCGGATCTGGAAGGCCTCGCCACCGCCCTCCCCGAACAGGGTGCGGAAGGTCACACCCGACTGGAAGGACTGCCGCAGGTTCCCCTGGTGCGCGACGTACGCGCCCGGATCGACGGTCAGCGGGTACTGGGCACTGACGCGCAGCACCACCGCCGGTCCGTCCGACATGATCGCCACCTGCCCGTGGCCCTCCACGGTCGTGGTGAACAGCCCGTTGCCCTGCGAGGCACCGCGCGTTCCCGTGAAACTGGTGCCCGTCCGCAGCCCGGCGTCGGCCGCCAGGAAGTTGCTGGACTCGACGTACAGCGTGTCGCCCCGGAGACCCACGAGGTTGATCTCCGAGGCGCGGTCCGCGAACCAGCAGGTCCCGTGCCCCTTCACCTCCATCACCGTCATCTGCTCGCCGGTGATCCGCCGGGTCACCATGCCCCGGATCCCCTCACCGCCGCCGCTCAGCTTCTTGAAGGCCATCTCCCCGTCGTACGCGACCATCGAGCCGTTCTTCGCCTTCACGGCGTCCCCGGTCATGTCGACGGCGAGTACCTTGCTGTCTTGAAGTCGGAACATCGCCACAAATGGGAAGGTAGCCCGCCGAGCGGGCCCGCCGACAGGTCCCACGGGCACGGACGTCCCCAGATCACCCCCGGGTGCCGTTGTCGCCGCCCCCCTCACCCGGGCGCGTCGGAGGTTTGCCACAATGGACGCGCGCTTGTGCGCACGTTCACAAACCCCCAGTTCGTCGATGTCCGGCGACTCTCCCACCGAAGGTGACCCGTGGACCTCAAGACCGCCTCCGCCCTCCGCCGCCTCCGCCTGGTCTCCGGCCCCGAGGCGATCTCCTTCCTGCTGCTGCTGGTCTGCTCCGTCCTGAAGCGGACCACCGACTTCAACGCGGTGCCCGTGATGGGCGCGGTCCACGGGTTCCTCTTCGTCGTCTACGTGGTCTTCTGGGCGGACGCCTGGAACCGCGCCAAGTGGTCCTTCGGCACCGCCGCCTTCTACTTCGTCATGTCGGTCCTGCCGACCGGCGGCTTCTTCGCCGACCGCAGGCTCAAGCGGGAGGCCGAGGACGCGGTCATCGCCTCCCGCGCCCGCCAGGAAGGCGTCGTGGGCGCATGATCGTCGCCTTCTCCGTGACGCCGCTCGGCGTCGGCGAGGACGTGGGGGAGTACGTCGCCGACGCCGTCCGGGTGGTCCGCGAGTCGGGCCTGCCCCACCGCACCGACGCGATGTTCACCTCCGTCGAGGGCGAGTGGGACCAGGTCATGGACGTCGTCCGGCGGGCCGTCGCCGCCGTCGAGGCGCGGGCGCCGCGCGTCTCCCTGGTCCTCAAGGCGGACATCCGCCCCGGCGTGACGGACGGCCTCACGTCGAAGGTGGAGACGGTGGAGAGGCACCTCGCCGAGTAGCGGCGCGCCCGGGCGTCGGTACCGAAACGCGAGACGGGGCTGACCGGGATATGACCGGCCGGTAGGGTCTGATGCCGTGCCGAAGCCCCTCAGTCTCTCCTTCGATCCCATCGCCCGTGCCGACGAACTCTGGAAGCAGCGCTGGGGCGGCGTGCCCTCCATGTCCGCCATCACCTCGATCATGCGGGCGCACCAGATCCTGCTGGCCGAGGTGGACGCGGTGGTCAAGCCGTACGGGCTGACCTTCGCGCGCTACGAGGCGCTGGTGCTGCTCACCTTCTCCAAGTCGGGCGAGCTGCCGATGTCCAAGATCGGCGAGCGCCTCATGGTGCACCCCACCTCCGTCACCAACACCGTCGACCGGCTGGTGAAGTCCGGCCTGGTGGACAAGCGCCCCAACCCCAACGACGGCCGCGGCACGCTCGCCACCATCACCGACAAGGGCCGCGAGGTGGTCGAGGCGGCCACCCGCGACCTCATGGCGATGGACTTCGGCCTGGGCGCGTACGACGCCGAGGAGTGCGGCGAGATCTTCGCGATGCTCAGGCCGCTGCGGGTCGCCGCCGGGGACTTCGAAGAGGCCTGAGCGAGTCGCCGGGCCCGCTCGAAGATCGCGCGAAACGGACGGTTACGCTCGTAGCCATGAAAAAGAGCGTGCTGACCCGCTACCGGGTCATGGCGTACGTCACCGGTGTGCTGCTGATCCTGCTCTGCCTCGGCATGATCGCCAAGTACCTGCTGGACATGGACGGTGCCGCCGACTTCACCCGCATCGTCAGCATCGCGCACGGCTGGCTGTACGTCGTCTACCTCGTCTTCGCCTTCGACCTGGGCGCCAAGGCGAAGTGGAAGGTCAGCAAGCAGCTGTGGGTGCTGCTGGCCGGGACCGTCCCGACCGCCGCGTTCTTCGTGGAGCGCAGGATCAGCCAGGAGCTGGACGCCGAGTCCGCCGCCGCCGAGGCACCCGCGGCAGCCAAGGCGTAGCCGGCTCTTCCCGGGCCCCTCTTCCTGGACCCCTTCGCGGGGTACTCACCGCCGTACGAGCACCCGTACGGCGGTACCCCATCGACATTTACTTGGACGTCCTAGTAAATTCGAGGGTATGGACGCTCACGCCATAGACGAGGGCCGCCGTCGCTGGCAGGCCCGGTACGACGCGGCGCGCAAGCGCGACGCGGACTTCACCACGCTCTCCGGCGACCCCGTGGAGCCGGTGTACGGGCCCCGCCCCGGGGACGAGTACGAGGGCTTCGAGCGGATCGGCTGGCCGGGGGAGTATCCCTTCACCCGCGGCCTGTATCCGACCGGCTACCGGGGGCGGACGTGGACCATCCGGCAGTTCGCCGGGTTCGGGAACGCCGAGCAGACCAACGAGCGCTACAAGATGATCCTCCGCAACGGCGGAGGCGGGCTCTCGGTCGCCTTCGACATGCCGACGCTGATGGGCCGCGACTCCGACGACCCGCGCTCGCTCGGCGAGGTCGGTCACTGCGGGGTCGCCATCGACTCGGCCGCCGACATGGAGGTGCTGTTCAAGGACATCCCGCTCGGCGACGTGACGACCTCCATGACGATCAGCGGGCCCGCCGTGCCCGTGTTCTGCATGTACCTGGTCGCCGCCGAACGGCAGGGCGTCGACGCGTCCGTGCTCAACGGCACGCTCCAGACCGACATCTTCAAGGAGTACATCGCCCAGAAGGAGTGGCTCTTCCAGCCCGAGCCGCACCTGCGCCTGATCGGCGACCTGATGGAGTACTGCGCGGCCGGCATCCCCGCCTACAAGCCGCTCTCCGTCTCCGGCTACCACATCCGCGAGGCCGGATCGACGGCCGCTCAGGAGCTCGCGTACACGCTGGCGGACGGCTTCGGGTACGTGGAGCTGGGGCTGTCGCGCGGCCTGGACGTCGACGTCTTCGCCCCCGGCCTCTCCTTCTTCTTCGACGCGCACCTCGACTTCTTCGAGGAGATCGCCAAGTTCCGCGCGGCACGGCGCATCTGGGCCCGCTGGATGCGCGACGTGTACGGCGCGCGGTCCGACAAGGCGCAGTGGCTGCGGTTCCACACCCAGACCGCCGGAGTCTCGCTGACCGCCCAGCAGCCGTACAACAACGTGGTGCGTACGGCCGTGGAGGCGCTCGCCGCGGTGCTCGGCGGCACCAACTCCCTGCACACCAACGCGCTCGACGAGACCCTCGCGCTGCCCAGTGAGCAGGCGGCCGAGATCGCCCTGCGCACCCAGCAGGTGCTGATGGAGGAGACCGGCGTCGCCAACGTCGCGGACCCGCTGGGCGGCTCCTGGTTCGTCGAGCAGCTGACGGACCGCATCGAGGCCGACGCGGAGAAGATCTTCGAGCAGATCAAGGAGCGGGGCCTGCGCGCCCACCCCGACGGGCAGCACCCCATCGGGCCGGTCACCTCCGGCATCCTGCGCGGCATCGAGGACGGCTGGTTCACCGGCGAGATCGCCGAGTCCGCCTTCCGCTACCAGCAGGCCCTGGAGAAGGACGACAAGAAGGTCGTCGGCGTCAACGTCCACACCGGCTCCGTCACCGGCGACCTGGAGATCCTGCGGGTCAGCCACGAGGTCGAGCGCGAGCAGGTGAGGGTCCTGGGCGAGCGCAGGGCCGCCCGCGACGACGCGAAGGTGCGCGGCGCGCTCGACGCCATGGTCGCGGCCGCCCGCTCCGGCGCCAACATGATCGAGCCGATGCTGGACGCCGTACGCGCGGAGGCGACCCTCGGCGAGATCTGCGGTGTCCTGCGCGACGAGTGGGGCGTGTACACGGAGCCCGCCGGCTTCTAGACCCCACGCCACCCGGTCGGGGCGGCGGGAGCAACCGCCGGCGCGGCTGCCTCCGCCGTCGTGCCGCCCGGGACGCGCCGCCGGTCGACGGTGTTCCGGGCGTGGAGCCGGTGTCCTGCTCCGAACCACGCGAATACGAGGTCGCCGTGGTCCGCGGTCCCGATCCGGACCACGGCGACCTCCGTGCCAAAGGCCACGTCAGCGGCGGGTGATCTCCACGGTCACCTCGGCGGAGGCCGCGGTGTGCCAGGGGTCACCGGCGTACGTCACGCCGTACCTCACCTGACCGGTCCTGCTCGGCGTGTCGGTCACGGTGAAGGTGCCGTCGGCCGCCACCGTGACGCTGCCCAGCGAGGTGCCTTCCGGAGCGGCGGCGTCGTAGCGCGTCACGGCGACGGTGGTGCCGGGAGCAAGGCCGGCCGCCGGAGCCAGGGTGCCGGTGACGGCCAGTTCCCGGTACCTCCTGCTGGTCGGGGGCGCCTCGAGGGCAAGGGTGGTCTGCACGGTGGTGGCGACCTGCCGCGCATGGAACCGGAGTCCCATGACGCCGGTCTGCTGTGTCACGGCGAAGACCCGGCTCCCGTCCGGCGCCCAGGCAAGCCCCTCGTCCACCAGCCTCTCGGTGTCACCGCCCAGCTCGGCCGTGGTCAGCGGAGCGGAAGCGCCCGGCGCGTAGAAGGACAGGTCCGGCACGTCGACGCTGTTGTTGGAGGTTCCTCCGGCCACCGTGCCGTCGGGTGCGACGGCGACGGCCAGGGGAGAGGGCGAGGCCGCAGGGGTTCCCTGGTCCGCGAGGTCGTCGAGGCGGAAGGTCTGGTAGCCGGGCGATACGAGGGCGGCCACGACGACGCTCCGGCCGTCGGGTGTCACGGCCAGGTCCCGCAGACCGTTCATCTCGGTCCCGGAGAAGACCCGCCGGGCGGCCGCCACGGGGGATCCGCCGCTCACGTCGTACACCGTGAGGGTGTTGACGTTGGGGTTGCCCGTGCCGGCCACCAGCACGTCGGGGTCGGCGGGGGAGGCGACGAGTTCCGCCCCCCAGTCCAGCGAACCGTCCAGACCGAGCTCGATCACCGGTTCGGCACCGGACACGTCGACCGATCCGAGGTCCCCGGTGGAGCCGTATCCGAACCACAGCTTCCCGCCCGCGAAAGCCAGGCTCCACGGGGCGGTGTCCTCGCCCACGAAGTACCGTGCGGTCTCCGCCAGTGTCGCGGTGTCGTACGCGACGATGGTGTCGATGTCCCGCGCGGCCACGTAGAGGGTCCGGGAGTCGGGCGAGAGGGCCAGCCCGCCGGCGCCCGGCAGGCCGCCCAGCCAGGTGCTGTTCCCGCCGTCGTAGTCCGTCACCACGACCCGGCCGTCCGCCCCCGCGGGCATGCTGAGAAAGACCCGCTGGTTGCTCCCGTCGACCTCCATGTCGGCGAGGGAGTACAACGGCAGCGGCACGCCGCCCGCCGCGAACGCCGGGGCGGCTGTCGGAACGGTCAGCAGCAGCGAACCGATGGCTGCGGTGAGCGTGGTGCCCAGCGCCCGTCTGAGTATGCGCAAGGTAGTGCCCTTCTGTGTCCCATGAATCACGGCGGCACACCGGCTGGACGACCGGAGGGGACGGCGTAGGGCGCCGCCCGCCAGGATTCTGCGGCGCGGAGTCCCTTGAATCACGGCGGCACACCGGTTGGACGACCGGAGAGGAAGGCGCGCGGCGCCGTCCGTCGGGATTCTGGGACTCCGTAGCTGCGGCTCGGCGCGCGTCCCCCAGTGGTTTCCGCGCATGCCGCAGTGACCCGGCCCGCATGGCGAGGCGGCGCGGAACCCTCACGCTGGACGGTTGGCCGTCTCCGCACCCGCGAGGCCCGACAGCAGGACCCGGGTGAAGCCGTGCACCCACTCCTCGTCGGCCGGTTCCGCGCTCACCAGGGTGCGGTGCACCACCGCGCCGGCCACCATGTCGAAGATCAGGTCGACCGTGCGGGCCGCCTCGCCGGCGTCGGGCTCAGGCGGCAGCTCGCCCCGCGCCTGCGCCCGCGCCCGGCCGGCGAGGACGAGACGCTTCTGGCGCTCCACGATCGACGTGCGGATGCGCTCGCGCAGCGCGTCGTCGCGGGTGGACTCGGCGACCACCGCCATCAGGCCGCTCCTGGCCTCCGGGCGGGCCAGGATCGCCGCGAACTGGAGCACGACGCCCTCGATGTCGGCCGCGAGGGATCCGCTGTCGGGGAGCCGGAGTTCGTCGAAGAGTTCGGCGACCGCGTCGACGACCAGCTCGTTCTTGCCCGTCCAGCGGCGATAGAGCGTCGTCTTGGCAACCCCGGCCCGCGCGGCCACGTCTTGCAGGGTGAGCTTCGACCACCCCAGGTCGACCAGGGCCGCCCGCGTCGCGGCCAGGATCGCGGTGTCCGCCGCGGCGCTGCGCGGGCGCCCGGCACGGCCGGCGGGGGTGCTGCTCTGCATCCTCCGACCCTAACCGGCGGGTAACCCGCCGACGGACGTGACCGAGATCACTGGAGCAGGGTGCTCCGGAGGCCCTTCACCGCATTACGCTACGGGTCGTAGCGAAAGTGCGGGCTCGCCCGTGCCCCAGCGACGACCACGGGCGAGGGTGGGGACCCGGCGCCAACAGCACACGTCAGGGCGGGCTTTCGACCCGCTTTTCACGCACGCGCGCAGTACGGGGGAGGATAGGCCCATGCAGCCACGGAACATGTCCATGAGCGGGGTCGTCGACCTCGCCGCGGTGAAGGCGGCCCAGGAGGCCAAGGCGAAGGCGGAGCAGGCGCGCGCCGAGGCGGCCCGGCACGGCGGGGCGGGGGCCGTCTCCCCGGCCGATCTCGTCATCGACGTCGACGAGGCCGGCTTCGAGAGTGAAGTCCTGCAGCGGTCCACCGAGGTCCCGGTCGTCATCGACTTCTGGGCCGAGTGGTGCGAACCCTGCAAGCAGCTGAGCCCGGTGCTCGAGCGGCTCGCCGTCGAGTACAACGGCCGCTTCCTCCTCGCCAAGATCGACGTCGACGCCAACCAGATGCTGATGCAGCAGTTCGGCGTCCAGGGGATCCCGGCCGTGTTCGCGGTCGTGGCCGGACAGGCCCTGCCGCTCTTCCAGGGTGCCGCCAGTGAGACGCAGATCCGGCAGACCCTGGACCAGCTGGTGCAGGTCGCCGAGGAGCGCTTCGGCCTGACCGGTCTCGCCGTCGACCCCGAGGCGGAGCCGGGCGCGCAGCCCGCCGCCGCCCCCGAGCGTCCGGCCGGCCCGCACGACGCGGCCCTGGAGGCCGCCGTGCAGGCGCTGGACGCGGGCGACCTGGCCGGGGCGGTCCAGTCGTACAAGAACGTGCTGAGCGAGGACCCGGGCAACACGGAGGCCAAACTCGGCCTGGCCCAGGCCGAGTTGCTCCAGCGCGTGCAGGACGCCGACCCGCAGCGGGTCCGTCAGGACGCGGCCGACAAGCCCCGTGACGCCGAGGCGCAGATCGCCGCCGCCGACCTGGATCTGGTGGGCGGTCACGTGGAGGACGCCTTCGGGCGCCTCATCGACACGGTGCGCGTCACGGCCGGGGACGACCGGGAGGCCGTACGGGTGCGGCTGCTGCAGCTGTTCGAGGTGATCGGCGCCGACGACCCGCGGGTGACCGCGGCCCGCAGGGCGCTGGCCCGCGCCCTGTTCTAGGGGCCGGTTCGGGCGCCCCTCACCGACCGGTCGGCGACCGTTCGGCCGGGTGGTACCCGTGTGAAAGAGCTGTCGACGGAACGCCAGTGCGGCCGCGCTTTACCAAATCTTGGTAATCGCGGCCGCTGTTACTGCCAGTAAGTCGGCCTCGTCGGTCTGTCGGTGTCTGTCCGGCGATCAACAGTTTTGTTCCGCCCGCGTGGCACACCCAGCGTCGCCGTTCGGGGCCGGTGTGTCGCCCCCCGGCCGTCCGGCCGTTACCAGCGAGTAACGAACCCCCTTGTGTCGACGGCGAGAATGCACCACGATCGGCGACGCTCGGTCCATTCCCGTATCCCGAAAGCCAGTCGGGTCGCGGGGTTCCTGGGTCCCCACCGAGCAGAGCCGGCGGCAGTGGAGCCGGCTCTTGGGCAGGGGGGTCTTCGCCCACCCGGCGAAGCCTGTCCAGCAGGGTTGTGCGTGATCGTGTCAGGCGCGACCAGTGGTTGTCGCTCGGGGGTGATCGCCGGTGATTCGGGCGCGTGGCACGCGCCGCCGAGTGCGGGCGCTCTCCTTCCCGAGGACGTAGCACTTCTCCCATCCCTGCCAGGCCGAGCCGCCGATCCCGGGGCGGGCCGAGGCCAGGAGATGTACGTCCGAGAAGGAGGAAATATGGAGTCCCAGGTGCGTGGCGGGACCAGATGGAAGCGGTTCGCTGTGGTCATGGTGCCCAGCGTTGCCGCGACGGCCGCGATAGGTGTCGCGATGGCGCAGGGCGCCCTCGCCGCGTCGTTCAGCGTGTCGGGCCAGTCGTTCAAGGTGACGGCGAAGGAGCTCCGAGGCGAGGGCTTCACGCAGTACGGCGCTCTCACCGAGGGCTACACGCTCACCGGTGACAAGGTCCACCACCCGGTGGCGGTCTCGTCGTTCGCCGAGGCGCACATCGAGAAGATGTGCCAGTCGGTCGTCACGCCGAACATCCCGGTGATCGGCTCGGTCACCCTCCGGCTGGAGGCGGGCAACAGCTCGAAGGAAGACGAGCAGGTCTTCGCCAAGAACCTGCAACTCGACGTCGAGAAGCTCGAAGCCGACGCCACCTTCGAGGGCATGGAAATCGGCGTGGCCGCCGGTGACCTGAACAAGGGCCCCGGCATGCAGGGTGGCAAGGAGCAGGCCAACAAGTTCGGCTTCGCCCAGCAGTCCGACAGGGCCGTGCTCAAGGACGTGAAGCAGACGGCGTGGGCCACCACCGCCGGAACCTTCAAGCTCCCCAATCTGAGCATGTCTCTGCACAAGGGCAAGGACGCCGAGTGCTACTGAGCGCTCGCTGACGGGCGGGGGCCCCTGGCGCCCCGCCCGTCTTCCCACCGGCCGCGCCGTCGTGCGCGGCCCACTTCTCCACCACAGCAAAGCCGTACCAGGGAGCTGTTTTCCATGAGCGCCGAGACTCCTGCCGCCGTACCCGGCCAGTTCACCCGCCGGAGGCTGCAGTTCCGTGCCTGGCGCGGCGCGCGGCCGTTCTGGGCCGGCCTGTTCGTCGCGCTGGCCGGCTTTCCGATCATGTACTTCCCGTACGCGAATCTGCAGATCGGCCACCTGACGCTGGCGATGTCGACCACCGCGGGTGCCGGGTCCCTGATCATCGGCGTGCTGCTCGTGGTCCTCGGACTGAGCCTGTGGTTCCAGCGGCACATCAGGGTCTTCGCGGGCGTCGCGGCGATCCTCCTGGGGCTGGTCTCCATTCCGGTGTCCAACTTCGGCGGTTTCATCATCGGGTTCCTGCTCTCGCTGGTCGGCGGGGCGATGGCGGTGTCGTGGGTGCCGGGTACGCCCCCCGACACCGAGCCCCCGGCCGAGGCCAAGGGAACGGGCGGCGCCCCCGAGGGCGCGGTCCTCGGCGGCCAGGAGCCCGACACCACGATGCCGCAGCCGCGGACGGGAGCGGACATGCCGGCCGAGCCGAATGACCTGTCAGGAACGAGCCCGGGCAACGGGGCGAACGGGAGGCACAGTGCCGGCTGACGAGGCGACCCGCGGAACTGACGTGGAGGCGTCCCGCGCGAGGACCGGGCCGCGCCACGCGGCTCCCAAGAAGCCGTTGTTCACGAGGCTCCACATGCCGGCCGGGAAGGCGATCGCCCTGGCGGCGATGCCCACGGCGGTGCTCATGGGGCTGGGGTTCACGCCGACCCTCGCCGTCGCGGACGGAAACGACCCGGGCGCGCCGCCGGCCAACAGCCTGACGGCCGAGGAGTACAAGGCCTGTGTGGAGGCCATGACGGACCCCGGCAAGGGATCGTCCGCGTCTCCCACACCCTCACCGTCGTCGACCGGGAAGGCCGACGGCGACAAGGCCGACGGCGACAAGGCCGACGGCGACAAGGGTGCCACGCGCGAGCCCAGCCCCTCGGCCTCGACAGGGGACTCCGGCAGCGACAAGGGCGCGGAGACGGGCGGTGCCTCTTCGTCGGATTCAGGTTCCGACGACAAGGCCGGGCCCGTCCCGAGTGCTACCGCGTCGCAGGAGAAGGAGCCGCGGAGCGAGGAGGCGTCCCCCTCGGCGTCCGAGTCCGGCGGCGGCCTGCTGGAGGGCCTCGGCGACGCCATCGAGGGCATCTTCACCGGCGGTGCGAAGGCCGAGGAGAGCCCGAGTCCCACGCCGTCCCCCTCGGCGTCCGGGAGCGCCGGCGCGGACGCGTCCGACCCGGCGAAGGACGCCACCGACAAGGTCACTGACACGGCGAAGGGCGCTGTCGAGGCCCCGGCCGACAAGGCGTCCGGGGCGGCCGATGGCACCGAGGCGCCGGGGGACAAGGCGACCGGGGAAGCGAAGGACGAGGCGGAGGACGAGGCGGAGGGGACGGCCGGGGAGGCCACCGCCTCGCCCAGCCCCGGCGCCTCCGAGAGCGCCGGCGCGGATCCGGAGGACTGCCCGGTCGCCACGGACGAGGTGGGCGGGGTCGACAACTCCATCCCGGTGCCGGACGACCCCTGGCATCTCGAGGCCAGTTCACTGCTCCTCAAGGGAGCCTCGTACCAGGGCATCGTCGAGGTGAAGACGGCGAGCGGCAAGACCAAGAAGGTGCTGAAGTACGTCATATCGAAGGGCACCGACATCGGTGACCTGCACCAGATCGTGAAGGACGAGCAGATCGGCAGGACCTACCACGTGCAGGCGGCCAAGGGATCGACGTCCACGATCCGCGACGGTGACACGGTGATGTACACGGAGAGCATCTCGGGCAACCTTCTCGGGCTGGTCCCGATCACCTTCGATCCGGAGCACCCGCCGCCGTTGGACATCCCGCTGATCTACTTCACCGACGTGAAGGTGGTGCAGGCCGGTCAGTTCGGCGGCACCCTGCACATCCCCGGGCTGCATCAGTACATCACCGACTGAGACGGGCTGAGACCGACTGAGACCGGTCGACACCGCCCGAGAGACCGGCCGCGACGGAGCTGAGGGCGCCCCCTGCCGCAGGGGGCGCCCTCAGTCGCGTACCGGGGGAAGAGGCGTCAGCCGCGTCGCGTCTCGCCCAGGTGGAGCACCCGGACCATGTTGGTGGTGCCGGGCACGCCGGGGGGCGAACCGGCGGTGATCACGACGACGTCGCCGTCGCTGAACCGGCCGAGGCGGGCCGTCTCCTGGTCCACCAGGTCGACCATCTCGTCGGTGGTGTTGACGAACGGCACCACGTGCGGCTCCACGCCCCAGCTGAGCGCCAGCTGGTTGCGGGTGGACTCGTCGGTGGTGAAGGCGAGGATCGGCTGGGCCGCCCGGTAGCGGGACAGCCGGCGGGCGGTGTCACCGGACTGGGTGAAGGCCACCAGGCCCTTGCCGCCGAGGAAGTCGGCGATCTCGGCGGCGGCACGGGCCACCGAACCGCCCTGGGTGCGCGGCTTCTTGCCCGGCACCAGCGGCTGCAGGCCCTTGGACATCAGCTCCTGCTCGGCCGCGGTGACGATCTTCGACATCGTCTTCACGGTCTCGATCGGGTACGCGCCCACCGACGACTCCGCCGACAGCATGACCGCGTCCGCGCCGTCCAGGATCGCGTTGGCCACGTCGGAGGCCTCGGCGCGGGTCGGCCGGGAGTTGGTGATCATCGACTCCATCATCTGGGTCGCCACGATCACCGGCTTGGCGTTGCGCCGGCAGAGCTCGATCAGGCGCTTCTGCACCATGGGGACCTTCTCGAGCGGGTATTCGACGGCCAGGTCGCCGCGGGCGACCATGACGGCGTCGAACGCCATCACGACGTCCTCCATGTTCTCGACCGCCTGCGGCTTCTCCACCTTGGCGACGACCGGGACGCGGCGGCCCTCCTCGTCCATGACGCGGTGCACGTCGGCGACGTCCTTGGCGTCCCGCACGAAGGAGAGGGCGACGAGGTCGCAGCCCATGCGCAGCGCGAAACGGAGGTCCTCGATGTCCTTCTCGCTCAGCGCGGGCACGTTCACCGCCGCACCGGGCAGGTTGATGCCCTTGTGGTCGGAGATGACACCGCCCTCGATGACGATCGTCCGCACCCGGGGGCCGTCGACCTCGGTGACCTTCAGCTCGACGTTGCCGTCGTTGATGAGGACCTGGTCGCCCTTGGTCACGTCGCCGGGCAGACCCTTGTACGTCGTGCCGCAGATCGTCCTGTCGCCCGGCACGTCCTCGGTGGTGATGGTGAACTCGTCACCCCGCACCAGCTCGACGGGACCCTCCGCGAAGGTCTCCAGGCGGATCTTCGGACCCTGCAGGTCGGCGAGGACACCGATGGCCCTGCCGGTCTCCTTGGCGGCGGCCCGGACACGGTCGTAACGGCCCTGGTGCTCGGCGTGGGTGCCGTGGCTGAAGTTGAAGCGGGCCACGTTCATGCCGGCCTCGATCAGCGCTACAAGCTGCTCGTGGGAGTCGACCGCGGGGCCGAGAGTACAGACGATTTTCGAACGGCGCATGGGGCGATCCTATCGGTTTGTTTCGCTGCGGAATATTCCGTCTGGCGGAATGTACAAAAGGGCGGGATGCCGCTCAGGTGAGATTCCCTGAATCATTTACCAGCGCGTAGGTCTGTGTCGCGATCTCCATTTCCTCGTCCGTCGGCACCACGGCCACCGCCACCCGCGCGTGGGCCGGCGAGATCAGCCGCGCCCCGTCACCGCGTACGGCGTTCAGCTCGCCGTCGACCGCCAGGCCGAGCCCCTCCAGGCCCGCCACGGCGGCCTCCCGCACCGGCGCCGAGTTCTCCCCGACCCCGGCGGTGAAGGCCACCGCGTCCACTCGTCCGAGAACGGCGTAATACGCACCGATGTACTTCTTCAGCCGGTGAATGTAGATGTCGAAGGCCAGCCGCGCCCGCTCGTCACCGGCGTCCACACGGCGGCGGATCTCCCGCATGTCGTTGTCGCCGCACAGCCCGATCAGGCCGCTCCTCTTGTTGAGAAGAGTGTCGATCTCGTCGGCGGACATTTCGCCAACACGCATCAAATGGAAGATGACGGCCGGGTCCATGTCTCCCGAGCGCGTACCCATCACGAGCCCCTCCAAAGGCGTCAGCCCCATGGAGGTGTCCACGCAACGCCCGCCCCGCACCGCCGAGGCGGACGCCCCGTTGCCCAGGTGCAGCACGATGACGTTCACGTCCTCGGGCGCCTTCCCCAGCAGCTTCGCGGTCCGGCGGGAGACGTACGCGTGCGAGGTGCCGTGGAATCCGTAGCGGCGGACGCGGTGGGCGTCGGCGGTCTCGACGTCGATCGCGTAGCGGGCCGCGGACTCCGGCATCGTCGTGTGGAAGGCGGTGTCGAAGACGGCTACCTGCGGCAGGTCCGGGCGCAGCGCCCGCGCGGTGCGGATGCCGGCGAGACCCGCCGGGTTGTGCAGCGGGGCGACCGGGATCAGCCGCTCGATCTCGGCGAGCACGGCGTCGTCCACGACGGTCGGCTCGGTGAACTTCAGTCCGCCGTGCACCACCCGGTGCCCGATCGCGGCCAGCTCCGGCGAGTCCAGGCCGAGGCCGTCCTTGGACAGCTCGGCCGCGACCGCCTTCAGTGCGGCGTCGTGGTCGGCGACGGGCCCGTTCCACTCCCGGGCCTCGCCACCCGGGGGCGTGTGCTTGAGCCGCGACGTCTCCTCGCCGATCCGCTCGACCAGGCCCGCGGCCAGGCGCTCGCCGCCGCGCGCGTCGATGAGCTGGTACTTCACCGACGAAGAGCCGGAGTTGAGGACGAGGACACGCGTGGAGCTCACTGGGCGGACGCCTTCTCGCTCGGGGACTGCTGGGCCTGGATCGCCGTGATGGCGACGGTGTTGACGATGTCCTGGACGAGTGCGCCCCGGGACAGGTCGTTGACCGGCTTGCGCAGACCCTGGAGCACCGGGCCCACCGCGATCGCGCCGGCCGAGCGCTGCACGGCCTTGTACGTGTTGTTGCCGGTGTTCAGGTCGGGGAAGATCAGGACGCTGGCCTGCCCTGCGACCTCCGAGCCGGGCAGCTTGGTCGCGGCCACCGACGGCTCGACGGCGGCGTCGTACTGGATCGGCCCCTCGACCCTGAGGTCCGGCCGGCGCGAGCGGACCAGCTCCGTCGCCTCGCGCACCTTGTCGACGTCCGCGCCGGAACCGGACGTGCCCGTCGAGTACGACAGCATCGCGATCCGCGGATCCACCCCGAACCGCGCCGCCGTGGACGCCGACTGGGTGGCGATGTCGGCGAGCTGCTCCGCGTCCGGGTCGGGGTTGACCGCGCAGTCGCCGTAGACCAGGACCTTGTCGGACAGGCACATGAAGAAGACGGACGACACGATCGACGCCTCGGGCTTCGTCTTGATGATCTCGAAGGCCGGCCGGATCGTCGCCGCCGTCGAGTGCACGGACCCCGACACCATGCCGTCGGCCAGCCCCTCCTGCACCATCAGCGTGCCGAAGTAGTTGACGTCCGAGACGACGTCGTACGCCAGCTCCACCGTCACGCCCTTGTGGGCGCGCAGGGCGGCGTACTTCTCGGCGAAGGAGTCGCGCAGCTCGGACACCGCGGGGTCGATCAGCTGCGCGTCGCCGAGGTCGATGCCCAGGTCGGCGGCCTTCTTGCGGATCTGCTCGACGGGGCCGAGCAGGGTCAGCTCGCACACGCCCCGGCGCAGCAGCACCTCCGCCGCGTGCAGCACCCGCTCCTCGGTGCCCTCGGGGAGGACGACCCGGCGCAGGTCGGAACGGGCCTGCTCCAGCAGCGTGTGCTCGAACATCATCGGCGTGACGCGGTCGCTGCTCGGCGCGGAGACCCGCTTGCTGAGGTCGGCGGTGTCGACGTACCGCTCGAAGAGGCCGAGGGCGGTCTCCGCCTTGCGGGGGGTGGCCGCGTTCAGCTTGCCCTCCAGGGAGAACAGCTGCTCGGCGGTGGGGAAGCTGTTGCCGGTCACCGAGAGCACCGGCGTGCCGGGGGCGAGGCGGGCGGCGAGGGTGAGGATGCCCTCGCCCGGCACCTCGTTCAGGGTCAGCAGGACGCCGGCTATCGGCGGGGTGCCGGCGCTGTGCGCGGCGAGCGTGCCGACGACCAGGTCGGCGCGGTCGCCGGGCGTGACGACCAGGCAGCCCGGGGTCAGGGCGCTCAGCAGGTTGGGCAGCATGGCCCCGCCGAAGACGAAGTCCAGCGCGTCCCGGGCGAGCCCCGAGTCGTCGCCGAGGACCACCTTGGCGCCGAGGGTGTGCGCGATCTGCGAGACGGTCGGCGCGGACAGCGCGGGCTCGTCCGGCACCACCCAGCACGGCACCGGCAGCCGGCCCGCGAGCAGCCCGGCGATCTCGTCCCGGTCCTCGCGGGCGACGCGGTTGGTGACCATGGCCAGCACGTCGCAGCCCAGCCCGTCGTAGGCCCGGAAGGCGTTGACGGTCTCGGCGAGCACGGACTCGGCGGTCTGCCTGCGGCCGCCCACCACCGGCAGCACGGAGGCCCCGAACTCGTTGGCGAGCCGCGCGTTCAGCGACAGCTCGTCCGGGAACTGGGTGTCGGCGAAGTCGGTGCCGAGGACGAGGACGACGTCGTAGTCCCGGGCGACCAGGTGGAACCGGTCGACCAGCCCGGACACCAGCTCGTCCGTGCCCTGCTCGGCCTGGAGGGCGGACGCCTCCTGGTAGTCCATGCCGTACACGGTCGCGGGGTCCTGCGCGAGCCGGTAGCGGGAGCGCAGCAGCTCGAAGAGCCGGTCGGGCCCGTCGTGGACCAGGGGGCGGAAGACGCCGACCCGGTCGACCTGCCGGGTCAGGAGCTCCATGACCCCCAGTTCGACGACCTGGCGGCCGTCGCCGCGGTCGATACCGGTCACGTACACGCTGCGCGTCACGCGTTGCTCTCCGTTTCTGTGGTGGCGTCTTCGTCTTCGTCTGGTGGCGGCTGCCCCGTGCACAAAGATCACCCACGGGGGTGAGCAGAACCCTCTTGACAATACCTCCGGCGATGGATAAGGCGCCCGTCAATGCCGGTGAGTGCCCGCCAGGGGCCCGGTCATGAAAGAATTGGATCGGCTCACCGGTGTCAACAGCGAGCAGGAGACACAGCACGATGCGTATCGGAGTTCTCACCGCAGGCGGCGACTGCCCCGGCCTGAACGCAGTGATCCGGTCGGTCGTGCACCGAGCGGTCGACAACTACGGCGATGAGGTCATCGGCTTCGAGGACGGCTACGCCGGCCTCCTCGACAGCCGCTACCGCGCCCTGGACCTGAACGCGGTCAGCGGCATCCTCGCCCGCGGCGGCACCATCCTCGGTTCCTCCCGCCTCGAGCGCGACCGGCTCCGCGAGGCCTGCGAGAACGCCGGCGACATGATCCAGAGCTTCGGCATCGACGCGCTGATCCCGATCGGCGGCGAGGGCACGCTGACGGCCGCCCGGATGCTGTCGGACGCCGGGCTCCCGGTCGTCGGCGTGCCGAAGACCATCGACAACGACATCTCCTCCACCGACCGCACCTTCGGCTTCGACACGGCGGTCGGCGTGGCCACGGAGGCGATGGACCGCCTCAAGACCACCGCCGAGTCCCACCAGCGCGTGATGGTCGTCGAGGTCATGGGCCGGCACGCCGGCTGGATCGCCCTGGAGTCCGGCATGGCCGCCGGCGCCCACGGCATCTGCCTGCCCGAGCGCCCCTTCGACCCCGCCGACCTGGTCAAGATGGTCGAGGAGCGGTTCTCCCGCGGCAAGAAGTTCGCCGTCGTCTGCGTCGCCGAGGGCGCCCACCCCGCCGAGGGCTCCATGGACTACGGCAAGGGCGCCATCGACAAGTTCGGCCACGAGCGCTTCCAGGGCATCGGCACGGCACTCGCCTACGAGCTGGAGCGCAGGCTCGGCAAGGAGGCCAAGCCGGTCATCCTCGGCCACGTCCAGCGCGGCGGCGTACCGACCGCGTACGACAGGGTGCTCGCCACCCGCTTCGGCTGGCACGCGGTGGAGGCCGCGCACCGGGGCGACTTCGGCCGGATGACCGCGCTGCGCGGCACGGACGTCGTCATGGTGCCGCTGGCGGAGGCCGTGACCGAGCTGAAGACGGTGCCGAAGGACCGGATGGACGAGGCGGAGTCGGTCTTCTAGACCCGCAGGTCATACGGGGTGCTCGGGGTCCTCGGGCCCCGCAGGTCCTACGGGGTCCTCGGGTTCCTCGGGCCCCGCAGGTCCTACGGGGTCCTCGGGTTCCTCCGGTTCCTCGGGCTTCTTCGTTACGGGTGCCTCTCGACCGCCGCCCAGAAGTGCTCCACGATCCGGTCGAGGAAGTCGCGGCCCGCCGAGTCGGAGTCACCGGGGCCGCCGCCCCAGGCGAGGGTGGCGGTCATGTGTCCCTGGTAGTCCTGGTGCAGTACCTGGAGGACGTTCTCCAGGACCCTCCGGTCCAGGGGTGCCACCTTGGTGACCGGGCGCACATAGCCCTGCCAGCGGGTGGTCACCGCGCTCGTCAGCAGGTCGGCGAGTTTCCCGTCGCGTCCCGTGACGGTCACGAAGTCGGGCAGGGCGAGGCCGAGCACGTCGGCGAGGGCGGCCGACTGGCGGTCGGTGCCGCGCCAGCCGTCCGTCTCCTCCATCCGCAGGTAGGCCGGGAGCGCGACCCCGACGGCACGGGCCACGTCCTCCGGCGCCAGGGAACGGGCGACACGGTGCTCGCGCAGGGTCTGCGGCCGGCCGATCAGATCACCGGGCGAGCACCACAGCACCCCCGCGAGCGCGGTCAGCTCGGAGTTCTGGGGGGAGGCGGCCCCCCGCTCCCAGGCGACGACGAGGTCCGGGGTGACGTACGGCAGCCCGTACGAGACCCGCATGTCGTGGGCGACGTGCTCGGGGCCCATGTTCAGGGCGGCGCGGAGCCGGCGGGCGGCGAGGGCGTTGAACGGGGGACCCGACTGGTTCGGGTGGGGTGAGGGTCGGCGCACGCGCCACACCGTAGGGGGCCGGGGGGCCCTTGACTACGGGCTGTTCAGCCAGCGATACGGATCGTATGAACCTACGGATGCGCACGGCGCGTACCGGCGCACGAGGATGACCGCGCGCCGCGCCTGTGGACGCCGGTGCCTGGGGGGCGCCCCGGTCACCCCTTGACCGCCCCGCCCAGCGCGAAGCCCCCGCCCAGCCGTCGGGAGATCAGCACGTACAGCAGGATGACCGGTGTCGAGTAGACGATCGAGAACGCCGCCAGCTGCCCGTACGCCACCATGCCCCGGTTGCCGAAGAAGTCGTTGATGCTCACCGAGGCGGGCATCTGATCCGGGGAGAGCAGCAGCATGAAGGGGACGAAGAAGTTCCCCCACATCATCACGAACGAGAACACCGTCACCACCGCCACGCCCGGCCCCATCAGCGGCAGCACGATCCGCAGCAGCGACTGGAACGGCGACGCCCCGTCCGTCCACGCGGCCTCCTCCAGCTCCTTGGGCACGCCGTCCATGAAGTTCTTCATCAGCCAGATGGCGAAGGGGAGTTGTGAGGCGGCGAAGAAGAAGATCGTCCCCTGCATGGTGTCGATCATGTTCACCCGCACGAAGAGGGCGTAGACCGGCACCATGATCGCCGTGATCGGGAGGCTGGTCGCGAACAGGATGGTCAGCAGGAACGGCCGGTTGAGCCGCGACCGGAAACGGGAGAGCGGATACGCCGCGAGCGCCGCGCACACGACCGTCAGCAGGGTCGCGCCGCCGCACAGGACGAGGCTGTTGAGGAGCGGGGTGAAGGTGATCTCCGGGGTGAGGATCGCGTCGAAGTTCTCCAGCGTCACCCCGTCGGGGACCTTCACCCTGAGGCTCGCGTGCGGGTCCAGGGCGGACAGCACCACCCAGGCCAGCGGCAGCACGAACGCGGCGGCGGCCACCAGCAGCCCCGCGTCGGCGGCCAGTCGGCGCCGGTCGCGCCGGGAGGCGGGGGTACGGCGGGACGCGAAGGCGGATGCCATGTCAGACCTCCGTCCGCAGCAGGCGCAGGTACACGACCGAGAACAGCGAGCCGATCAGCAACAGCAGCAGCGCCACCGCCGTGCCGTAGCCGATCAGGCTGTTCTGGAAGGCCTGCTCGTACATGAACAGCGGCAGCGTCTGGCTCTTCCCGCTCGGGCCGCCCCGCGTCATCACCCAGATCAGCCCGAAGACCGACAGGGTCTGCAGGGTGTTCAGCATGAGGTTGGTGCCGATGGACCGCCGGATCATCGGCAGCGTGATGTGCCACATCCGGCGCCAGCCGCTCGCCCCGTCCACCTCGGCGGCCTCGGTGACCTCCTTGGGGATCTCGTTCAGCGCGGCCGAGTACACCAGCATCGAGAACGCCGTGCCCCGCCACACGTTGGCGAAGGACACCGCCAGGATCGGCAGCGTGAACAGCCAGTTCTGGGACGGCAGATGGAGCCAGTCCAGGACGGCGTTGAGGGTGCCCTCGCGGCGGAAGAAGGCGTAGAGCAGGAAGCCCGCCACCACCTCCGGCAGCACCCACGCCGTGACGACGATGCCCCCGGTGAGCGTACGGACCGGCTTCGACGCCCGCTGCATCAGCGAGGCCAGCGCGAGCCCCAGGGTGTTCTGCCCGATCAGCGACGACAGCACCGTGAACACCAGGGTCAGCCACACGGCGTTGAGGAACGCCTCGTCCTGGAACGCCCGCCGGAAGTTCTCGAAGCCGACGAAGGACTCCTCGGCCTGCCCGGTGAGCTGGAGGTCGGTGAAGGCGATGACGACGCAGTACGCGATCGGCCCGGCGAGGAAGAGCAGCAGCAGGACGACGGCGGGAGAGACGGGCAGGGCGCGGACCAGGGAGCGGCGGGCGGTGCCGGACCGTCTCCCGGAGGCCGGGGGCGCCGGGGCCTTCCGGACCTCCGGACCCGCGTGCCGCGGTTCGGCCGCGGTCACCTGCTGACCACCTGGTTGTCGGTGGCCTCCCTCAGCGCCTCGTCGTAGCCGCGCGCCGCCTCCTCCACCGACTTGTCGCCGGTCGTCACGCCCTCCATCGCCTCCTGGATGGCGACCGACACCTTCGGGTACGCCGGGTAGGCGGGCCGGTAGTGGGTGTCGGCGACGAGGTCGGTGAAGAACTCGATGCCGGGCTGGGCCGCGACGTACGCGGGATCGTCCGCGACGTCCTCGCGGACCGCGATGCCGGAGTTGGCGACGTACCACTTCTGGGCGTTGGCCTTGGTCTGCATCGTCTTGATGAACTCGAAGGCCAGGTCGGGGTTGCCCGCTTTGTCCGGGATCGACCAGGTCCAGCCGCCCGACATGCTCACCCTGCCCGGAGCCTGCCCGTTCTGTGTGGGCATGGCGGCCAGCCCCAGCTCCTTCGACCACTCGGGCCACTCGTGCCCGCTGCCCTCCAGCCAGTCCTGCGGCAGCCAGGAGCCGTCCAGGGCGATGCCGAGCTTGCCCTGCGGAAGCAGCTCACCGCGCACCTTCGTGCCGAAATTGGGGTCGAGCGCGTCGGAGACCTCAGGGCCGAGCTTCTCCTGGTACACGGTCTCGACGAAGGCGAGGGAGTCCCTGAACCCCTGCCCCGCCGTGATCCACTTCTTGCTGCCCTTGTCGTACAGCGGGTCGGAGCCGCCGTCACCCGTGCCGTACAGCAGCATCTGGAAGCCCTGCATGGTGGCGGCCTCACCGGCGGGCTTGCCCGTGTACACGTTGAGCGGTGTGACGCCGGGGACCTTCTCCTTGATGGCGCGGGCCGCGGCCAGCACGTCGTCCCACGTCCTCGGCTGCCAGTCGGCGGGCAGGCCCGCCTTGGCGAACACGTCCTTGCTGAACCACAGGCCCCGGGTGTCCGTCCCGTCCGGGACGCCGTACGTCTTGCCGTCCTCGCCCTTGGCGGCGGCCTTCGCGGTGTCGATGAACCGGTCCCAGTCCTTCCACTCGGCGAGGTAGTCGTCGAGCGGCTTCAGATACCCGCTGGTGATGTCGGAGTTGATGAGGAAGGTGTCCTCGTAGACCAGGTCCGGCGCGGTCTTGGGGGAGCGGAGCATCTGCTGGAGCTTGGTGTAGTACTCCGAGTCCGGGGCCTTGATGGGCACGAGCTCGACCTTCTTGCCCGGGTTGGCCTCCTCGAACTGCTTCTTGATGCCGGCGAGGTAGGTGTCCGTCACCTTGATGGAGTTGTCCGTCGACTGCTTGAAGGAGACCTTCACCGTGTCCGGGTCGCCGCCGGAGCCGCTTCCGCAGGCGGCGAGGGTGGTGGAGGTGAGTGCGGTGAGGGTGAACAGAGCGGTGAACCGGACGGTGGGACGCACGCTGGGACGCACGGGCACGACCTCCTACGGGCACGACGCTGTGGCCGGGACGGCTGCTCGGCGAACGTAAGAGGGGCGGTCTGGTCAGGTCAATGCGTGTGCGGTGGACAACCTGTGTTCATCGGCCCCGCTCGGCATCCCGGACCCACCGGTACACCAACTCGGGCCGTCCCACCTGCCCGTACAGTGGGCTCCGTCCCGCCCGTCCCGCCTCCACCAGGTGTTCCAGGTAACGGCGGGCCGTGATCCGGGAGATGCCCACGGCTTCGGCGACCCCGGCGGCGGTGAGGCCCTCCTCCGAGCCGCGCAGCGTGCCCGTCACCCGTTCGAGGGTCGGCCCGCTCAGCCCTTTCGGCAGGGCGGCCGGGCCCGGCGCCCGCAGGGTGGCCAGCGCCCGGTCCACCTCGTCCTGGCCGCTCGCCTCCCCGGCGGCGCCCCGGAACTCGGCGTACCGCACCAGCCGGTCCCGCAGGGTGGCGAACGTGAACGGCTTCAGCACGTACTGGACGACGCCCAGCGACACGCCCTCCCGTACGACCGCCAGGTCCCGTGCCGACGTCACCGCTATCACGTCGGCGTGATGCCCCGCCGCCCGCAGCGAGCGCGCGAGCTGGAGCCCGTGCACGTCCGGCAGGTGCAGGTCGAGCAGGAGCAGGTCCACCGGCGTACGGTCCAGCACGCGCCGCGCCTCGGCACCGGTGTGCGCCTTGCCGACGGCCGTGAACCCCGGCACCCGGCCCACGTACAGCACGTGCGCGTCGGCGGCGACGGGGTCGTCCTCGACGACCAGGACACGGATGGGTCGCGGGGCGGTCATACGGCGCCTCCGCGGTCCGGTCTGCGGGCCGGGACGCCGGGCCCGGGCGCGGGCCGGGGCCGCCGACGGGGGCGGTCCGGGTGGACGGGGCGGTCCGGGTGGACGGGGCGGTCCGGCTGCTCGGGGTTCACGCCTCGCCACCCGGGGTCGTTCCGCCCGTCAGGGCGTCGTCCGGTGCCGGTGCGCGGCCCCCGGCGTCGGAGGAGGGAAGCCCGCCCCCGGTGCCGGGCAGCGGCAGCCGGGCCTCGAAGCGGGCGCCGCCGCCCTCGGCCTCCGTCACGGTCAGGGTGCCGCCGTGCCGCCGCACCGCCTGCCGCACCAGCGCCAGCCCCAGGCCCCGCCCGCTCTCACCGGCCGGCTTGGTCGAGAAACCCCGCTGGAAGACCAGGTCGGCATGGGCGGGATCGACCCCGGCGCCGGTGTCCGACACGCGCAGCACCAGCTCACAGCCGCCGCCGTGCGCCGTACCCGTGTACGCCGCCACCGTCACCCGCGAGGGAACACGGCCCTGCGCCGCGTCCACCGCGTTGTCGACCAGGTTGCCCAGGATCGTCACCAGGTCCCGGGCGGGCAGGGACGGCGGCAGCAGCCCGTCGTCCAGTCGGCTGTCCCGCGACACCACCAGCTCCACTCCCCGCTCGTTGGCCTGCGCCGTCTTGCCCAGCAGCAGCGCGGCCAGCACGGGCTCGCCGACCGCCGCCACCACCTGGTCGGTGAGCGCCTGCGCCAGTTCCAGTTCGGCCGTCGCGAAGTCCACGGCCTCCTCCTCGCGCCCCAGTTCGATCAGCGAGACGACCGTGTGCAGCCGGTTGGCCGCCTCGTGCGCCTGCGAGCGCAGCGCCTGGGTGAAGCCGCGTTCCGAGTCCAGCTCGCCCGTCAGCGCCTGCAGCTCGGTCACGTCGCGCAGCGTCACCACCGTGCCCCGGTGCTCGCCGCCGGAGACCGGCGAGGTGTTCACCACCAGCACCCGCTCCGCCGCCAGGTGCACCTCGTCCACCCGGGGTTCCGACGCCAGCAGCGCCCCCGTCAGCTGCGCCGGCAGCCCCAGGTCGGCGACCGAGGCGCCCACCACGTCACCGGTCACGCCGAGCAGCTCCCGTCCGCCGTCGTTGATCAGCGCGACACGGTACTGCCCGTCCAGCATCAGCAGACCCTCCCGTACCGCGTGCAGCGCCGCCTGATGGTAGTCGTGCATCCGGCTCAGCTCGTCCGCGTTCATGCCGTGCGTGTGGCGGCGCAGCCGCGCGTTGATCACGTACGTGCCGACCGCGCCGAGCAGCAGCGCGCCGGCCGCCACCCCGAGCAGTGCCGTCAGCTGCTCCTGCGCCCGTTTGCTGATCTCCTCGACCTTGATGCCCGCGCTGACCAGGCCCGCGACCCGGTCGTCGTCCAGCACGGGCGTGACCGCCCGCACCGACGGTCCGAGCGTGCCCGTGTAGGTCTCGGTGAACGTCCCGCCCCGCTGCGCGCGCTCGATGTGACCGCGGAAGGGATGGCCGATTTGCTCCGGGTCGGGGTGGGTCCAGCGGATGCCCTCCGGATCCATGATCGTCACGAAGTCCACGTCGGTGTCCCGCATGACCCGCACCGCGTACGGCTGGAGCTGCGCCGTCGGGTCGGGGGTGCGGATCGCGTCCAGCACGGACGGTGAGTCGGCGATCGCGAGCGCCACCGACCTGGCCTGCCGCCCGGCCGCCGTCTCCGCCTGCTGCCGGTCGCTGACGTAGGTGAACAGCGCGTACCCGGCGACCACGACCGCTATCAGCACGGCCTGCATGGCGAAGAGCTGACCGGCCAGGCTGCGGGGTCTCGGGAGGCTGAGGCGCATGCCGCCAGTCTCTCGCGTGGCTGGATTGTGAACTAAATGAACGCAAGGGTGACCCCGCTCACGACAAGGGAGATAGTCACCAGATCCCCGATGCAAACCCCCGGACGTGAGCCGCACGCCGGTGATGCCGACGACGTCGTCAAGGAGGGCCGCCGTGACCAGCAAAGCCGCCGCTACGGCACCTGCCGCGCCCAAAGCCAAGCGGGACCGCACGCACTATCTCTACATCGCGGTGATCATCGCGGTCGCCCTCGGTATCGCCGTCGGTCTGATCGCGCCCGACTTCGCGACCGAGCTGAAGCCGCTGGGTACCGGCTTCGTGAACCTGATCAAGATGATGATCTCGCCGATCATCTTCTGCACGATCGTGCTGGGCATCGGTTCGGTGCGCAAGGCCGCCAAGGTGGGCGCGGTCGGCGGTATCGCCCTGGTCTACTTCCTGGTGATGTCGCTGGTGGCGCTCGCCATCGGCCTGGTCGTCGGCAACATCCTGGACCCGGGCACGGGCCTCGCGGTCACCGACGCCATCAAGGAGACCGGTCAGGCGCAGGTCGACGCGGAGGCCAAGGGCACCACCGAGTTCCTGCTGGGCATCATCCCGACCACGATCGTCTCCGCGTTCACGGCGGGCGAGGTCCTGCAGACCCTGCTGATCGCCCTGCTCTGCGGCTTCGCCCTGCAGGCCATGGGCTCCGCCGGGCAGCCCGTCCTGCGTGGCATCGAGCACATCCAGCGGCTGGTCTTCCGCGTCCTGGCCATGATCATGTGGGCCGCCCCGGTCGGTGCCTTCGGCGCCATCGCCGCGGTCACCGGCTCGGCCGGCGTCGACGCGCTCAAGAGCCTGGCCGTCCTGATGCTCGGCTTCTACGTCACCTGCTTCCTCTTCGTCGTCCTGGTGCTGGGCGTGCTGCTGCGGTTCGTCGCCGGCGTGAACGTCTTCTCGCTCTTCAAGTACCTGGGCCGCGAGTTCCTGCTGATCCTGTCCACCTCCTCGTCGGAGTCGGCCCTGCCGCGCCTCATCGCGAAGATGGAGCACCTGGGCGTCAGCAAGCCGGTCGTCGGCATCACCGTCCCGACCGGCTACTCGTTCAACCTCGACGGCACCATGATCTACATGACCATGGCCTCGCTGTTCATCGCCGACGCCATGGGCACGCCGATGTCGATCGGTGAGCAGATCCCGCTGCTGCTCTTCCTGCTGGTGGCCTCGAAGGGCGCGGCCGGCGTCTCCGGTGCCGGTCTCGCCACGCTGGCCGGTGGCCTCTCCTCGCACAAGCCCGCCCTGGTGGACGGCATCGGCCTCATCGTCGGCATCGACCGCTTCATGAGCGAGGCCCGCGCCCTGACCAACTTCGCGGGCAACGCCGTCGCCACCGTCCTGATCGGCACCTGGACCAAGGAGATCGACAAGGGCCGGGTGGACGAGGTGCTCGCCGGGCGGGCCCCGTTCGACGAGAAGACGCTCCTGGACGACCACGCCGGCGCCGACGACGGGGACGACACCCCGGAGGTGCCCGAGCAGGGCGGTGAGAAGGAGCTGGCCAAGGCCTGAGGCCCGCGCGACGCCCCACTCTCCGGGCGGCTGAGGTGCTCCCCCCGTCGCTCAGCCGCCCGGTCTCCCTCTCCCGGTCCGCTCCCGGTCCGCTTTCGGCCTTCCCCGGTCCTTCGCCCCGCGCGTTTTCGCGCGGGGCTTCTTGCCTTGACGTCCGCGTCAAGGCTTACGTTCGTCCGTATGCGAATCGGCGAGCTGGCCGCACGCGCCGGGACCACGACGCGGACGCTGCGGTACTACGAGTCGCGCGGGCTGCTGTCCGCGCGGCGCACCGGCAACGGTTACCGGACGTACGACGAGGACGACCTGAAGCTGCTGCGGCAGATCAGGACACTGCAGGACTTCGGGTTCGACCTGGAGGAGACCCGCCCGTTCGTGGAGTGCCTGCGCGCGGGGCACCCCGAGGGCGACTCGTGCCCGGCGTCCCTCGTGGTCTACCGGAGCAAGCTGGCGGAGCTGGACGCGCTGATCGGGCAGCTCACGTCGGTGCGGGCGCAGGTCGGTGCGCAGCTGGCGCGGGCCGAGGCGGCGGTTCCGGGGGGTCCGGAGCCCAAGTGCGAACTGGGAGGACACGTATGACGGGCAATGGGGTGGCCGAGGTGACGGACGCGGATTTCGCGGCGGAGGTGATCGGGGCCCAGCTGCCGGTACTGGTGGAGTTCACCGCGGACTGGTGCCCGCCGTGCCGGCAGATGGCCCCGGTACTCAGCGCCGTCGCCGAGGAGGAGAGGGACCGGCTCCGGGTGGTGCAGTTGAACGTCGACCGGAACCCGGCGACCACGAACGCGTACCAGGTGCTGTCGATGCCGACGTTCATGGTGTTCCGCGGTGGTGAGCCGGTGAAGTCGATGGTGGGTTCGCGGCCGAAGCGACGGCTGCTGGAGGAATTGTCCGACGTGCTGTAGGCGGCGGACGGAGACATTCGGCAACAGGAAATCCCCCCGAGCAATTGCGCTCGGGGGGATTCTTCGCGTATATTCGTTGATTCGTGACTTCAAGATAATGAGGACACGACGAAGTTCATGAGCACAGTATATCCGGGCGGGAGTGGAATTGTCAAACACCGAATTTCCGGACGACGAATTGCGGTACGAGCAGGAATTCGTCGACGGACTCTACGCACGCGTGGACGCGCTGCGCGGCGACGCCGAGGGCTCGGTCACGGACGCGCTCGCGCAGGGCAACACCCCCATGCAGGCCCGGCTGGAGCGGGACATCCTGGTCGCCGAGCGCTCCGGGCTGCTCGCCGCGCTCAACGCGGTGGACGGTTCGCTCTGCTTCGGCCGGATCGACCTCGCCTCCGGCGTAGGCCACCACATCGGCCGCATCGGGCTCCGTGCCGACGACGCCGAACGCACCCCGGTCCTGATCGACTGGCGGGCCGACGTCGCCCGCCCCTTCTACCTGGCCACCGGCCACACCCCGATGGGCCTGCGCCGCCGCCGGCACATCACGAGCGAGGGCCGCACGGTCACCGCCCTGCACGACGAGATCCTCGACCTCGGCGACGAGACGCGCACCGGTCACGAGGACCCGTCCGGCGACGCCGTGCTGCTGGCCGCGCTGAACTCCGCGCGCACCGGTCGCATGGGCGACATCGTGCAGACCATCCAGGCCGACCAGGACCGCATCATCCGCGCCCCGCACCGCGGCGTCCTGGTCGTCGAGGGCGGCCCCGGCACCGGCAAGACCGCCGTCGCCCTGCACCGCGCCGCGTACCTCCTCTACGAGCACCGCGAGCTGCTCGCCAAGCGCGCCGTCCTGATCGTCGGCCCGAACCCGGCCTTCCTCGGCTACATCGGCGAGGTGCTGCCCTCCCTGGGTGAGACCGGCGTACTCCTCGCCACCGTCGGTGAGCTGTTCCCCGGCGTGAAGGCCACGGCGACGGACACGCCCGAGGCGGCGGCGGTGAAGGGCCGTGCCGGCATGGCCGACGTCCTCGCCGAGGTGGTCCGCGACCGGCAGGCGCTGCCCGACCCGGTGATCGCGATCGAGCACGACCGCGAGGTCCTCATGCTCGACGACGACCTGGTCAACGTCGCCCGGACACGCACCCGCGCCGCGAAGCTGCCGCACAACGCGGCCCGCGAGCACTTCGAGGGCCACATCCTCAACACGCTCACCGACATGGTCGCCGAACGCATCGGCACCGACCCCTACGACGGCTCCAACCTCCTCGACCCCAGCGACATCACCCAGATCCGCGACGAACTCGCCGAGAACCCCGAGGTCTGGTCGGCCGTCGACCAGCTCTGGCCCCGCCTCACCCCGCAGCGCCTCGTCGCCGACTTCCTCGCCGCACCCGAGGGCTACCTCCCCGCCGAGGACGCCGCCGCCGTCCGCCGCCCGGTCACCCGGCACTGGACCGTCGCCGACGTGCCCCTGCTGGACGAGGCGGCCGAACTGCTCGGCGAGGACGACCGGATCGCCCGCACCCGCGCCGAACGCGAGCGGCAGCAGCAGATCGCCTACGCGCAGGGCGTGCTGGACGTGTCGTACGCGTCCCGGACCTACGAGTTCGAGGACAAGGACGAGGAGGAGGCGGAGGTGCTGTCGGCGCACGACATCATCGACGCCGAGCGGTTCGCCGAACGCCAGGAGGAGGACGACCACCGCAGCGCCGCCGAACGCGCCGCCGCCGACCGTACCTGGGCCTTCGGGCACATCATCGTGGACGAGGCGCAGGAGCTGTCCCCGATGGCGTGGCGGCTGCTGATGCGCCGCTGCCCGACCCGCTCGATGACCCTGGTCGGCGACCCGGCGCAGACCGCGGAGGCGGCCGGCGTCGGCTCCTGGTCGAAGATCCTCGCCCCCTACGTCGAGGACCGCTGGGACCACACCCGCCTGGGCGTCAACTACCGCACCCCGGCCGAGATCATGGACGTGGCGGCCGCGGTGGTCCGGGCCGAGGACCCGTCCTTCGCACCGCCGAGTTCGGTCCGCTCCACGGGCGTACGCCCCTGGTTCCGCGCCACCGACGACCTCCCCTCGGCCGTCGCCGAGGCCGCCCGGGAGCTGACCCCCGAGGAGGGCCGCCTCGCGGTCATCGCCCCACGCGAGCTGCACCGCGCCCTCGCGGCCCGGCTGGACGGGGTGACGGCGGACGCCGAGCCGGACCTCACCCACGGCGTCGTCCTCCTCGACCCGCGCCAGTCCAAGGGCCTGGAGTTCGACTCCGTCCTGGTCGTCGAGCCCGGCCGCTACGGCACGAGCGACCTCTACGTGGCCCTCACCCGGGCCACCCAGCGGCTCGGCGTCCTGCACACCGGGCCGCTGCCGAAGGGACTGGTGGACGCGTCCTGACGGTCAGGCCGGACGCAGCCACACCGTCGCCAGGGGCGGCAGGGTCAGCCGGATGCTCGCCGGCCGGCCGTGCCACCCCTGCGGTTCCGGCTTGACCGGGTCCGGGTTGCCCACGTCGCCGCCGCCGTACCGCGCGGCGTCGGTGTTGAGCACCTCGTGCCAGGCGGGGACGTCGTCGGGGACGCCGAGGCGGTAGTCGGTGCGGACGACCGGGGCGAAGTTGGCCACCGCGAGCAGCGGGGTGCCGTCGGCGTCCAGCCGCAGGAACGCGAGGACGTTGTCCTCGGCGGCGTCCCCGGCCACCCACGCGAATCCGGAGGGGTGGGTGTCGCGCTGCCACAGCGCGGGCGTGGCCCGGTAGACGGTGTTCAGGTCGCGGACCAGGTCCAGCACCCCCCGGTGGTCCGCCGCCGCCCCGTACTGCGGGTCGAGCAGCCACCAGTCGGGACCGTGCGCCTCGGACCACTCCGCTCCCTGCCCGAACTCCTGCCCCATGAAGAGCAGCTGCTTGCCGGGGTGGGCCCACATGAAGCCCAGGTACGCCCGTTCGTTCGCGCGCTGCTGCCACCAGTCGCCGGGCATCTTCGACACCAGTGACTTCTTGCCGTGCACCACCTCGTCGTGGGATATCGGCAGCACGTAGTTCTCGCTGTACGCGTACACCATCGAGAAGGTCATCTCGTGGTGGTGGTACTTGCGGTGCACCGGCTCGTGGCTCATGTACTCGAGGGAGTCGTGCATCCAGCCCATGTTCCACTTCAGGCCGAAGCCGAGCCCGCCGAAGCCGCTCGGTCCCTTGTGGTGCGTGGCCCGCGTGACGCCGTCCCAGGCCGTCGACTCCTCCGCGACGGTCACGACGCCCGGCACCCGCCGGTACACCGTCGCGTTCATCTCCTGGAGGAACGCCACCGCGTCCAGGTTCTCCCGGCCGCCGTGCTCGTTCGGCGCCCACTGGCCCGGCTCGCGCGAGTAGTCCAGGTAGAGCATCGAGGCGACCGCGTCGACCCGCAGCCCGTCGATGTGGAACTCCTCGCACCAGTAGACGGCGTTGGCGACGAGGAAGTTGCGCACCTCCCGGCGCCCGAAGTCGAACTCCAGCGTGCCCCAGTCCGGGTGCGCCGCCCGCAGCGGGTCGGAGTGCTCGTACAGCGGACGCCCGTCGAACTCGGCCAGCGCCCAGTCGTCGCGCGGGAAGTGGGCCGGCACCCAGTCCATCAGGACGCCGATGCCGGCCCGGTGCAGCCGGTCGACCAGGTATTTGAAGTCGTCCGGTTCGCCGAGGCGGGCCGTGGGCGCGTAGAAGCCGGTGACCTGGTAGCCCCAGGAGCCGCCGAAGGGGTGCTCGGCGACCGGCATCAGCTCGACGTGCGTGAAGCCGAGGTCGCTGACGTACGCGGGGAGTTGTTCGGCCAGCTCACGGTAGGTCAGCCCGGGGCGCCAGGACGGCAGGTGCACCTCGTACACCGACAGGGGCGCCTCGTGCGCGGGCGCGTCCGCCCGGCGGGCCAGCCACTCCCCGTCGCCCCACGTGTAGTGCGAGGCGTGCACGACGGAGGAGGTGGCCGGCGGGACCTCCGTACGGCGGGCCAGCGGGTCGGCGCGGAAGGTGCGTGAGCCGTCGGGCCGGGTGATCTCGAACTTGTACAGCTCGCCCGCGCCGATCCCGGGCAGGAACAGTTCCCACACGCCCGTGCCGCCGAGCGAACGCATCGGGTGCCCGGTGCCGTCCCAGAAGTTGAAGCCGCCGGCCACGCGGACCCCGCGCGCGTTCGGCGCCCACACCGTGAAGCGGGTGCCCGCGACGCCCTCGTGGACCGTCGGGTGCGCGCCGAGCGCCTGCCACAGCTGCTCGTGCCGGCCCTCGCCGATCAGGTGCAGGTCCAGGTCGCCCAGCGTGGGCAGGAAGCGGTACGGGTCCTCGGCCTCCTGGACCGCGCTCTCGTACGTCACGAGGAGCCGGTGGACGGGGACCTCCTGGAGCGGCAGCAGCCCGGAGAAGAACCCGTCCCCGTCGTCGCGCAGGTCGAGCCGCACCTCCCCGGCCAGGACGGTCACCGCCAGGGCGTACGGCCGGAAGGCCCGGAAGACGACCCCGCCGGGCACCCGGTGGGCACCGAGCACGGAGTGGGGGTCGTGGTGCGTACCGGCGAGCAGCCGTTCCCGGTCGGCGGAGTCCATGGCGGGGGAGACGGCGCCCTTGGCCCGCACGTCCGTCTTCGCGGCCTTCTGCACGGCCTTTTTCGCGGCCTTCTTCCCCGTCTTCTCGGCGGTCTTCCCGGCGGCCGGTTTCCTGGGCGTCGTGTTCTTCGAGGCGGCCTTCTTGGCGACCGTCTTCTTCGCGACCGCCTTCTCGGCCGCCGCCTTCTTCACGGCCGTCTCCTTGACGGCAGCCTTCTTCGCGGGCGTCTTCTTGGTCACCGCCTTTTTGGTCACCGCCTTTTTGGTCACCGCCTTCTCGGCCGCCGCCTTCCGAGGCGGCACCGCCTTCTTCGCGGCGCTCCTCTCCTCGGCCGTCTTCTTCGGGTCGGGACCGCTGGACGAGGGGCGGGGGGTCACGGGCGGGGCCTCCTGGACGAAGTGGGATCGAAGCGGGATCGATGCGGGGTCAGGAAGGGACAGCGTGCGGTGGCGTCATGCCGGTTCGGGCGTGGACAGGCGGCGCACCGCGGACAGGGGCACCGGAAGCCAGTCGGGACGGTGCCGGGCCTCGTACAGGACCTCGTAGACCGCCTTGTCCGTCTCGTGGGCGCGCAGCATCACCGGGTCGGTACGCGGGTCGGCGCCGGCGACCTCCGCGTACCCGGTGCAGTACGCGGCGCGGCAGGACCCGGCCCAGCCCGGCACGGGGGCGTCGGCCGAGTGCGCGGCGTAGTCGAAGGAGCGCAGCATGCCGGCGACGTCCCGCACCGGTGGCTGCGGCATCCGCCGTTCGGCCAGCGGTTTCGCCGGTTCACCCTCGAAGTCGATCAGCGACCATCCGCCCGAGGGCGAGCGCAGGCACTGGCCGAGGTGCAGGTCCCCGTGGACGCGCTGGGCGGTCCAGGTACGGCCCTCGGCGGCCAGGTCTCCCAGCGCGGTGAACGCCGTCCGCAGCGCGGGCGCGTACGGCCGCAGCAGGGGCACCGCGTGGGCGGCCTCCTCCAGCCGTCCGATCATGCCGTCGGCGAGCTGCCGCATCTGTCCGTGGCCGAGGGTGACGGTCGGCAGCGCGCGGGCCAGCGCGGTGTGCACCTCGGCGGTGGCCCGCCCGAGAGCCCGTGCCTCGGCGACGAAGTCCTCCCCCTTCGCCAGTTCGCGCAGGGCCAGCTCCCAGCCGTCGGTGGCGCCCTGCACATAGGGCTGGAGCACGCCCAGCACCCAGGACCGGCCGGCCAGGTCCGCCACCATCCATCCGGTCGGTGCCGGCACCCGGGGGCAGCCCTCGCGGGCCAGCGCCAGCGGCAGCTCCAGGTCGGGGTTGACGCCGGGCACGATCCGGCGCAGCACCTTGAGAATGAACGTATCTCCATAGACGACCGACGAGTTCGACTGCTCGGCGGTCATCAGCCGGGGCACCAGCCCGGCGCGTATCTCGGGCTCCCCTTCCCGCTCGAAACGAAGCCCGCCGATGCGTGCCCTGGTGCGCAGCGCCTCCAGGAGCACCTCGGTGGGCCGGGTGTCGTACAGGGCGTCGTAGGCGGTGCGGCCGGCCAGCGGGCCCTCGGTCACATGTCCGACGAGCGCGGGCGCCAGCCGGGGCGGCAGCGCCTCGCGCGTGCCTATGAGGAGCTGATAGCAGTCGCCGGGTTCCTCGGGTCCGCCCGGGGCCGGTGCGAGCTGCTGGTGGGCGCGCACCAGCAGGTGGTGGAGGCCGAGGCGGGCGTCGGCCGGGAGCAGCTCGGTGGCGGCGACCAGCGAGAACCCGGTGACCGGACGGCCCTTGCCCGCGAACCAGCGTTGCCGTGGCAGCCAGTCCCGCAGCAGTGGTTCGAGTGACGCAAGGAGGCTTGGCGGGCTCGTGACGGTGCGTGTGACGGCTTCCGACATGGCGTCGCGTCCTTTCCCCGGATCGTCGGGGTGCTACTGATGCGTGCCCCGGGCGGAGCGGCAGAAACCGCCCCGCGCCGGGGATCGGGCCGATGGGGCCTAAACGGCGTCCTTGCGGAGCCGGAACCAGAAGAAGCCGTGCCCCCCGAGGGTCAGCAGGTACGGCAGTTCGCCGACCGCCGGGAAGCGGACCCCGCCGAACAGCTCGACCGGGTGGCGTCCGGCGAACTCGCGCAGGTCGAGTTCGGTGGGCTGCGCGAACCGGGAGAAGTTGTGGACGCACAGCACCAGGTCGTCCTCGTGTTCCCGCAGGAAGGCCAGTACCGCGGGGTTGGAGGAAGGCAGTTCGGTGTAGGTGCCGAGGCCGAACGCGGGGTTCTGCTTGCGGATCTCGATCATGCGGCGGGTCCAGTGCAGCAGGGACGAGGGCGAGGCCATGGACGCCTCGACGTTCGTCACCTGGTAGCCGTGGACCGGGTCCATGATCGTGGGCAGGAACAGCCGCCCCGGGTCGGACGACGAGAAGCCCGCGTTGCGGTCGGGAGTCCACTGCATGGGGGTGCGCACGGCGTCGCGGTCGCCGAGCCAGATGTTGTCGCCCATGCCGATCTCGTCGCCGTAGTACAGGATCGGCGAGCCGGGCAGGGAGAGCAGCAGCGCGGTGAACAGCTCGATCTGGTTGCGGTCGTTGTCGAGGAGCGGGGCCAGTCGGCGGCGGATGCCGATGTTGGCGCGCATACGCGGGTCCTTGGCGTACTCCGCGTACATGTAGTCGCGTTCCTCGTCGGTGACCATCTCCAGGGTCAGCTCGTCGTGGTTGCGCAGGAAGATGCCCCACTGGCAGCCGGACGGGATGGCCGGGGTCTTGGCGAGGATCTCGGAGACCGGATAGCGCGACTCCCTCCTGACCGCCATGAAGATCCGCGGCATGACCGGGAAGTGGAACGCCATGTGGCACTCGTCGCCGCCCGCGGCGTAGTCGCCGAAGTAGTCGACGACGTCCTCCGGCCACTGGTTGGCCTCCGCCAGCACCACCGTGTCCGGGTACTGCGCGTCGATCTCCTTGCGCACCCGCTTCAGGAAGGCGTGCGTGGCCGGGAGGTTCTCGCAGTTGGTGCCCTCCTCCTGGTACAGGTACGGCACCGCGTCCAGCCGGAACCCGTCGATGCCCAGGTCCAGCCAGAACTTCAGGGCGGAGATCATCTCCTCCTGCACGGCCGGGTTCTCGTAGTTGAGGTCCGGCTGGTGGGAGAAGAAGCGGTGCCAGAAGTACTGCTTGCGCACCGGGTCGTAGGTCCAGTTCGACGCCTCGGTGTCGACGAAGATGATCCGCGCGTCCTGGAACTGCTTGTCGTCGTCGGCCCAGACGTAGTAGTCGCCGTAGGGGCCGTCGGGGTCCTTGCGCGACTCCTGGAACCACGGGTGCTGGTCGCTGGTGTGGTTC